>JBFGFQ010000001.1:0-36895 GCA_041579495.1 Nocardioides sp.
CTGCGGGTCGGCGACGACGTCGCGGTCGTCGGCTTCGACGACTCGCAGGTCGCCCAGGTGGTGCGCCCGGGGCTGAGCTCGGTGCGCCAGCCGCTCGAGGACGTCGCCGTCGAGATCGTGACCGCGCTCGAGGGCCTGCTGGGTCGACCGCGCGTGGCCCAGCAGGGCGTGCTGCTCTCGCCCTCGCTGGTGGTCCGCGACTCCTCGGGACCCGACCGGCGCTGAGGGGCGGCGCGCTCAGAATCGGCGCCACCACACGTCGACGGCGTACTCGACCTCGGTGCCGCCCCCGGCGGCGCGGTGCTCGGCCAGCGCCTCCTCGGCGGCGGGCCCCGGCAGCTCGATGCGCACCACGGCCTCGAGGTCGGCGGGGGAGTCGAAGGACCAGCGGGTCAGCACCGGCTCGCGCTGCCAGCCGTGGGCGGTCCAGAACTCCCGCTTCACCGCGGGCGAGGGGTGCTCGGGGAAGCCGCGCGCGAACCAGGCGCCGAACGTCGAGCGGCTCGCGTCGTTGTCGACGACGTACGCCGCCGCCCCGGGGCGGGCCACCCGCTCGAGCTCGGCGAGCCCGGGCTCGCAGCCGGGGCCGAAGAAGTAGGCCCAGCGCGCGTGCACCACGTCGGTGCTCGCGTCGGGCAGCGGCAGCTCCTGGGCGGTGCCGGCCAGCACGCGGACCCCCGGCAGCCGCCGGGTGCGCCGGGTGGCGATGGCGCGCAGGTCGGGGTGCGGCTCGACGCCGGTCACCGAGGCGGCCGCGCGGGCGAAGCGGCCCAGGTGGAAGCCGGTGCCGCAGCCGAGGTCGAGCACGTCGCGCCCGGCCCAGCCGCCGAGCCGCTCGATCGCGGCCTCGACCAGGCCGTCGGGATCGAAGGCGTGGTTCTCGAGCTCGTAGGTGTCGGTGTGGTGCCAGATGTTGGGGCTCGGCCGGGTGCCCTCGGGCAGCTCCGGCCGGCCCGTCGCCCCGGGCGTCGCGCTCAGAGCCGGACCAGGCCGCCGGGGGTCTGGATCTGCACGGCGATCACGCCGGGGGTGCCGTGCGGGGCGACCCACTCGACCTTGACGTCCTCGAGCGGGGCCTCGACGGGCTCGCCGAGCCACTCGCTCACGCGCAGCGGGTCGCCGGCGATCTCGAGGCAGGCCAGGGCGTAGGAGTCGTCGGCGCCGTGGCTGGGGTGCAGCTCGGCGGGCACCTCCCACTGCAGGAAGAACGGCAGCTGCGGGTCGGCCATCAACCCGTTGATGCCGATCTGCTTCCAGCGCAGCTCGGTGCCGTCGGGGCGGTGCCGGCTGCCCTGCGCGGCCTCGCGGCCCAGGCGCTGCTCGGCGACCGAGATGTCGTCGACCGCGACGGCCCAGCCGAGCCAGCCGCCACCGAGCGCCGAGCGGGCGCGCACGGCCTGGCCGAACGGCGCCTTGTCGGAGGCCGGGTGGTCGAGGACCTCCACGATCTCGAGGTAGGTGTCCTGCGCCAGCGGCAGCACCATGTTGCGGGTGCCGAAGCGCGGGTGGATGCCGCCGTCGGTGAACTCCCGGCCGAGCAGGCCGCCGATCCGCTGCGCGGTGCTGGCGAGTCCGTCGGGTCCGGCGGCGTAGGAGAGGTGGTCCAGGCGCATACCGACGATTGTGAACTCCGCAAAGACCGGCCGTGACGGCGGGGTCGGTTCTCTCGACGTCGAGAGTCCGGGTCAGCGCGGGTCGGCGGGGTGCAGCGCCAGCGCCGAGCGCGAGCGCAGGTGCGCCTCGCAGTGCCGCACCAGCTCGTCGTACGCCGCCGCCCCCATGAGCTCGCGCAGCTCGGCGGCGTTGGTGACGTAGACCGGCTCGACGGCGACGTGCGCCTCGGTGTTGCCCGAGCAGTACCAGTCGAGGTCGTGCCCGCCGGGACCCCAGCCGCGCCGGTCGTACTCGCCGATGCTGACCTCGGTGTACCCGGTGCCGTCGGCGCGCTCGACCTCGCGGAAGGTGCGGCGGATCGGCAGCTGCCAGCACACGTCGGGCTTGGTCTCCAGCGGGTGCAGGTCGAGGTCGAGCGCCAGTCCGTGCAGCGCGCAGCCGGCGCCGCCGGGGCCGGCCTCGGGGTCCTCGGGGGCGAAGCCGGGCCGGTTCTGGAAGATGCAGGCCTGCTGGCCGTCGACCTCGGTGACCCGGGTCTTGCGCGCACCCTCGTCGTCGAGCTCGACCCAGTCGTCGCGGGAGACCGGGCGGCCGGGGTGCTGCTGCCACTGGTGCGGGGCGAGCCGGTCGACGAAGCCGGCCACCCGCTCCTCGTCGGCGTCGTCGGCGAAGTGCGCGCCCAGCGTGCAGCAGCCCACGTCGGGGGCGTCGGCGAAGATCCCGGGACAGCCCTGGCCGAAGATGCAGGTGTACGACGACGTCAGCCACGTGAGGTCGCAGCGCAGCACCTCGTCGTGGTCGTCGGGGTTGACGAACTCGACCCAGGCGCGGGGGAAGACGAGGTCCACTTCGGGCACCGGCACACCCTACGGCCCCCTCGAGCCCCGGGGAGTACGTTGGTCCCATGCGGCTGGGCGTCCTCGACATCGGCTCGAACACCGGGCACCTGCTGGTCGTCGACGCCCACGGCGGCGCCGCGCCGCTGCCGGCGTACTCCTACAAGGAGCCGCTGCGCCTCGCCGAGCACCTGGTGCTCGAGGGTCCCGACACGGGCGCGGTCTCCGAGGCGGGCGTCGAGGCGCTGACCGCCTTCGCCGCCCAGGCGCTGGCCGTCGCCGAGGACAAGGGCTGCGAGGACATGCTGGCCTTCGCCACCTCCGCGGTGCGCGACTCGGCCAACGCCGACGAGGTGCTCGACCACGTCCACGAGCGCACCGGTGTGCGGATCGCGGTGCTCTCGGGCGAGGACGAGGCGCGCCTGACGTTCCTGGCGGTGCGCCGCTGGTTCGGGTGGTCGGCCGGACGGCTCGCGGTCTTCGACATCGGCGGCGGCTCGCTCGAGATCGCCGGCGGGCCCGACGAGGCCCCCGACGTGGCCTGGTCGCTGCCGCTGGGCGCGGCGCGCCTGGCCCGCTCCGACTTCGCCGCCGGTCGGCCCGACGACGAGGCGATCCGGGCGCTGCGCCGCCGGATCCGCGCCGAGATCGCCCGCGACGCCGGACACCTGCTGCGCGCCGGCGCGCCGCACACGGCCGCGGCGACCTCCAAGACGTTCCGCTCCCTGGCCCGCATCTGCGGGGCCGCGTCCTCCTCCGAGGGGCCGCTGGTGCCGCGCGCCCTGGCGCTGGGCGCGCTGTCGGAGTGGATCCCCAAGCTGGTGGCCATGAGCCACGACGAGCTGGCCGCGCTGCCCGGCGTCTCGGCCAGCCGCGCCCACCAGGTCGTGCCCGGCGCGCTGGTCGCCGAGGCGTGCATGGACATCTTCGACCTCGACGAGCTCGAGATCTGCCCCTGGGCGCTGCGCGAGGGCGTCATCCTCGAGCGCCTCGACCAGCTCAGCGTGCTGGGCTGAGAGGCCCGCAGTGAGCACCCGCATCGGCCTGTCCACCTCGTCGGTCTACCCCGAGTCGACCGCCCACGGGTTCGCGTACGCCGCCCAGCTCGGCTACGACGCGGTCGAGGTGATGGTCGGCATCGACGCGCTGAGCCAGCAGACCGCGGCGGTCCAGCAGCTCTCCGAGCACCACGAGATGCCGGTCTGCGCGGTGCACGCCCCGTGCCTGCTCTTCACCCAGCGGGTCTGGGGCACCGAGCCGTGGGGCAAGCTCGAGCGCTCCGCCGAGATGGCGCACGCGGTCGGCGCGGGCACCGTGGTGGTGCACCCGCCGTTCCGGTGGCAGAAGGAGTACGCCCGCGGGTTCGTCGACGGCATCGCCGCCCTCGAGGAGTCCACCGGGCTCGCCTTCGCCGTCGAGAACATGTACCCCTGGCGTGCGCAGGTGACCGCCAAGGCCGGGGCCGGCATGGAGATGTACCTGCCCGGCTGGGACCCCTCCGACGAGGCCTACGCGAGCACCACCATCGACCTGTCGCACGCCGCCATCGCCGAGGACGACCCGGTCGAGATGGCCACCCGCCTGGGCGGCCGGCTGCGCCACGTCCACCTCACCGACGGCACCGGCTCCCCGAAGGACGAGCACCTGGTGCCCGGCCGCGGCCACATGGACGCCGCCGGCTTCCTGCGCCACCTGGCCGGCGCCGGGTTCGACGGCGACATCGTCCTCGAGATCAACACCCGGCGCTGCGACTCCCGCGAGGAGCGCGAGGCCGACCTGCGCGAGTCGCTGGAGTTCGCCCGTGAGCACTTCGCGGTCGCTGCCACCTGACCCGCCACCGGTCGCGGACCTCGCCTCGCTCGTCGTACGACGCGGGGGCCGCACGGTGCTGCCGGGCCTCGACCTGCGGCTGGGCCACGGCGTCACCGGACTGCTCGGCCCCTCCGGCGGCGGCAAGTCGACGCTGATGCGCGCGCTGGTCGGCAGCCAGGTCGTCGACAGCGGCAGCGTGCGCGTGCTGGGCCACCCGGCGGGCAGCCGGGCGGTGCGCGCCCGGGTCGGCTACGCCACCCAGGCCGCGGGGGTCTACGACGACCTCAGCGTCGCCGAGAACCTCGCCTTCTTCGCCCGGGTGCTCGGCGTCGGCGCCGACGAGGTCGACCGGGTGCTCGAGGTCGTGCACCTCACCGCCCACCGCGGCGACGTGGTCCGCCGGCTCAGCGGCGGCCAGCGCGGCCGGGTGGGGCTGGCGGTGGCGCTGCTGGGCCGGCCCCCGCTGCTGGTGCTCGACGAGCCCACGGTCGGTCTCGACCCGGTGCTGCGCGCCCGGCTCTGGGACCGCTTCCACGACCTGGCCGCGGACGGCGCGGCCGTGCTCGTCTCGAGCCACGTGATGGACGAGGCCGAGCGCTGCGACCGGCTGCTGCTGATGCGCGAGGGCCGCCTGGTCGCCGACGACAGCCCGGCGGGCCTGCTCGGGCGCACCGGCGCCCGGAGCATCGAGGAAGCCTTCCTGGCGCTGGTGGAGGAGGGCCGATGAGTGCGCGCGTGACCCTCGCGGTCGCCGCCCGGGTGCTGACCCAGCTGCGCCGCGACCACCGCACGATGGCGATGCTGCTCCTGCTGCCGGCCCTGCTGGTGGTGCTGCTGTGGTGGATGTTCAGCGACGCCGACCCCGGTGCCTTCGACCGCGTCGGGCCGGCGCTGCTGGCGATCTTCCCGTTCACCGTGATGTTCCTGGTCACCAGCGTGACCACCCTGCGCGAGCGCACCGGCGGCACCATGGAGCGGCTGATGGTGCTGCCCACCGCGCGCCTCGACCTGCTCGGCGGGTACGCGCTGGCGTTCGGGCTGGTCGCGGTCGTGCAGTCGCTGGTCACCGTGCTGGTCAGCGCGGGACCGCTGGGCCTCGAGATCGCGGGTCCGCTGTGGATGCTGGTGCTCGTGGCGGTCGTCGACGCGCTGCTCGGCACCGCCCTGGGGCTGTTCGTCAGCGCCTTCGCCCGCAGCGAGTTCCAGGCCGTGCAGTTCATGCCGGCCGTGGTGGTCCCCCAGCTGCTGCTCTGCGGGCTCTTCGTGCCCCGCGACGCGCTGCCCCCGGTGCTCGGCGCCGTCTCCGACGCGCTGCCGCTGTCGTACGCCGTCGACGCCATGCGCAGCCTGTCGACGACCACCGGCACCGGCGAGGCCTGGCGCGACCTGGCGGTGGTGGCCGGCTTCGTGCTCGCCGCCGTGGGTCTCGGCGCGGCCACGCTGCGCCGGCGTACCGCCTGAGCGGGCGCTGCGCCCCGGCACGTAACCTGCTGGCATGGCCCTTCTCCGGCAGCCGCTGCTCCTGCTCGCCCGCAGCCAGCAGGTCAAGAACCTCGTCAGCACCCTGCCGGTCTCGGCCGGCATCGTCCGCGGCTACGTGCCCGGGGAGGGCACCGACGACGCCGTGCGCGCCGCCGCCGAGCTCGCCGACGACGGCCTGTGCTCGACGCTCGACTTCCTCGGCGAGGACACCACCGACCGGGCGCAGGCCGACGCCACCGTGGCGGCGTACGTCGAGGTGCTGGGCGCCCTGTCGACCCGCGGCCTGACCCCCGGCACCGAGGTCTCGCTCAAGCTCAGCGCGATCGGGCAGTTCCTCCCCACCGACGTCGCTCCCGAGGGCGGGCACCGGGTCGCGCTGGAGAACGCGCGCACGATCTGCCGCGCCGCGCGCAACGCCGGCACCACCGTCACCCTCGACATGGAGGACCACACGACCACCGACTCGACGCTGGCGATCCTGCGCGAGCTGCGCAAGGACTTCCCCGAGACCGGCGCGGTGCTCCAGTCCTACCTGCACCGCACCGAGGACGACTGCCGCCAGCTGGCCTACGAGGGCTCGCGGGTGCGACTGTGCAAGGGCGCCTACGCCGAGCCCGAGGCGGTGGCCTACCAGGACCCGCTCGAGGTCGACCGCTCCTACGTGCGCTGCCTCAAGGTGCTGATGGAGGGCCAGGGCTACCCGATGGTCGCCACCCACGACCCGCGGCTCGTCGAGATCGCGACGTCGCTGGCCGGTCGCTCCGCGCGCCCGCAGGGCAGCTACGAGTTCCAGATGCTCTACGGCGTGCGTCCCGAGGAGCAGCGCCGGCTCGCCCGCAGCGGCGAGACGGTGCGGGTCTACGTGCCCTACGGCGAGGAGTGGTACGGCTACCTGATGCGCCGCCTGGCCGAGCGCCCGCAGAACCTGGCCTTCTTCGCGCGCTCGCTGGTCTCCAAGAAGTGACTCCTCCCCGCGCCGCGGGCCGCGGGCTGGGAGGATGGGCGCCATGACCTCACAGACCGCGATCCTGGGTGCCGGCGTGATGGGCGAGGCCCTGCTCTCGGGCCTGGTGCGGGCGGGGCGCCGCGTCGACCGGCTGATGGTCGGCGAGAAGCGTCCCGAGCGCGCCCACGAGCTCGAGGAGCGCTACGGCGTCGCCGTGCTCGACAACCGCAGCGCCGCCGCGAAGGCCGACACCATCGCCGTGGTCGTCAAGCCGCAGGACATGGGCGACCTGCTCGACGAGATCGCCCCGGTGCTGCGCCCCGGCGTGCTGCTCGTCAGCCTCGCCGCCGGCATCACCACCGCCTACATCGAGGCACGCGTGCCCGAGGGCGTCGCGGTCGTCCGGGTCATGCCCAACACGCCGGCGCTGGTCGACGAGGGGATGACCGCGATCTCCCCGGGCTCGCACTGCAGCGACGCCGACCTCGCCGAGGTCGAGTCCCTGATGTCGTCGGTCGGCAAGGTGCTGCGCATCCCCGAGCGCCAGCAGGACGCCGTCACCGCGATCAGCGGCTCCGGCCCGGCGTACATCTTCTTCGTCGTCGAGTCGATGATCGAGGCCGGCGTCCACCTCGGCCTGCCCCGCGCCACCGCCACCGACCTGGTCATCCAGACCCTGGTGGGCAGCGGCAAGATGCTGCGCGAGACCGGCACCCACCCCACGGTGCTGCGCGAGCAGGTCACCTCGCCCGGCGGCACCACCGCCTCCGCGCTGCGCGAGCTCGAGGTGCACAAGGTCCGCGCCGCGTTCCTGGCCGCCATGGAGGCCGCCCGCGACCGCTCCCGCGCCCTGGCCCAGGGCAGCTGACCCGCGCCGCCGACCCGCTGCCGCCGTGCATGAGTCCCCGGCCGACCGGGGGTTCGCGCACTTGTCAGGTGTTGCAACACCTGACAAGTGCATGAGTCACCGGTCGACCGGTGACTCATGCAGCCGGCCCGGACAGGTGGTGGTGGGGCTCACCAGCGCCCTGGCAGGGTGGGCGCATGTCTGACACCGCGGCACAGCCGCACGTCCGGTTCTGGTTCGACCCCGTGTGCCCCTTCGCCTGGATGACCAGCAAGTGGGTGCGGATGGTCGCCGAGCAGCGTGGGCACGAGGTGGAGTGGCGCTTCATCTCGCTGCGCCTGCTCAACGCCCACATCGACTACGACACCCACTTCCCGCCGGAGTACGAGGCCGGGCACACCGCCGGCAAGCACCTGCTGCGGGTCTGCGCCGCCGCCCGCGACGCGCACGGCCCCGACGCCGTGGCGCGGCTCTACCCCGCGATCACCTCGCGGATCTTCGACGTCGACCCCGGCCCCGAGGGCGGCGGGATGCCCGGCGGGGAGCGGGCACAGGAGCTGCTGCGCGCCGCGCTCGAGGAGGCCGGGCTGCCGGCCGGGCTGGCCCGGGCCTACGACGACGAGGCGTGGGACCCCCAGCTCAAGGCCGAGACCGACGAGGCGCTCGCGCTCACCGGCAAGGACGTCGGCACGCCCATCCTGCACATCGCCCCGCCCGAGGGCGCGGCGTTCTTCGGCCCGGTCATCAGCCGGCTGCCCAGCGAGGAGGAGGCCGGCGCGCTGTGGGACCACGTGGTCGGCCTGGCCACCTTCCCCGGCTTCGCCGAGCTCAAGCGCAGCCTGCGCGAGCTGCCCCAGCTGCGCGCCCTCGGTGTCAGCGAGGACGAGACCGGGGTGCAGGAGGACTGGCACGGCGGGTCCCGGCGCCAGAAGAAGTAGCCCGCCCCACCGCTCGACCCGACATACTCGGCCCAGCCCAGCCCAGCGAGATGGAGAGCCCTTCGTGAAGACCCTGCGCACCCCCGACGAGTGCTTCGCCGACCTGCCCGACTTCCCGTGGCAGTCGTCGTACGCCGAGCTGACCGACCCCGACGGCGGCGACGAGCCGGTGCGGATGGCCTACCTCGACGTGGGTCCCGAGGAGGGCTTCGACGACGCCCCGGTGGCGCTGCTGCTGCACGGCGAGCCCACCTGGTCCTACCTCTACCGCCACGTGGTCGGTGTGCTGGCCTCGGCCGGGGTGCGCTGCATCGTCCCCGACCTGATCGGCTTCGGCCGCTCCGACAAGCCCACCCGGACCGAGGACCACAGCTACGCCCGCCACGTCGAGTGGGTGCGCGAGCTGGTCGTCGACGACCTCGACCTGCGCGACGTCACGCTCGTCGGCCAGGACTGGGGCGGGCTGATCGGGCTGCGCCTGGTCGCAGAGAACCCCGACCGCTTCGCCCGGGTGGTGGCCGCCAACACCGGCATGCCCACCGGCGACTTCGACATGCCCGAGATCTGGTGGCAGTTCCGCAAGGCGGTCGAGAGCGCGCCGAGCCTCGACGTGGGCCGCTTCGTGGAGTCCGGGTGCGTGCGCGGGCTCAGCGACGAGGTGCGCGCGGCGTACGACGCCCCGTTCCCCAGCCAGGACCTGGTCGCCGGCCCGCGGGCGATGCCGGGCCTGGTGCCCACCAGCACCGACGACCCGGCCACCGAGGCCAACCGGGCCGCCTGGGAGGTGCTCGGGCGCTGGGAGAAGCCGTTCCTGGTCGCGTTCTCCGACTCCGACCCGATCACGGGTGCGATGGCGCCCCTGATGAGGAAGCTGGTGCCGGGCACCCGCGAGGTCGAGCACCCGGTGATCGAGCGGGCCGGCCACTTCCTGCAGGAGGACGCCGGCGCCGAGCTCGGGCACGCCGTGGCCGACTTCATCGCCGCCACCTGAGCGCGCGGCACGACAGGTAGCGTCGGGGCCGTGCTCGCCTGCTCCGGACCGTCCACGGTCGTCTTCGACCCCCGCCTCACGGAGTACGACTTCGGACCGAGCCACCCGATGGCGCCGGTGCGCGTGGACCTGACGATGCGCCTGGCCGAGGCGCTCGGCGTGGTGGGGGGACCCGCGGGCATGCCGCGGGTGCCGGCGCCGGTCGCCGACGACGAGCTGCTGGCCACGGTGCACGACGCGGCGCTGATGGAGGCGGTGCAGGACGCCGGGCGGCGGGTGGTGCCGCGTCTCGACGTGGGCCTGGGCACCGACGACAACCCGGTCTTCGCCGGCATGCACCAGGCCGGCGCCCACGTGGTCGGCGCGACCGTCGAGGCGTGCCGGCAGGTGTGGACGGGGGAGTCGCTGCACTCGGCCAACATCACCGGCGGGCTGCACCACGCGATGCCCGACCGGGTCAGCGGGTTCTGCGTCTACAACGACATCGCGGTCGGGATCCGCTGGCTCCTCGAGCAGGGCGTCGAGCGGGTGGCGTACGTCGACATCGACGTGCACCACGGCGACGGCGTGGAGAAGATCTTCTGGGACGACCCGCGGGTGCTGACGGTCTCGCTGCACGAGACCGGTCAGCTGCTCTTCCCCGGCACCGGCTTCCCGACGGACCTCGGGGGCCCGGGGGCCGAGGGCAGCGCGGTCAACGTGGCGCTGCCGCCGGGCACCTCCGACTCGGGGTGGCTGCGCGCCTTCCACGCCGTGGTGCCGCCGCTGCTGCGGGAGTTCGCCCCCCAGGTGCTGGTCAGCCAGCACGGCTGCGACTCCCACGCCGACGACCCGCTGGCCCACCTGATGCTCTCGATCGACGGCCAACGGATGGCCCACGAGGCCCTGCACGACCTGGCCCACGAGGTCGCCGGCGGGCGCTGGGTGGCGCTCGGCGGCGGCGGCTACGAGCTGGTCTCGGTGGTGCCGCGCTCGTGGACCCACCTGCTGGCCAGCGTGGCCGGCACGCCGGTCGACCCGCTCACGGCCACGCCGGAAGCCTGGCGCGAGCACGTGCAGCGGGTGATGGGCCAGGCGGCCCCGCGCCGGATGACCGACGGCGTGAGCCCGACCTTCCAGGACTGGTCGGAGGGCTACGACCCCGACACCTGGCTCGACCGCGCCGTCCAGGCCACGCGGGTGGCGGCCTTCCCGCTGCACGGCCTGGACCCCGCCGCCTGGTGAGCCGCGGCGGGGGAGGCACGGTGCGAAGGCCGCGGACATGACCCATATGGGTCATATGCAAGCCGACACGCCGAGGAAACCGACGTCACTTCAGATTGCCCCTTCCCCACGAGTCACTCCAGGCCCTATTCTCACCACTGCGTGGCCGTGGAGTCGCCGGCGGGGAAGCCGGCGGACGTGCCGCCCAGGAAGACGGTGCAATCTCATGGTGACCAGCTCCTCCGGAGACATCTCCGAGGCGAAGTTCCTGACCGTTGCCGAGGTGGCCGCGATGATGCGGGTCTCGAAGATGACGGTCTACCGCCTCGTCCACAACGGCGACCTGCCGGCCGTGCGCGTCGGGCGCTCGTTCCGCGTGCGCGAGGAGGACGCCAACGAGTACATCCGCAAGTCCTTCTACGACGCGGGCTGAGCCCGCGCGTCCGGCCCGCCCCCGTGCCGGCCCCGGCCCTCGTCCCGCACCGGGGGACGCGATTCTCCGAGCCCGCTACCGGCCCAGTAGGCTGTCGGCGTCCTTCGCGCCTCTGCGCGGGACCACCAGCTGGGAAAGGAACAACCTGTGGGTTCGGTCATCAAGAAGCGACGCAAGCGCATGGCCAAGAAGAAGCACCGCAAGCTGCTCAAGAAGACGCGCGTGCAGCGTCGCAAGCTCGGCAAGTAGCCGCGAGCCACCGCGCGGACCACGGGTCCGCGCCGGTGGCGCACCACCTCCTACGTCGTCGGTAGTTCTCGAGGGAAACGGGCGCGAGCATGGGCAAGGTCGTCCTGGTCACCGGGGTCTCACGTGACCTCGGTCGTCGCTTCGCGCGCTCCCTCGCCGCCGACCCCGCCGTCTCGCGGGTGATCGGCGTCGACGTCGTGCCGCCGCGCGGCGACATCGGCGAGGTGTCGTTCGTGCGCGCCGACATCCGCAACCCGGTGATCGCCAAGGTGATCGCCAAGGAGGACGTCGACACGGTCGTGCACATGAGCGTCATCGCCACCCCCGGCAGTGCCGGCGGGCGGGGCACGATGAAGGAGCTCAACGTCATCGGGACGATGCAGCTGCTCGCCGCCTGCCAGCGCGCGCCCAGCGTGCGCGACCTCGTCGTGAAGTCGACGACCACCGTCTACGGCGCGAGCAGCCGCGACCCCGCGATGTTCACCGAGGACATGGAGCCGCGCCGCGCACCGCGCGCCGGCTACGCCAAGGACGTCGCCGAGGTCGAGAGCTACGTGCGCGGCTTCGCGCGACGTCGGGGCGACGTGCGCGTCACCCTGCTGCGCTGCGCCAACGTCGTGGGCCCCCACGTCGTCAGCCCGCTGACCTCCTACCTGCGCCTGCCCGTGGTGCCCACGGTCGCCGGCTACGACCCGCGGCTGCAGCTGCTGCACGAGGACGACCTGTTCGCCGTGCTGCAGCACGCCGTGACCCACGAGGTCGCAGGCACCTTCAACGTCGCCGGCGACGGCGTGGTGATGCTCTCCCAGGCGCTGCGCCGCCTGCGCCGGCCCACACTGGCCCTGCCCGGCTTCGCGGTCGGCTCCCTGGGCTCGGCCCTGCGCTCGGCCCGGGTCGCCGACTTCTCCCCCGAGCAGGTGGCCTTCCTCACCTACGGCCGCGGCGTCGACACGACGCGGATGCGCACCGACCTGGGCTTCGACCCGGTCCGCTCCACCGCCGAGGCGCTCGCCGACTTCGGCGCGACCCTGCCCCGCACGGGCGGACACGCCGAGCGGCTCCTCGACGGGCTCGCCTCGGCCTTCCCCGACCCCGGGTCCGACGCCGCCGCGGGGCGCCCGGAGGCGCTGCGTGCGGTCGAGGGCCGCGACCTACGACGAGCCCCGGGAGGCCAGCAGCATGGGTGACGCCGAGATCATCCCGATCGGCACGCGCGGGCGCCCCGGCCGCGGCACCGGCAAGCAGCCGTCGTCGGCCGCCCGCGGCCTGGCCGGCCCCGGCCGCCGCCCCGCCAAGCCGGGCTCCACCGGCGACGAGACCCCCGGGACGGACGAGGCCGCCGAGACCACCGAGACCACCGAGGCCACCGAGACCCCGGCCGGGACGGCCGGGACCGCGCAGGCCGACGCTGGGTCCCCGACGGTCGGCTCGACCTCGGAGGACGGCCCCGTCCGGCCAGCGGTCACCACCGAGGAGCGCCATCCCTCGGCCGGCATCCCGGTCGGCGACTGGCTCTCGGCCTTCCAGCACGCCGCCCGCGAGCTGTTCGGCGACGAGTGGGAGGGCCAGCTGGCACGCTTCCTGGCGTTCCTGCGCCGCCGCGTCACCGGCGAGTACGTCGTCGACGAGTACGGCTTCGACGCCGAGGTCACCCAGCGCTTCTTCATGGCCGCCCTGCGCCCCATCGCGCAGAAGTGGTTCCGCATCGAGGTCCGCGGCATCGAGAACATCCCCACCGAGGGCGGGGCGCTGGTGGTCTCGAACCACTCCGGCACCGTGCCCGTCGACGGCCTGATGACGATGGTGTCGATCCACGACCACGCGGGCCGCTTCCTGCGGCCGTTGGGCGCCGACCTGGTCTTCCGGCTGCCGGTGGTCAACGCCCTGGCCCGCAAGGGCGGCGCCACCCTGGCCTGCCAGGAGGACGCCGAGCGGATGCTGCGCGGCGGCGAGCTCGTCGGCGTGTGGCCCGAGGGCTTCAAGGGCATCGGCAAGCCGTACGCCGAGCGCTACAAGCTGCAGCGCTTCGGCCGCGGCGGGTTCGTGTCGGCGGCGCTGCGCACCGGCGTGCCGATCGTGCCGCTGTCGGTCGTCGGCGCGGAGGAGATCTACCCGCTGGTGGGCAACGTGCCCTCGCTGGCGCGGCTGCTGGGCGTGCCCTACATCCCGATCACGCCGCTCTTCCCGCTGCTGGGCCCCCTGGGCCTGGTCCCGCTGCCCTCGAAGTGGCTGCTGGAGTTCGGTGAGCCGGTGCGCACCGACGAGTTCGAAGACGGCGCCGCCGACGACCCGATGCTGGTCTTCAACGTCACCGACCAGGTGCGCGAGACGATCCAGCAGACGCTCTACACGCTGCTGCGCCAGCGCGAGTCCGTCTTCCGCTGACACCCGGCAGGTCGCTCGGGGCCACGAGGCCCGCGGCCGACCGACCGTGACGGGCCAGCAGGGGCGAGGATCAGGGCAGCAGCGGGTCGGTGATGCCCTCGACCAGGCCGTTGACGCCCTTCACGACGTCCTCGACCGGGCCCGAGACCTGGCCCGAGCCGCCGTTGCCCGCGCCGGCACCGCCGGTGGCGGTCCCCGAGCCGGGCACGTTGTCGGTCAGCGGGGCGAGCGGGCCCTGGTTCGAGCCACCGGAGCCGCCCTCCTGCGAGCCGGAGCCGGCGCCCTGCGAGGGCGCCGAGCCCGGGGTCGGCAGCGCGACCGCGCCGGGCGGGGTGCTGGTCGACGGCGCCTTGCCGGCGCCGGAGCCGCCGCCCTTGCCGGGCTTGCGGGTGCTCTTGCCCTCGCGCTCGGGGCCGCCGGCCGCCGACGTGTCGGGCGTGGGGGTCACCAGGTCGCCGACCAGCGCCTCGGCGGCGCCGACCAGGAAGGAGGGCACCTGCTCGATCGTGGAGCCGGGGCAGGTGGGGCACAGCTGCTGGGTGGTCTGGTCGATCTCGGCCAGCAGGGTGCCGGCGCTCACCAGCACCTCCTGCGCCGTGGGCGGCAGCACCGCGGAGAGGTCCTCGAGCGCGTCCATGCTGTCGACGGTGAACTGCTGGAGCTCGACGATGGAGTCCTGGTCGCCGGTCTCGGTGTAGTCGGTGATCAGCACCTGGCTGGCCTCGGCGGCCTGCTCGGTGAAGACGAGCAGCGTGCTCTCGATGGCCTCGAGGTCCTGGCCCCGCTCGTCGCGGGAGAGCGCGTCGAGCTCGGCGAGACGCCCGGCCGCGTGGGAGAGCAGGCTCGCGCCGCGACGCTCGTCGCTGGTGCTCACCCCGGTCGAGATGTTCTCGATGGCCCGCTTGAGCGGGTAGAGGACGTCGCCCGGCAGTGCGGACTGCGACGCGACCGCCATGGTGCTGGAGGCGCCCACGATCGCGAGCCCACCCACGGCGGCGGCGATGCGCCGGTCGCGACGGGTGCGCGTGGGGGCCACGGTCAGGCGGGCGGCGGTCGCCGGCGACGCGTCGGTCGCGGGTCGCAGCTCGGTGGCGGCGGCCACCATCAGCCGCTCGCGCAGGTCGGCGACGAACTCGGGACGCGCCTGCGGCTGCGGGCTGGTGCGGAGGGCTCCGACGACGTCGAGGAGGGCGTCGAACCGCGCGTCGTCAGCAGGTCGACCCGCGGCGCGGGCCTCGACCAGTGCGTCGAACTCCTCGGCGCGTCGTCGCGCCGCGAACACGGGGCTCATCGGTGGCGTCCTTCTCGGTCGTCGGGGTGCGGAGTCGAGGCGTCCTGGTGACGTCTCGACACCCGGCTCAACGACGGGTCGCGACGGTTGGTTACGGCCTGTGACGCAGGCGTCACCGGGCGGTGCCGCAGGGTGCTCATCGCAGTCCCTCCGGCATCAGCTTGGCCAGGTTGCGCACCCCGCGCAGCTGCAGCTGCTTGATGGCGCCGTCGCTGCGACCGAGGACCGCCGCGGTCTCGGCGATGCTCATGCCCTGCAGGAAGCGCATCACCAGGCAGTCGCGCTGCTCGTCGGGCAGCTCGGTCAGCGCCCGGAGCAGGATCTCGTTGGTCAGGCCGGCCAGCACCATGGCCTCGGGGCCCTCGGTGGCGTCGTCGTGCTGGCCCATGTCCTCGGTGGTCATCTCGAGGCGGGTGCGCCCGGCCTTGAAGTGGTCGGTGGCCAGGTTGCGGGCGATGGTCATCAGCCAGGCGCCGAAGTCCTTGCCCTGCCACCGGAAGCCCTGCATCGAGCGCAGCGCCCGGAAGAACGTCTCGGAGGTGAGGTCCTCGGCCAGCGTCGCGGAGCGGGTGCGGTGGAAGAGGAAGCGGTAGACCGAGCCCTGGTAGTGGTCGTAGAGCAGGCCGAAGGCGTCCACGTCGCCCTTGCGGGCCAGCTCGACCAGCGCGATGAGCCGCTGCCGGTCGTCGGCGGACTCCTCCGAGGACGTCGCCAGCGCGCTGTCGTCGTACCCGCCGCCGGGGGTGGTCGCACCGGTCGGGACATCGGCGTCGATGTGGAGGCTGTCGTCGGCGACGGTCTGCAGCAGCAGGTCGAGCAGTCGCGAGGGGGAGGCGCCGGGCGTCGCGGCCGAGGCCAGGGCGGGGGTGAGCGCCGGGACCGGGGCCAGGGAGGAGGTCGCGCGTGCGGCCTCGTCGAGGGCGCGGAGCACGAGGCGTCGCAGGGCGTCGAAGCCGTGCGTCACGTCGGCATGCGGCGCCATCGAGTGTTCCCTCCCATGCAGCTCTCTCCCAGAGCGACTTCGAGGGTACGACGGATCCGCGGGTCTGTGAACCGAAACAGTCGTATACCGAAAAAGTTTCTCGTCGGGGGTGAGGCGCGCGGGCCGGACCGGTGGGCGTCAGTGCCGGCGCGAGCGGAGGGCCACGCCGGCCGCCACGGTGCCGCTGACCGCCCCGGCCGCGGCCCCCAGGACCAGCCCGGCCCGGGCGGCCTTGCGCCCGGTGCGGTAGTCCCGGATCCGCCATCCCGCCTCGCGCGCGTGGGCACGCAGCCGGGCATCGGGGTTGATGGCGCAGGGGTCGCCCACCATGCTCAGCATCGGCAGGTCGTTGAAGGAGTCGGAGTACGCCGAGCACGACCGCAGGTCGAGCCCCTCGCGCTCGGCCAGCGCCCGCACCGCCTCGGCCTTGGCCGGGCCGTGCAGCATGTCGCCGACCAGCCGGCCGGTGTAGATGCCGTCCTCGTGCTCGGCCACGGTGCCCATCGCGCCGGTGAGCCCGAGACGTCGGGCGATGACCTGCGCGATCTCGATCGGCGCGGCGGTCACCAGCCACACCCGCTGGCCCTGGTCGAGGTGGAGCTGGGCCTGGGCGCGGGTGCCGGGCCAGATCCGGTGGGCCATCGCCTCGTCGAAGATCTCCTCGGTGAGCTCCTGCAGCTCGGCGACGGTGTGCCCGGCGATGAAGCCGAGCGCGGAGTTGCGCGCATCGGCGACGTGCTCGGGGTCCTCGACCCCGACCACGCGGAAGTAGGCCTGCTTCCAGGCCGCGCTCGCGATCTCGCGGGTGGTGAAGAACTTGCGCCGGTGCAGCCCGCGCGCGAGGTGGAAGATGCTCGCGCCCTGCATGATCGTGTTGTCGACGTCGAAGAACGCCGCCGACGTCGGGTCGCTCGGGGTCGCCAGGGCCGTCTCCACCTCGGCCGCGGCCGCGGCCGCCTCGCCCGCCAGCGTGGAGCGTTGCTGGAGGTTCGGCAGGGTCCGGCGCTCGGCGGGCGGGGTCACGGACGTCACCCTAGGAGATCCCGGCCCCCGCTCCCAGTGGTCCGCAAAGGTCCGCGCCGGGTTCCGCCGCGCGCCTGTCGGGGCCGCGCCGATGTGGGAGCATCGCCGGATGGACCAGGGCAGCACGCAGGGACGTCCCGACGGGAACACCGGGGACGCGACGCGGCGCTCGGGGGACCTCAGCGACCTCGTGGTCGAGGCGGCCGCCGAGTCGCCCGACAAGCTCGCGCTGGTCGAGGCCGACGGACGCAGCGTGACCTGGGCCGAGCTCGAGGACGAGGTGGCGCGGCTGGCGCACGGTCTGTCGGAGGTCGGCGTGCTCGCCGGCTACCGGGTCGTCCTGGCCCTGGAGAACAGCATCGAGTTCGTCACCACCTACCTCGCGGTGCTGCGGGTGCACGCCGTCGCGGTGCCGGTCAACCCGCGCTCCACCGCGAGCGAGCTCACCCGGGTGCTGGCCGACTCGGGCAGCCGGCTGGTGGTCGCCGGTCCCGCCGCGCTCGACGTCGTACGCCGCGCGGTCGCCGACCTCGCCGCGGGTCCCGACCTGCCGCCCGACCTGCTGGCGCGGGCCGCCGAGCCGCGCGTGGTCGTGGTGGGCGCCGACCCGGCCGAGGGGGAGTGGACCCACGTGTCGTTGCGCGCCGACGCCTCGCCCGTGGCGGTGCCGCGGGTGCGCGACGCCGAGCGGCTCGCGGTGCTCCTCTACACCTCCGGCACGTCCGGGCACCCGCGCGCCGCGATGCTGAGCCACCGGGCGCTGCTGGCCAACATCGACCAGGTCGGCGCGGTCGAGCCGCCGATGATGCACGGCGACGACGTCGTGCTCGGGGTGCTGCCGCTCTTCCACGTCTACGGGCTCAACGCGGTGCTCGGCAGCGCGCTGCGCCACCGGGCCAAGCTGGTGCTGGTGCGCGAGTACGACCCCGAGACGATCCTCGACGTCGTCGACGACGAGGCCTGCAGCGTGCTGCCGGTCGCGCCGCCGGTCTTCCGGCACTGGCGCGACGACGAGACGCTGGCCGAGCGGCTGGGGCCCGTGCGGCTGATCCTCTCGGGCTCGGCGCCGCTCGACCCGGTCGCGGTCGCGCAGTTCACCGCCGCCACCGGGCTGGAGGTGCACCAGGGCTACGGGCTGACCGAGGCGGCCCCGGTGGTCACCAGCACGCTGCACGCCCCTGCGGGCCCGGACGGCCCGGGCGGCCCGACGCCGGGATCGGTGGGTGTCGCGCTGCCCGGCATCGAGCTGCGCCTGGTCGACGAGGCGGGCCGCGCGACCGAGCCGGGCGACCCCGGCGAGATCCAGGTGCGCGGCGCCAACCTCTTCAGCGGCTACTGGCCCGACGGGTCCGACGGCCCCGACGCCGACGGCTGGTACTCGACCGGCGACGTCGGGCTGCTCGACCCGCGCGGCGAGCTCTTCCTGGTCGACCGGGTCAAGGAGCTGGTCATCGTCTCGGGCTTCAACGTCTACCCGACCGAGGTCGAGGAGGTCGTGCGCGAGGTCGAGGGGGTGCGCGAGGCCGCCGTGATCGGGGTCCCCGACCCCGACACCGGCGAGGCCGTGGTGGCCTACGTCGTCGCCCCCGGCGGCGGCGTCCGGGACGTCGTCGCGGCCGTGCGGGAGCGCTGCGAGCAGCGGCTGGCCCGCTTCAAGGTGCCCAGCCGCATCGAGGTCGTCGACTCCCTGCCGGTCACGGTGACCGGCAAGGTGCGCAAGGGCTCGCTGCGGGCCGAGGAGCGCCGCCGCAACCTCGAGCTGCTCGGATGAGCGCGCCCGAGCCCCGGGTGCGCCTGCTGACCCGGCCCGGCTGCCACCTGTGCGACGAGGCGCGGGCGGTCGTCGAGGCGGTGTGCGCCGAGCTGGGCGAGACCTACGACGAGGTCTCGATCGACGACGACCCCGAGCTGACCCGGCGCTACGGCGAGGAGATCCCGGTGACCTTCGTCGACGGGCGCCAGCACGACTACTGGCGCGTCGACCCGGCGCGCCTGCGCCGCGCGCTCGGCGCCTGAGCGGCGGCGCACGCGCCCCCTCCGGCGCGGCTACGCGCCGGTACGGCCCCGGTGGGCGTGGGGGTTCTCACATGTGCTAGCCCACCCCGCGGACGGGCGTCCGCTCGGTTTGTTCTCGCGTTCACAAACTCCTACAGTGACGATGTCGCTCGGACGATCAGGGGCTCCTCGGTCCCCGTCCCGCGGCTGGGCATGGAGAGCACTGAAGTGACCGAACGGACCCCCTCCGAGGCGTCGCGGGACATCCCCGAGGCGACCGTCGCGCGGCTGCCGGTCTACCTGCGAGCCCTGACCGGGCTCTCCGAGGCAGGGACCGCCACCTGCTCCAGCGAGGACCTCGCCACCGCGGCCGGCGTCAACAGCGCCAAGCTGCGCAAGGACCTGTCCTACCTCGGCAGCTACGGCACCCGCGGCGTCGGCTACGACGTGGAGTACCTGCGCTACCAGATCGCCCGCGAGATCGGCGTGACCCAGGACTGGCCCGTGGTCATCGTCGGCATCGGCAACCTCGGCCACGCCCTGGCCAACTTCTCCGGCTTCCGCAGCCGCGGCTTCCGGGTCGTGGCCCTGCTCGACGCCGACCCGCGCCGCCACCAGGAGGTCGTGGCCGGCGTCGACGTGCGGCCCTTCTCCGACCTCGAGGCGATCGTGCACGAGCACGGGGTGGCCATCGGGGTCATCTCCACCCCGGCCCCCGCCGCGCAGGACGTCGCCGACCACATGGTCGCCGCCGGCATCCGCAGCATCCTCAACTTCGCCCCGACCGTGCTGGCCGTGCCCCCCGGGGTCGACGTCCGCAAGGTCGACCTGTCCATCGAGCTGCAGATCCTCGCCTACCACGAGCAGCGCAAGGCCCTGGGAGCCGCGGGCGTCGCCGCCGCCTCCGAGGGCGCGCTGGAAGGAAGGCCCGCATGAGCGTCCTGGTCGTGGGCATCTCCCACAACTCCGCCCCGGTCTCGCTGCTGGAGCGGGTCGCCGGCACCGACGACGACAGCGTCGCCAAGCTGGTCGCCGCCGCCTCCGCGGCCGCGCACGTCACCGAGGCGGCGGTCATCTCGACCTGCAACCGCCTCGAGGTCTACGCCGACGTCGACCGCTTCCACGGCTCGGTCGAGGAGCTCTCGACGCTGCTGGTCGACCGGGCCGGCGAGAGCACCGAGGCGATGCTGCCGCACCTCTACGTCCACTACGACGACGGCGCGGTCTCGCACCTCTTCCAGGTCGCGGCCGGGCTCGACTCGATGGCCGTGGGCGAGGGCCAGATCCTCGGCCAGACCCGCGAGGCGCTGCGGCTGGGCCAGGAGCTCGGCACGGTCGGGCCCGCGCTCAACAGCCTCTTCCAGCAGGCCCTGCGCGTGGGCAAGCGCTCGCGCGCCGAGACCGACATCGACCGCGCCGCGCCCTCGCTCATCTCCTCCGCGCTGCGTCGCGCCGGCGACAGCCTCGGCGACGTGGCCGGGCGCCGCGTGGCCGTGCTGGGCGCCGGGTCGATGGCCGGCCTGGCCACCGCGACGATGGCGCGCCTGGGCGCGGCCGACATCGTGGTGCTCAACCGCACCGCCGAGCGGGCCGACCGGCTCGCCCGTGAGTACGGCGCCCGCACCGCCCCCGTGGCCGCCCTCGGCGACGCCGTGGCCGAGGCCGACCTGCTGGTGACCTGCACCGGCGCCACCGGCGTCCAGGTCGGGGTCGACCTGCTCGAGCAGGCGCTGCACGGTGGCCGCAGCCTCACGGTCATCGACCTGGCGCTGCCCCACGACGTCGACCCGGCCGCCGCCGACCTCGACGGGCTCACCCTGATCAACCTGGCCAGCCTCGCCAGCGAGGTCGACGACACCGAGGCCGGCACCGAGGTGCGGGCCGTGCGCGACATCGTCACCGAGGAGGTCGCGGCGTTCCTCACCGCGCGCCGCCAGGCCAGCGTCACCCCGACCGTGGTGGCGCTGCGCTCGATGGCCACCGGCGTCGTCGACGCCGAGATGTCGCGCCTCGAGACCCGGCTGCCCGACCTCGACCCCGCCGCCCGCGCCGAGGTGCTGCACACGGTGCGCCGCGTGGCCGACAAGCTGCTGCACGAGCCGACCGTGCGGGTGCGCGAGCTGGCCAACGAGGCCGGCGCGGTCTCCTACGCCGCCGCCCTCGCCGAGCTCTTCGCCCTCGACCCCGAGGCGGTCTCCGCCGTCACCCGGCCGGGAGGGCTGTCGTCGTGACCACCCACCACCCGTCCGGGCCGCCCCCGGTGCGCGTCGGCACCCGGCGCTCGCTGCTGGCCACCACCCAGGCCGGTCACGTCGCCACCATGATCCGTGAGCGGCTGGGCCGCGAGACCGTGATGGTCGAGGTGACCACCGACGGCGACCGCAGCCAGGCCGCGGGCACCCCGCTGGCCGGCTCGTCGTCGACCGGCGTCTTCGTCAGCGCCCTGCGCGAGGCGCTGCTGCGCGGCGAGGTCGACGTGGCCGTGCACTCCCTCAAGGACGTGCCCACCTACCCCGCGGCGGGGATCGTGGTGGCGGCCGTGCCGCTGCGCGAGGACCCCCGCGACGCCGTCGTCGCCCGTGACGGGCTGACCATCGGCGAGCTGCCCGTCGGCTCGGTCGTCGGCACCGGGTCGCCCCGGCGCGCGGCCCAGCTGCACGCCCTCGGTCTCGGTTTGGAGGTGGTCGGCGTTCGTGGGAACGTCGACACCCGGATCGGCAAGGTCCGCAGCGGCGAGCTCGACGCCGTCGTGCTGGCCCGTGCCGGTCTCTCCCGCATCGATCGGCTCGCGGAGGTCACCGAGGTGCTCGACCCCCTGCAGGTGCTGCCCGCTCCCGGGCAGGGCGCGCTGGCGATCGAGTGCCGCGCCGACGACGAGCTGGCGGTGCTGCTCGGGGCGCTCGACGACGCGCCCACCCGCGCGGCGGTCGACGCCGAGCGGGCGGTGCTGTCGACCCTCGAGGGCGGCTGCTCGGCCCCGATCGGGGCACTGGCGGAGGTCGTCGAGGGTGAGGACGACGAGGAGCTGTGGGTGAGGGCCGTGGCGCTCTCGCCCGACGGGACGCTCTCGGTGCGGATGTCCGCGACCGGGACGCCCTCCGACGCCGTGGGCGTCGGGACCCGGTTGGGAGCAGAGATGCTCGCCGACGGGGCAGGACAGCTGGGCCAGCCAGGTCCAGCGGCCACCACTGAAGCAGACAAGGTGCGAGAAGCATGACGCGAGGCAAGACCACGACCGACCCGACCGAGCGGGCCCGCGGCTGGGTGTCGTTCGTCGGCAGCGGCCCCGGCGACCCCGACCTGATGACCCTGCGCGCGGTCGAGCTGCTGCGCCAGGCCGAGGTGGTCGTCACCGAGTCACCCGAGCACGTGGAGCTGGTCTCCCGGCTGCTGGGCCTGCCCGCCCCCGACGCGGAGGCGCCCGAGCACGACGGCGGCCCCGAGGTCGTCGACGGCGGCTTCGGCGAGGACGGCCAGCCGCTGACCCACGCCGCGCGCGCCAAGGTGGTGGTCAAGCACGCCAAGAAGGGCCGCCGCGTGGTGCGGCTGATGACCGGCGACCCGTTCATGTACGCCTCCGGTCCCGAGGAGGCGCAGGCCTGCGCCAAGGCCGGCATCGGCTTCGAGATCGTCCCGGGCGTGTCCTCGGTCGGCGCCGTCCCGGCGTACGCCGGCATCCCGCTGACCACCAAGGACCACCGCGAGGTCGCGGTCGTGACCTGCGACGGCAGCGTCGACTGGAGCCAGTACGCCGACGACCGCACCCTGGTGCTGCTCTCAGGCGTGGGCCAGGTCGCCGACATCGCCAAGGCGCTCGTCTCGGCCGGCCGCTCGCCCGCCACCCCGGTCGCGATGACCCGCGTGGGCACCACCACCGAGCAGTCCACCGTCACCTCGACGCTCGCCGACATCGGCGCCGACGCGCGCGCGGCCCGGATGGCGCCGCCCGCGGTCATCGTGGTCGGCAAGGTCGTCGACCTGCGCGAGACCCTGTCGTGGTTCGAGACCAAGCCGCTCTTCGGCTGGCGGGTCCTGGTGCCGCGCACCAAGGACCAGGCCGGGCCGCTGACCACCCGCCTGCGCGGCTACGGCGCGGTGCCCGAGGAGGTCCCCACGATCTCCGTCGAGCCGCCGCGCAACCCGCAGCAGATGGACAAGGCCGTGCGCGGCCTGGTCGAGGGCCGCTACGAGTGGATCGCCTTCACCTCCGTCAACGCCGTCAAGGCGGTGCGCGAGAAGTTCGAGGAGTACGGCCTCGACGCGCGTGCCTTCTCGGGGCTCAAGATCGCCGCGGTCGGCGACAAGACCGCCGGCGCGATCGCCGACTGGGGCCTGCGCGCCGACCTGGTGCCCTCGGGCGAGCAGTCCGCCGCCGGGCTGCTGGCCGACTGGCCCGAGTACGACGACGTGCTCGACCCGATCAACCGGGTCTTCCTGCCGCGCGCCGACATCGCCACCGAGAACCTGGTCGCCGGCCTGATCGACCTGGGCTGGGAGTGCGACGACGTCACCGCCTACCGCACCGTGCGGGCCACCCCGCCGCCGGCGCCGACGCGCGACGCGATCAAGTCGGGCAAGTTCGACGCGGTCGTCTTCACCTCCTCCTCCACGGTGCGCAACCTGGTCGGGATCGCGGGCAAGCCGCACCCCTCCACCATCATCGCGGTGATCGGTCCGGCCACGGCCAAGACCGCCGAGGAGCACGGGCTGCGCGTCGACGTGCTCTCGCCCAAGCCCGACGTCGAGGTGCTCACCGACGCGCTGGCCGACTTCGGGGCGGCGCGCCGGCTCTCGCTGCTCGAGGAGGGCCAGCCGGTCACCAAGCCCTCGGAGCGCAAGCCCGCCGCCCGGCGTCGCGCGACCTCGCGGTCCTGAGCGGGGCGGGGGAGCCACGGTGAGCCCGGAGACGAACGAGCCGAGCGCCGCGGTGCGTGGGCCGGTGCTGCGACCGCGCCGCCTGCGCACCACCCCGGCGATGCGCCGGATGGTGGCCGAGAGCCAGGTGGCCCCGCGCCAGCTGGTGCTGCCGCTGTTCGTGCGCGAGGGGATCTCCGAGCCCCAGCCGATCTCCTCCATGCCCGGCGTCGTGCAGCACACCCGCTCCAGCCTGCTGGCCGCGGTCTCCGAGGCCGCCGAGCTGGGGCTGGGCGGGGTGATGCTCTTCGGCATCCCCGAGACCCGTGACGCCACCGGCTCGGCCGGCACCGACCCCTCGGGCATCCTCAACCTGGCCATCACCGACGTCGTCGGCGAGGTCGGCGACGCGCTGACCGTGATGAGCGACCTGTGCCTCGACGAGTTCACCGACCACGGGCACTGCGGCCTGCTCACCCCCGACGGACGCGTCGACAACGACCGCACGCTCGCGGCGTACGCCGAGATGGCGCGCGCGCAGGCCCACGCCGGCGTCGACATGGTCGGGCCCAGCGGGATGATGGACGGCCAGGTCGCGGTCGTGCGGGAGGCGCTCGACGCCGCCGAGCACACCGACGTCTCGATCCTGGCCTACTCCGCCAAGTACGCCTCGGCGTTCTACGGGCCCTTCCGCGAGGCCGTCGACTCCTGCCTCGAGGGCGACCGGCGCACCTACCAGCAGGACCCCGCCAACGCGGTGGAGGGCGTGCGCGAGGCGCTGCTCGACGTCGCCGAGGGAGCCGACGTGGTGATGGTCAAGCCGGCCCTGGCCTACCTCGACGTGCTGCGCCGGGTGCGCGACGCCGTCGACGTGCCGGTGGCGGCGTACAACATCTCCGGCGAGTACGCGATGGTCGAGGCCGCCGCCGCCAACGGCTGGATCGACCGTGAGCCGGCCATCCTCGAGACGCTCGGCTCGATCCACCGCGCCGGCGCCGACGTGATCCTGACCTACTGGGCCGCCGAGGCGGCCCGCCTGCTGCGCGCCTGACCTCTCACGCGCGAGGAGCCCCGACCGGTGACCGGTCGGGGCTCCTGCTGCGTCAGGCCGGGGCTACTTGCCCATGTACTTCTTCACGCACTTGTCGAAGGGGTCGGTGCTGCTCAGGATGTTGTCGACGTAGCCGTCGAGGGTGCACTGCAGCACCGCCTGCGCGTAGCTGAGGGTCTCGTCGACGACCGACACGCTGGTCGAGGGCAGGGCCGGCAGCGTCGGCGCGGGGCCGCCCGGGGTGCCCAGGCCGCCGCCGTTGCCGCCGTCGCCGGGAGCGGTCGGGCCGGTGGGCGACGCGGGCTCGGGCTCCGGCTCGGGAGCGGGCTCCGGCTGGGACGGGCCGGGCTGCGGCTGGGACGGGCCCTGGCCCTGGGAGCCCTGCGGGCCCTGGGCGGGCTTCGGCGGCTTCGGGGGCGTGTAGGACGGGTCCGGCGCGATGGTGCCGGCCGCCAGGGTGTTGGTGGGCACCGAGGTGTAGTCGCCGGACATGTAGGCGTCCATGATCGAGAGCACCAGCTCGACGTACTCGTCGGAGTTGTTGTAGCGGAAGACCGCCTCCTCCTGGCCCGCGGTGGTCGACAGGTCGTCGTCGCCGGAGCACAGGTAGACCGCGGTGCCCAGCGCGGCGTCGTCGATGTCCTGCGGGTTGCGCTGGCCGTCGCCGTCGGCGTCGACGCCCACGACCGACCAGGTCGAGGGGATGAACTGCATCGGGCCGATCGCCCGGTCGTAGGTGGTGTCCTTGTCGAACTGACCGGCGTCGGTGTCGCGGATCAGCGCGGTGCCGCGCTTGCCGTTGAGGGCGATGCCGTAGATGCCGGGACGGGCCACGCCCTCGTCGTCGAGGACGTTGCCGCCGTAGCGGCCGTGGTCGGACTCGACGCGCCCGATCGCACCGATGAGCTGCCAGGTCACGTTGCACGACTTGTCGGCCTCGTTGATGACCGTCTCGGCGCGCTGGTAGGCGGCCAGGGCCGCGGAGGGGATGTCGGCGTTGGAGGCGGTGGCCACGACGCGCCGGGCGTCCTTGCCGCGCAGGCCGGCCGCGACGACGTCGCCGGTCGACACGCTCGCGGGGGCCTCGATCGCCTCGGTGGGCACGCTGCTGCCGTCGGGCAGTGCGGAGACCTCGGGGAGCTCGACCTCCTCGGACGCGTTGAGCGTGGCGGGGGAGGCCCCGACCAGGCTGGCGGTCACCGCCGCCGAGAGCAGGCCGAGCGGCACCAGGGCCGTCGCCTTCTGCAGGCGTCCCAATCGCTGTGCGGACAAAGTCTTCTCCCCTGTGGGTTCTGCCGGTGGATCTGCTGGCGGATCTGCTGGTGGGCCGTGCTCCCTCAAGCGCCCTGTGACCGACCTAACGATCCTCCCACAGCGGCGTTACGGCCACAGCGCTTCACCAGATCCGGGGGCGCTGGCCGCCGACTCCCCCCGCCCACCTCATGCCCGCAGGTCAGCGGCGCGAAACCAGGTCGCCGACGGCTGCGCGGCGCCGGGGCCGGCAGTGGGCTGGACCACCCGGGCCCCCCGGTGTGCGGGCGCCGACGTGCGGGGCTTGTCGGGCACAGGGACAATGGCCGGGTGAGCCAGGGTCTGCAGTCCGTGACGACCGACGCCTCGGCGGAGATGTTCCGCCGGGCCCACCGCGTGACCCCCGGCGGGGTGAACTCGCCGGTGCGCGCCTTCAACGCCGTGGGCGGCACCCCCCGCTTCATCCGCTCCGCTCAGGGCGCGTGGCTGCACGACGTCGACGGCAACTCCTACGTCGACCTGATCTGCTCGTGGGGCCCGATGCTGCTGGGCCACGCCCACCCCGAGGTGCTCGAGGCGGTGCAGGCGGCGGTCGCGCGCGGCACGTCGTACGGCACGCCCACCGAGCCCGAGGTGGAGCTGGCCGAGGAGATCGTCGAGCGCACCTCGGTGGAGAAGGTCCGCTTCGTCTCCTCCGGCACCGAGGCCACGATGTCGGCCATCCGCCTGGCGCGCGGCTTCACCGGCCGCGACGTGGTGGTGAAGTTCGCCGGCTGCTACCACGGCCACGTCGACGCGCTGCTGGCCTCGGCCGGCTCCGGCCTGGCCACCTTCGCGGTGCCCGGCACCCCCGGCGTCCCGGCCTCCTCGACCGAGCTGACCCTGGTGCTGCCCTACAACGACCGGGCCGCGGTCGAGGCGGTCTTCGCCGAGCACGGCGACCGGATCGCCTGCCTGGTCACCGAGGCCGCCCCCGGCAACATGGGCGTGGTGCCGCCCGAGCCCGGCTTCAACGAGTTCCTGGCCGCGACCTGCGCCCGGCACGGCGCCCTGTTCGTCAGCGACGAGGTGATGACCGGCTTCCGCGCCTCGCGCCAGGGCCAGTGGGGCCTCGACGGGGCCGTCGAGGGCTGGCGCCCCGACCGGGTCACCTTCGGCAAGGTGATGGGCGGCGGCTTCCCGGCCGCGGCCTTCGGCGGCCGGGCCGACGTGATGGGCCACCTCTCGCCCGAGGGGCCCGTCTACCAGGCCGGCACGCTGTCGGGGAACCCGGTGGCGACCACCGCCGGGCTGGCCACCCTGCGGCTGGCCACGCCCGAGGTCTACGACCACCTCACGCGCACCGGCGAGACCATCAAGGCCGCCGCCACGGAGGCGCTGGAGGCCGCCGGGGTGGCGCACACGATCCAGTCGACCGGCACGATGTTCTCGGTGTTCCTCACCGAGGGGCCGGTCCGCGACTTCGACGAGGCCTCGCGCACCGACACCGCGGCGTACGGCGCCTTCTTCCACGCCATGCTCGAGCGGGGCGTCTACCTGCCGCCCTCGGCGTACGAGGCCTGGTTCCTCTCCGCCGCCCACGACGACCGCGCCGTGCAGACCGTGCTCGACGCGCTGCCCGAGGCCGCCCGCGCGGCCGCCGCGACCGAGAGGCCCGTGCGATGACCGGCACCCCCGACACGATCGTCCACCTGCTGCGCCACGGCGAGGTGCACAACCCCGAGGGCGTGCTCTACGGCCGTCGCGACGGCTTCCACCTCTCCGACCTCGGGCGCCGGATGGCCCAGCGGGTCGCCGACCAGGTCGCCCACCGCGACATCGTGCACGTGCGGTCCTCCCCGCTGGAGCGCGCCCAGGAGACCGGCCGGCCGCTCGCCGAGGCGCTGGGGGTCGAGATCGTCACCGACGAGCGGATCATCGAGTCGGCCAACGTCTTCGAGGGCGAGCAGTTCGGCCCCGGCAAGAACGCGCTGAAGAAGCCCTCGACCTGGCGGCACCTGTGGAACCCGTTCAAGCCGTCGTGGGGCGAGCCCTACAAGGAGATCGTCGAGCGGATGATGGGCGCGGTGCACGAGGCGCGCCGCGAGGCCGAGGGCCACGAGGCCGTCCTGGTCTCCCACCAGCTGCCGATCTGGACCACGCGGCTGTCGGCCGAGGGCCGCTCCTTCCTCCACGACCCCCGCAAGCGCCAGTGCACGCTGTGCTCGCTGACCTCCTTCCACTTCGTCGGCGAGCGGCTGGCGCAGGTGTCGTACTCCGAGCCGGCGGGCGACCTGATCCCGACGGGGGACCGCTCGGCCCCCTTCTCGGCGGGCGGCGCCCCTGAGGAGAAGAAGCCTTGATCCTGCGCTCCCGCCGGGTCGCCCTCGCGGCGGCCCTGCTGCTGCCGCTGGCCGGCTGCTCGTCGCTCGCGGGCACCAACGACGCCGGCTACGTGCCCGGCGACGGCCAGGTCGTGGAGTACGAGGTCGGCGACCGCGAGGGCCCGATCGAGCTGTCCGGCGAGACCGTCGACGGCGGCACCTACGACCTGGCCGACCAGCGCGGCAAGGTCGTGGTGGTCAACGTGTGGTGGAGCGGCTGCGGCCCGTGCATCAAGGAGATGCCGATGCTGACCGAGGCCGCCGACGAGCTCGGTGACGAGGTCGCCTTCGTCGGCATCAACATCCGCGACAACTCCGCCGCCGACGCGCAGGTCTTCGAGGACCGGCTCGATGTCGACTACCCCTCGATCTACGCCCCCGACGGACGGGCCCTGCTGGCCTTCCCCGGACGCACCTCGCCCAAGGCGACGCCCTCCACGCTGGTGCTCGACGCCGAGGGCCGGGTGGCGTCGGTCATCAGCGGCGAGATCCCTTCGAAGACGACGCTGCTCACCCTGGTCGAGTCGGCTCAGGAGCCGGCCCAGGAGTCCGGGTCGTGACCGACTGGCTGCAGCAGACCGCCTCGTCGGGGTCCCTGGCGCTGGCGGCGCCGGTGGCGGTGCTCGCCGGCCTGGTCTCGTTCTTCAGCCCCTGCGTGCTGCCGCTGCTGCCGGGCTACTTCTCCTACGCCACCGGGCTCTCGGGCGCCGACATCGCGGAGGGCCGTGGCAGCCGGGGCCGGATGGTCGCCGGGTCGGTGCTCTTCGTGGCCGGCTTCGGCGCGGTGTTCGTGACCCTGGGCGCGCTGGCCGGGTCGGTGAGCACCTGGCTGCGGGTCAACCAGTCGACGCTGAGCTTCTGGCTCGGGCTCTTCACGATCGTGCTGGGGCTGGCCTTCATCGGGCTGGTGCCGTGGCTGCAGCGCGACCTGCGGGTGCACAAGGTGCCCGCGGTCGGGCTCGGCGCCGCCCCGGTGCTCGGCTTCCTCTTCGGACTGGGCTGGACGCCCTGCATCGGCCCCACGCTCGGGGTGATCCTCGGGCTCGGCTACAGCGAGGGCACCGCCGGCCGATCCGCCCTCCTGCTGGCCTTCTACACCCTGGGCCTCGGCGTGCCGTTCGTGCTCGCCGGGCTGCTGTGGCGCCGTGCCCTGGGCGCCTTCGCGTGGGTGCGCCGCCACCAGGTGTGGGTCACCCGCGTCGGCGGCCTGATGATGGTGGCGGTCGGCGTGCTGCTGGTCACCGGCTGGTGGGACTACGCCGTCACCTGGCTGCAGGGCGAGCTCGTCTCCGACTTCGAGGTCGCGATATGACCGACACCGACACCGACACCGACACCGCCACCGGCCCCGCTGCGCGGCCCGACGAGGGGCGCCGCGCCGGCGAGCTGACCCCGCGCGAGCTGGGCCGCTGGGCCTGGCGCCAGCTGACGTCGATGCGCACCGCGCTCATCCTGCTGCTGCTGCTCGCCCTGGCCGCCGTGCCCGGCTCGATCGTGCCGCAGCAGGGCGTCGACGCCCTGGCCGCCTCGCGCTGGCGCGAGGACCACCCCCGGCTGACCCCGGTCTACGAGTGGCTCGACCTGTTCGACGTCTACGGCTCGGTCTGGTTCGCCGCCATCTACGTGCTGCTGATGATCAGCCTCGTCGGCTGCATCATCCCGCGCACGATCGTCTACGCTCGCAACGCGCGGGCGGTCCCGCCCGCCGCGCCGCGCAACCTGCTCCGCCTGCCCGACCACGCGTCGTACGAGAGCGAGCAGGGGGTCGAGGAGGTCCTCGAGCAGGCGCGCGCCGAGCTGCGCCGGCGCCGCTACCGGCTGCGCCCGGCCGACGCCGACGGCCCCGGGGCCGGGGCGGTCTCGGCCGAGCGCGGCTACCTGCGCGAGGTCGGCAACCTGGTCTTCCACCTCTCGATCATCGTGGTGCTGGTGGGCTTCGCGATGGGCAGCCTGCTCGGCTACAAGGGCGGCGTGATCGTGCTGGTCGGCAGCGGCTTCTCCAACAACCTCACCCAGTACGACGACTTCGTGCCCGGCTCGGCGTTCTCGGCCGCCGAGATGGAGCCGTTCTCCTTCGACGTCGAGGACTTCGAGGTGGAGTGGCTCACCGAGGGCCGCGCCCGGGGCCAGGCCCGCAACTTCGTGGCCCAGCTGCGCTACCGCGAGGAGCCGGGCGCGCCGGAGCAGGACTACGACCTGCGGGTCAACCACCCGCTGCAGATCGGCGACTCCGAGGTCTTCCTGGTCGGGCACGGCTACGCCCCCGTGATCACGGTGCGCGACGCGCGCGGCGAGGTGGTGGCCAGCGGGCCGCGCGTCTTCCTGCCCCAGGACCAGAGCTTCCTGTCGTTCGGCGTCGTGAAGGCGCCCGCGGCCGAGCCCGAGGGGCTCGGGCTGGAGGGGCTCTTCTACCCGACCTTCGTCAACATCGACGGCGACCCCGTCAACGTCATGGGCGACACCCTCAACCCGGCGATCTCGATGCTGGTCCACCGCGGCGACCTGGGCCTCGACAGCGGTGAGTCGCAGTCGGTCTACATCCTCGACAAGGACGAGACCGAGCAGGTGACGGAGGCCGACGGCAGCCCGCTGCGCGTCGACCTGCAGCCGGGCGCGACCCAGGAGCTGCCCGACGGCCTGGGCAGCGTCACCTTCGAGGGCGTGCAGCCGTGGGTGCGGGTGCAGGTCAGCCAGAGCCCCGGCAAGGAGCTGGCCCTCGTCGGCGTCGTCGCGGCGCTGCTCGGGCTGCTCGGCAGCCTCTTCATCCGGCCCCGCCGGGTGTGGGTGCGGGCCCGGCGCGAGGACGGCCGCACGGTCGTCGAGCTCGCCGCCCTCGACCGCTCCGGCGGCGGGGACGTCGCGCTGGTGCTCGCCGATATCGTGGACACGTTGCGTCCCGCAGCGCAGAAGGAGCAGTCATGACCGACCCGTCCTGGGAGGCGCTGAGCCAGCAGGCCGTCGCCGCCGCCGGTGCCGTCTACTTCCTGGCGATGCTCTCGCACCTGGTGGAGTGGACCCTGCTGCGCAAGGTGCCGGCCACCGCCGAGGTCGCGCGGGTCTCCGCCGGCGCGGGGTCCGTGGCCCTCGCCGACGGTGGTGCGGGCGCGGGCGTCACCGACGAGGCGCACGAGCGCCGGGTCCTGATGGCCGGTCGCCTCGGGCTGCTGCTGACCTGGCTGGGCGCCGGCGTGCACCTGGTGGCGCTGGTGGGCCGCGGCATGGCCGCGGACCCGAACCGGGTGCCCTGGGGCAACATGTACGAGTTCACGCTGTCGGGCACGTTCGTGGTCGCCGCGCTCTACCTGGCCACCCGCCGTCGCTTCGGCCTGGGCTGGATGGCCCCGATCGTGGTCGCCACCGTGCTGGTGCTGCTCATGGTCGCCGAGATCTGGCTCTACGCCCCGGTCTCGCCGCTGACCGAGGCGCTGAACTCGCCCTGGCTGGTCATCCACGTCGTCTCCGCCGTCATCGCCACCGCCGCCTTCACGCTGGGCGGCATCACCTCGGCGCTCTACCTGCTCAAGGAGCGCGCGCTCGCCAAGCACCCCGAGCGCACGACCGGCTACCTGGCGCGGGTCCCGGCGCCGGCCGTCCTCGACCGGGTCTCCTACCGGATGCACGCCTTCGGCTTCCCGGTGTGGACCTTCGCGGTGCTCATCACCGGCCCGATCTGGGCGCACGAGGCCTGGGCGTCGTACTGGAACTGGGACCCCAAGGAGGTCTGGGCCTTCATCACCTGGGTCGTGTACGCCGCCTACCTGCACGCCCGCTCGACAGCCGGCTTCAAGGGCCGCTACGCCGCGATGATCGCGCTGGTGGGCCTGGGCACGCTGTGGTTCAACTTCATCGGCATCAACTTCTTCTCGAGCACCTCGCAGCACTCCTACGCCGACGCCTCCAGCGCGGTGGCCTCCCCCCTCGACTGACGAGCAGTCACCTTCGCACCGCCGAGCAGTCAACACCGCACCTGGCGATGGTCCGCTCGGGCTCGGTCGGGCGGGGCGCGGCGACGTTGTGTCCCATCGCCCCATGCTCGACTCCGCGCGCTCGGACCCGGTGCCGCGCCCGGTCGTCGACGGCTGGTGCAGACGTGACCGGTCGGTGGTGCGAAAGTGACTGCTCGGCCCGCGGGGTCAGGTGGCGGGGGTGTCGGGGTCCTCGGGGTGGCGGCGCTTGCGCTCGAGGTCGCGCAGGAAGTCCTCGTCGTCGTCGGGGGCGACCATGCGGGGCTTGGGCCGGGGGCCCGGGAGCGGGCGGCGCACGCCCTGGGAGCCGCCGCCGGGCAGGCCGCGCTGCATCAGACGGATGGCGAGGTAGGTGACGATTGCGACGAACGCCACCACCAGCAGGAACTTCAGCACCCCTCCAATGTAGGCGCTGCCCGGTGACGACCTACCCTGGAGGGGTGAAGGAGTTCGTCGTCTACACCGGTCTGCGCATCGTCCTGTTCCTCGCCTCGCTCGGCGTGGTCAGCGGGATCTGGCTGCTCGTGGCCGGTCAGGCCAACCTGCTGGGCGTGTTCGTGATCGCGTTCGTGCTCAGCGGCATCGGGTCCTACTACCTGCTCAACGGCCCCCGCGAGGCGCTGGCGCAGCGCGTCGACGCCCGGGCCCGGGCGGCAGGGCAGCGCTTCGAGGAGCGGAAGGCGCGCGAGGACGTCGACTGACCTCAGCGCTTCCGGCGGTTCAGGTGCCGGTCGACCCGGCTCGACGACTGGCCCAGCACCTTGCCCAGCAGCACGCTGCGCATCCGCCAGGCCGCGACGACGGCGATGATCACGAGGACGAGCAGCACGAGCTTCATGCCCCGAGCCTAGCCCCGACGGTGTCGGGCCCTCAGAGGACGAGCAGCGGCGCGGCCACCAGCACCGACCACACCAGCTCGGCCGAGCCGGTGGCCTGCAGCACCGGCACCAGCGCCGGTCCGGTGGCGCCGCCGCCGACCACGCGCAGGCCAGGCAGCGCCGCGACCAGGAAGCCCAGGCCGAGCAGCGCCCACCACGTGGTGAGCGCCGCGACGCCGAGCACGGCCAGCGCGGCGAGCGCGACCAGTGCGGCGTACAGGGTGCGGGTGCGGGCGTCGCCCAGCAGCACCGCGAGGGTGCGCTTGCCGGCGACGGTGTCGGTGGGGATGTCGCGCAGGTTGTTGACCACCAGGATCGCGCAGGCCAGGGCGCCGACGCCGACCGAGGCGGCGAGCGCGGCGGGCTCGAAGGTCTCGGTCTGCACGTAGGTGGTGCCGACGACCGCGACCAGGCCGAAGAAGACGAAGACCATCACCTCGCCCAGGCCCAGGTAGCCGTAGGGCTTGTCACCGCCGGTGTAGGACCAGGCGGCCAGGACGCTGACCGCGCCCACCGCCACCAGCCACCAGGCGGTGCTGGCGGCGAGCACCAGGCCGGCCGCGGCCGCGACGCCGAACGCGGCGAAGGCGGCCCGCTTGACGGCGGGCGCGGCGGCGGCACCGGAGCCGACCAGCCGCATCGGGCCGACCCGGTCGTCGTCGGTGCCGCGCACGCCGTCGGAGTAGTCGTTGGCGTAGTTGACGCCGACCTGGAGCGCGAGGCTGACCACGAGGGCCAGCAGGGCCTTCCACCACACCGGCTCGTCGACGTACGCCGCGACGCCGGTGCCGGCGAGCACGGGCGCGACGGCGGCGGGCAGGGTGCGGGGTCGCGCGCCGGCGAGCCATTGAGCGGGGGTAGCCACGACAGGAGATTCAACCCCAGCGCGGCCCCGGCGCCCGACGCGGGTCAGCGGGCCGGGTCGAGCTCGTGGCGCTCCAGGAAGCGCTGCGCCATCCGGGCCGAGGGGTGGATGGCCACCGCTGCGACCAGGATGATCGCGGCGATCACCAGCCAGCCCTGCGTGCCCCAGCTCAGCGCCAGCCACGTGTAGGCGGCCGGGGCCCAGACGAAGCCGAGGGTGCCGCCGAGGTTGCCGGCGCCCTGGTACTCGCCGCGCCGGTCGGGGTCGGAGAGCTCGGACTCGAAGGCCCAGCTCGCCGCGGAGAGGAACAGCTCGGCGCCGGTGACGACGATGTGGCCGGCCCACATCAGCGCGATGGTCTGCCAGCCGAGGGTGTCGCGGGTGACCATGGTGATGACGCAGGCCATCACGAAGAACGCGCTGCTGATCCGGGTGGCGCGCAGTGCGGTCGGCAGGCCCTGGACGGTGCGGGCCACGGCCATCGGCAGCACGATGCACATCAGGGTGTTGGTGGCGAAGAGCGCGGCCAGCAGCACCCGGGGCGCGTCGGTCTCGGAGATCAGCCACAGCGGGATCACCGTGTGCAGCAGCACCTGGTTGGTCATCAGCACGCCGCTGAAGAACGCGGTCAGCAGATAGCCGGGGTTGCGCAGCGCGCCGGGGACGGCCCGCGGGGCGTCGGTCTCGTCGACGGCGGCGGTGATCGCGGTCTCCAGCGGCGAGGGCCGCTCCTGGTGCGGCGCCTTCGGCAGCCGGGTGATCCAGTAGCCGTTGACCAGGCTCAGCGCCGCGGTCAGCAGCGGCAGCCCGGTGAGCAGCGTGTCGCCCTCGAAGGCCAGCGCGACGAAGCTCAGGCCGGCGCCGACGGTGAACCCGAGGTTGGTGGCGGCGTACATGTAGGCCTGGGAGCCGATCCGCTCGGCACGCGGCAGCACGTCGAGGACGTAGGCCCCGCGGGCCGCGCCGCCGGTCGAGTTGACCACCTCGAGGACCACGCTGACCACCAGGAACGCGACGAACCCGTCGATCCAGGGCCAGGTGGCGTACGTCGCCGCCGTGCCGACCGCGCCGATCGCCCACAGCCGCTGCGGGCCGATCCGGTCGGCCAGCTTGCCGGCCGGCACCGCGACCAGGAAGGAGGCCACGCCCGCGACGGTGATCCCGATGCCGACCTGGGCCGGGGAGAGCCCGACGACCACGAAGAAGAAGGCGGCGCTGGCGGTGATGAACGCGCCGTCGCCGACGGCGAAGAGAACCGACTGGACCGACAGCTTGCCCGCCAGCGGGGTGGGGGGCACGAACTGCTGCAGGAGGCGGGGACGGGTCGGCACCGGAGGATGAGACCACGCCGGGCTAGCGTTCGTCGCATGGATATCGACCCCGGTGGCACGCGTCACGCGGTGGCCGCGCTGCGCGACTGGCTGGGCGCGCCCGGCGAGCCCGAGCCGTGGGTCGTGGAGACCTCCGGGTCGACCGGCCGGCCCAAGCGGGTGCTGCTGCCGCGGGCCTCGGTGCTCGCCTCCGTCGAGGCGTCGGCGCGGCGTCTCGGGGTCGCCGGCGCCTGGGTGCTGGCGCTGCCCGCGGCGTACGTCGCCGGGGTGCAGGTGGTGGCCCGCTCGCTGGTGGCCGGTCACGAGCCGGTGCTGCTCGAGGAGCACGGCACGCTGGCCGCGGCGGTGGCCGCGCTGCCCGCCGGGGTCGACGGATTCGTCTCCCTGGTGCCCACCCAGCTGCACCGGGCGCTGGCCGACCCCGACGACACGGCGGCGCTCGCCTCGCTGCGCACCGTGCTGCTGGGTGGCGGCCCGATCGACGCGGCGCTGCGCGAGCGGGCCGCCGCGGCGGGGGTGCGCGTGGTGGCGACGTACGGCTCGGCCGAGACGGCGGGCGGCTGCGTCTACGACGGGGTGCCGCTCGACGGCGTCGGTCTCGCGCTGGGCCCCGACGGGCGGATCCGGCTCAGCGGGCCGACGCTCTTCGCGGGCTACGACGGCGACCCGGCGCTGACCGCCGAGGTGCTGGTCGACGGCTGGTTCCTCACCTCCGACGCCGGCCGCCTCGACGACGACGGCCGGCTGCAGGTGCTCGGGCGCCTCGACGACGTGGTGGTCACCGGCGGGGTCAACGTGCCGGCCCCCGCGGTCGCCGCGCGGCTGCGCGAGCACCCCGGTGTCGAGGCCGCCGAGGTGCTCGGGGTGCCCGACGAGGAGTGGGGGCGCCGGCTGGTGGCGTTCGTGGTCGGCACCGCCGGGGCGGTGCCCCTCGACGACCTGCGCGCCTGGGTCGCCGAGGCGCACCCGCGCTCGTGGGCGCCCCGGCAGGTCGTCGACCTCCCGGCCCTGCCCCTGCTCGGCAACGGCAAGTCCGACCGGGTGGCGCTGATGGCGATGGTGGGCGCGCGCCAAGGGGCTGCCGTTGGTGACCAGTCGGCGCCTCCCGGGACAGGTTCGACGCCGTTGGTGACCAAACGGCGACCAGATGTGACGCACGTGACCGGCGGCGTCGGAGAGACCCACGTGTTCTCGATCCCCATGCGCACCCGCTTCCGCGGCATCACCGTGCGCGAGGGCCTGCTGCTGCGCGGGCCGGGCGGGTGGGGGGAGTGGTCGCCGTTCCTGGAGTACGACGCCGCCGTCGCCGA
>JBFGFQ010000002.1:0-35089 GCA_041579495.1 Nocardioides sp.
CCGGCCGCCCTGGCCCGGCTCGCCGCCGCGCCCGAGCGGGTCGCGCACTGGGGGGCGCGGCTGGCCGCGGTGCGCGGCGTGCGCGAGGATCGACGGCGTGTCTGAACAGAACGACGCGACCCGCACCGCCCGCGCCGTGGTCGCCGGCCTGCTCGGGGCCGGGGTGCGCGAGGTGGTCGTCGCGCCGGGCTCGCGCAACGCCCCCTTGTCCTTCGCCGTCTGGGACGCCGCCGCCGCGGGGCTGCTGCGCCTGCACACCCGCCTCGACGAGCGCTCGGCGGCGTTCCTGGCCCTGGGGCTCTCCCGCACCGGTGCACCGGCGGCGGTGGTGTGCACCTCCGGCACCGCCGTGGCCAACCTGCACCCGGCGGTCCTCGAGGCCGCCCACGCCGCGGTGCCGCTGGTCGTGGTCACCGCCGACCGGCCGGCCCGCCTGGCCGGCACCGGGGCGAACCAGACCACCGACCAGGTCGGCGTCTTCGGCCCCCTGGTCGAGACCCGCGACCTCGGCGTCGACGGCCCGCCCGACTGGGTCACGCTGTGGCTCGACGACGGCCCGGTGCACCTCAACGTGCGCCTCGACGAGCCACTGCTGCCCTCGGCGCCCTGGGACCTCGACGCGGCCGACCTGCCGTTGGTGACCGATCGGCACGACGACGATGGCTCCGGACGCCGTTTGGTCACCAACGACGGCCCGATCGCGCTCGGGCCGCGCACGGTCGTGGTGGCCGGCGACGACGCAGGCCCCCCGGCGCGGGTGCTGGCGCAGACGGCCGGCTGGCCGCTGCTGGCCGAGCCGTCGAGCGGGTCGCGCACGGGCGCCAACGCGCTGCGCGCCTACCGGCTGCTGCTCGACACCGACCTGGGGCGCAGCATCGAGCGGGTGGTGGTCGCCGGGCACCCGACACTGAGCCGGCCGGTGAGCAGGCTGCTGGGCCGCGACGACGTCGAGGTGCTCGCCGCGCCGGCCCGCGGCGTCTGGGCGGCGCGCCCCTTCCGGGTCGACGCCGAGCTGAGCAGCGCCGCACCGCACCCCGACCAGCAGGCCGACGACCCGGCCTGGCTCGAGGCGTGGGTCGCCGCCGACCGCTCGGTCTCGCGGCAGCTCGACGCGCTGCTCGCAGCCGAGCCCGGCCTCACGCCGTACGACGTCGCGGGCGCGGTCGCGCGGGCCCTGCCGCCCGGGGGGCTGCTGCACGTGGGCGCGTCGAGCCCGATCCGCGACCTCGACCTGATGCTGCACGGCTGGCGGGTCGGCGCGCGCCGCAAGGTGATCGCCAACCGGGGCCTGTCCGGCATCGACGGGGTCGTCTCCACCGCGGTCGGCGCCGCGCTGGGCCGGCCCGCGAGCAGCCGGGCGTTCGCGCTGGTGGGAGACGTGACCTTCCTGCACGACGCCAACGGGCTGGTGCTGGGCCCCGGCGAGCCGGAGCCCGACCTGACCGTCGTGGTCGTCAACGACGACGGCGGGTCGATCTTCTCGATGCTCGAGCAGGGCGCCGCCGAGCACGCCGACCGCTTCGAGCGGCTCTTCGCCACCCCGCACCACGTCGACCTGGCCGCCCTGTGCGCCGCCACCCGCACCCCGCACTGGCGCGTCGAGAGCCTGCCCGAGCTCGAGCAGGCCCTGGCCTCGCCCAACGGCGGCATCGAGGTGGTCGAGGCGCGGGTGCGCCGCGACGACCGGCGCGCGCTCGACGAGCGGATCCGCGCGCTGCGCCCCTGAGCCCCACCGCCCCCTGACGCAGCCCGCCCGCACCTGGCACGATCACCAGGTGGAGATCGCCCTGCTGCTCATCGCCCTGGCGGTGACCGTGCTGGTGGTCACCGCGCTCGCCGACCGCATCGACGTGCCGGCGCCGCTGGTGCTGGTCGTGGTGGGCGTGGCCGGCTCCTACGTGCCGGGCGTCCCCGAGATCACGCTCTCGCCCGAGGTGGTGCTGGTCGGGCTGCTTCCGCCGCTGCTCTACGCCGCGGCGATCCAGACCTCCCTGGTCGACTTCAACGCCAACCGCCGCTCGATCCTGCTGCTCTCGGTCGGGCTCGTCGTGTTCACCACGGTAGGCGTCGGGGTCGTGGTGCACGCGCTGCTGCCGGGCGTGGGCTGGCCCGCGGCGCTGGCGATCGGCGCCGTCGTCGCCCCGCCCGACGCGGTCGCGGCGACCGCGGTGGGGCGCCGCATCGGGCTGCCGCGCCGCATCGTGACGGTCCTCGAGGGCGAGTCGCTGTTCAACGACGCGACCGCGCTGGTCTCGCTGCGCACCGCGATCGCCGTGGGCGGCGCCGGCACCACCGCCCTCGGCGTCGGGCTCGACTTCGCGCTCGCCGCCGGCGGCGGGGTCGCGGTCGGGGTGCTGCTCTACCTCGTCATCGCGTGGGTACGCCGGCGCGTGGACGACCCGCTCACCGACACCGCCATCTCGCTGGTCACCCCGTTCACGGCGTACGTGGCCGCCGAGACGATCCACGGCTCGGGCGTGATCGCGGTGGTGGTCGCGGGACTGCTGCTGGGGCACCGCTCGCCGGTCCTGCAGTCCGCGTCGTCGCGGATCTCGGAGCGGATGAACTGGCGCACGATCGCCTTCGTCCTCGAGAACGTCGTCTTCCTGCTCATCGGCCTGCAGGCCGCGCGGCTGGTCGACGACGTCGGGCGCAGCGAGGTGGGGCTGGGCCGGGTGGTGCTGGTCTGCGGCGCCACGCTGCTCGCGGTCGTCACGCTGCGCATCGTCTGGGTCTTCGCCGCGCGCTACGCCATCGTGCGACCCGGCCCCGACGGCGTCAGGGTGCGCCCCACCTGGCAGAACACCCTGCTCGTGGGCTGGGCGGGGATGCGCGGCGTGGTCACCCTGGCCGCGGCGTTCGTCATCCCCGCCGACGTCGAGCACCGCGAGGTGCTGCTGGTGGTGGCCTTCACGGTCGTGGCCGGCACCCTGCTGCTGCAGGGCCTGACGCTGCCGTGGCTGGCGCGCCGCCTGCGGGTGCGCTCCCCGGACCCGATGGACGACGCCCTGGCCCGCGCCACCCTGCTCCAGCAGGCATCCAAGGCCGGGTACGCCGCCCTCGAGGAGCTGGAGTACGACGACGCGCACGGCGTCATCGACCTGGTCCGCCAGCGCATCGACCAGCGCAACTTCGCCGCGTGGGAGCGTCTGGGCACCACCCCCGGGCAGGAGACGCCCAGCGAGCTGTACGCCCGGGCGCGGCTGGCGATGATCGAGGCCGAGCGGGAGCGGGTGCTGGAGATCCGCGGCTCGGGACGCGTCGACTCGGTAGTGGTCGCCGAGGTCCTGGCGATGCTCGACGTCGAGGAGTCCCTCATCGACCGGGTGCTGCCCCAGCACGAGCAGGAGGAGCCGGTGGGGCTGCGGCCGGCCACCCGCGACGACTGCGAGCACCTGGCCGTGACGCAGGCGGTCGAGACCAGCGACGCCGGCGCGTGCACCGACTGCCTGGCGGTCGGCACGACCTGGGTCGCGCTGCGCGAGTGCCTCGAGTGCGGCCACCTGGCCTGCTGCGACTCCTCGCCCGCCCAGCACGCCACGGCGCACTTCCGCGACACCGGCCACCCCGTCATGCAGTCCGCCGAGCCCGGCGAGCACTGGCGCTGGTGCTTCGTGCACCACCTGACCAGCTGAGCCGGGGCGGCGTACGCCGACGGGTCAGGACGGGGTGAAGCGCAGCGGGAAGGAGAGCGCGCCGGTGTTGCCCGAGACCGGCATCCACTCGCCGGGCCCGTCGGGCTCGGCGTCGGGCATCCGCGCCGCCAGCAGCGGCAGCGCCACGGCCATGTCGACCCGGGCCACCAGGTGGCCCAGGCAGTGGTGGATGCCGGCGCCGAACCCGGTGTGCGGCGGGTGCTCGCCGCGCTGGGCGGCCTCGAGGTCGAGGGCGGGGTCGGCCATCGCGGCCGGGTCGGTGCCGGCGGCGTGCGAGAGCACCTGCACCACCCCGCCCGCGGGCACCACCAGGCCGTCGCCCAGGTCGACCTCCTCGACCGCCTCGCGGGTCACCCAGGTGACGGTCGGGTTGACCCGCATCACCTCCTCGACGCACGCCGCCCCGAGGTCGGGCCGGGTGCCGAGCAGCCGCCACTGGTCGGGGTGCTCCAGCAGCGTCCGCACCGCGAGCCCGATCTGGTTGCGGGTGGTCTCCATCCCCGCGAAGACCAGGAAGACCAGCGCCACCGACAGCTCGTGGTCGCTCAGCCCGGGCGTGCCCGCGGGCGGCTCGTCGGCGGCCTGCACCAGCGTGGTCACGAAGTCGTCGCGCGGCCGGGCCCGCCGGTCGGCCACGACGTCGGCGAGGTAGCCGCTGAGCCCGTCGAGGGCCGCCTCGATGCGCGGCACCTGCGCGCCGACGTCGGTCGAGAACGACGCCCCGAGGTCGTCGGCCCAGTGCGCCACCTGCGGCCAGTGCTCCTCGTCGAGCCCGAGGAGGCGGCAGATGATGCGGGCGGCGTACGGCTCGGCGAACTCCGAGACCAGCTCGACCCGACCGCGCGCGGCGAAGCCGTCGACCAGCTCCTCCGCGAGCTCGGTGAACGAGGGGCGCATCGCCTCGATCGAGCGCTTGCGGAAGGCCGGCAGCAGCAGCCGGCGCACCCGGTCGTGGTCCTCGCCCTCGAGGCTGAGCAGGGTCTCGGCCCACCAGTCGTGGAAGAGCCCGGAGCGGATGCCGTTCTGCTCGGGCCAGCGCGCGTTGCCCTGGACGAAGCGGCGGTCCCGCAGCAGCGCCGCGGCCTCCGCGTGCCGCAGCACCGCGGCGCCGTACGGCGTGCGCGCCCACCAGGTCCGTGCGCGGGCGGCGTGCACCTCGGGGCCGGTGGTGTCGAAGCCCGGGTCGGCCAGATCGAGCCACGGCACGTCCGCGGCGGGGTCGGAGCTCACCGCCGCACCATCCGCAGGTGCCGGCCGTGCGGGTCGCTGTCGTCCACGATGCCGTCGAGGCCGAACCCGTGCCGCTCGTAGAAGCCGGTCGCGCGCTCGTTGCCCGCCAGCACCCACAGGTACGCCGCCCGGTCGCTGACCGCGGCCCCGAGCAGGCGGTGCCCGAGCCCGGTGCCCCAGCAGCGGGCCCGGACGTAGAGCGCGGTGAGCTCCAGGGGCGGTAGTGCCGGGTCGTCGTCGCGGGCCGGTCCGGCGCAGCCGAAGCCGACGAGCCCGGTCGGGTCCTCGGCCAGCCAGAGCGGCTCGGTCCCGGGCGTGCGGCCGCGGACGGTCAGGACGTCGTGCCAGTGCGCCACCCGCTGCTCGAGCGCGGCGCGGCGCTCGACGAGCACGCGGCGGGGCATCAGGTCGGCGTAGGCGTCCTCCCACACGTCGACGTGCAGGTGGGCCAGCGCCCGGGCGTCCCCGACGGTGGCCGCGCGCAGGTGGGCCGGCGCCGAGGTCCGTGGAGTGCTCACCGGCGCATCGTAGGCATCCGGCCGCCGCGGCCCTGCGCGGATTACGGTGGACGGCATGCGGATCACCAAGTTCGGCCACTCCTGCGTGCGCGTCGAGCACGAGGGCACCGCGCTGGTGCTCGACCCCGGCGCGTTCACCCCCGACGCCGCCGCGGCGGTCGACGGCGCGGCCGCCGTGCTGGTCACCCACGAGCACGCCGACCACTGGACCCCCGAGGCGCTGCGCGCCGCCGACGCCCCGATCTGGACCATCGCCGCCGTCGCCGAGCGGATCCGCGAGCAGGCCCCCGACCTGGCCGAGCGGGTCACGGTCGTCACCCCCGGCCAGTCGCTGGAGGTCGCCGGGGTGCCCGTGCAGGTCGTGGGGGAGAAGCACGCGGTGATCCACCCCGGGCTGCCGCACTTCGACAACTCCGGCTACCTGCTGACCTGTGGCACCGAGCGGGTCTTCCACCCCGGGGACGCGCTCACCGGCCCCGGCACCGGGGTCGACGTGCTGCTGGCGCCGGTCTGCGCGCCGTGGATGGCGATCGCCGAGGGCATCGAGTTCGCCCGCTCGGTCGCCGCGCCCCGGGTGCTGGCGATCCACGACAAGGTCTACTCCGACCTGGCGCTGGGGATCGTCGACCAGCACTTCGGCCGGTTCCTGGGCCAGGACGGGCTGGAGTTCGTGCGCCGCGCCGACGGCGCCGACCTCTGACCCCGGGTCAGCCGGAGAGCGAGTCCCGCACCGGCACGAACTTGGCCTGCGCCTCGGCGAGCTCGGCCTCGGGGTCGGAGTCGGCGACGATGCCGCAGCCGGCGAAGAGCCGCACGCTGCGGCCGTCGACGGAGCCCGAGCGCAGGGCGATGCCCCACTCGCCGTCTCCGGTGGCGTCCATCCAGCCCACGGGGCCGGCGTAGCGGCCGCGGTCCATCCGCTCGATCTCGGTGATCAGTGCGGTGGCCTGCGGGGTGGGCGTGCCGCCGACGGCGGCCGAGGGGTGCAGCGCCTCGGCGAGGTCGAGGGACGAGACGGTCTGGGCGTCGTGGACGACGCCGGCGACGTCGGTGGCCAGGTGCATCACGTTGGGCAGGTGCAGCACGAACGGCGCCTCGGGCACGTTCATCGACGAGCAGTGCGGCTCGAGCGCGTCGGCGACCGAGCGGACGGCGTACTCGTGCTCCTCGAGGTCCTTCGACGAGCGGGCCAGGGTGGCGGCCAGGGCGAGGTCGCGCTCGTCGTCGCCGGTGCGGCGGATCGTGCCGGCCAGCACCCGCGAGGTGACCAGGCCGCGCTCGCGGCGCACCAGCATCTCGGGGGTCGCCCCGAACATGCCGTCGACGTGGAAGGTCCAGCACATCGGGTACGCCGCCGCGAGACGCTGCAGCGGCCACCGGACGTCGACGTCCTCGTCGGCCGTGGCCACCAGGTCGCGCGCCAGCACGACCTTCTCGAGGTCGCCGCCGCCGATGCGGGCCACGGCGTCGGCCACCGCCGACATCCACTCCTCGGAGTTGAGCGCGCCGTCGGCGAAGGTGATGCCGGCCGGGGCGTCGGGTGCCGCGGCGGGGGACAGGTGGGCGTCGAGCGGCTCGAGGCTGCCCCGGCCCACGACCGTCAGCCAGGCGCGGTCGCCGCGCCGGCCCACCACCACGGAGGGCACCTGCAGCACCGAGTGGCCGGGCTCGTCGGCGAAGGCGAAGGTGCCGAAGCAGACCAGCCCGGTGCCGGGCTCCTCGACCTCGTCGCGCACCACCGCGCGGGCGGTGGTCTCCTCCCACCACTTGGCGGCGTCGCGGAAGCGGGTCGGCCCCTCGGTGCGCAGCCGCGCGGCGCGTCCCCAGCCGACCAGGCCCTCGCCGCGGCGCAGCCAGCTCACCGGGTGCTCGGGCGGCAGCAGGTCCAGCAGCGAGCCCAGCTCGTCGAGCCGGGAGACGTCGACGGCCACGGTGCGCGCCACCAGGGGTGCGTCGGGGGCGGGCCGGCTCCCGGGGCTCGTGCTGGTCGTCACGGGGTCGAGGGTACTCAGCGGGTGGTGCCTCAGCCGCGGTGCACCACCACCCGGTCGCCGAGCGCTCCACCGGGAGCGCCCCCGTCGGGCGGGGCCCTCTACGCTGCGCCTGTGGCCCGTGCAGACCTGGACAAGCAGCCGACCGACGTACGACGCATGTTCGACGCCGTGGCCAAGCGCTACGACGTCACCAACGACGTCCTCTCGCTGGGCCAGGACCGGCGCTGGCGCACCGAGGTGCTCGACGCCGTCGCCCCGGTGCCCGGCGAGCGGGTGCTCGACCTGGCCGCCGGCACCGGCACCTCCAGCGCCCCCTTCCACGACCGCGGCGCGACCGTGGTGCCCTGCGACTTCTCCCTGGGCATGCTGCGGGTGGGCAAGCGGGCGCGCCCGCACCTGCCCTTCACCGCCGGCGACGGCACCCGCCTGCCCTTCGCCGACGACACCTTCGACGCGGTGACGATCTCCTTCGGGCTGCGCAACATCGTCGACCCCGAGGCCGGCCTGGCCGAGATGCGCCGGGTGACGAAGCCCGGCGGGCGGCTGGTGGTCTGCGAGTTCAGCCACCCCACCTGGGCCCCCTTCCGCACCCTGTACGTCGAGTACCTGATGAAGGCGCTGCCGCCGGTGGCCCGCGCGGTCTCCTCCTCCCCGGACGCCTACGTCTACCTGGCCGAGTCGATCCGCGCCTGGCCCGACCAGGCCGGGCTGGCCGCGCTGGTGGCCGGGGCCGGCTGGCGCGACGTGGAGTGGAAGAACCTTTCGGGCGGCATCGTCGCCCTGCACCGCGCCACCGCCTGAGCGAGCACCCGAGCCAGCCCCCGAGCGGGCTCCCGGGGCGAGCGGAATTACGCAACATCCGCGTGCGGTAAATGCCCAGGTCAGGGCCCCGATCGCCCGCCCCGCACGGACCCACCCCCCGGGTCGCCACCCGTGCGGGGGAGTGGCAGACTGTGCGCCACGCCACTAGTGATTCGCTTCACAAGGTCACAACCCGGGCCCCGTGGCGCTCGTAGGAGGAAGGGATCGCGATGGAGCTCTACACCCCGGTGCTGGTGCTGGCCGCGCTGGCCGCCGGCTTCGCCGTCTTCTCGGTGGGCATCAGCACGCTCACCGGCCCCAAGCGCTACAACCGCGCCAAGCTCGACTCCTACGAGTGCGGCATCGACCCCACCCCGCAGCCGGTCGGCGGCGGGCGGGTGCCGGTGAAGTTCTACACGGTCGCGATGACCTTCATCATCTTCGACGTCGAGATCATGTTCCTCGTGCCCTGGGCCGTCCACTTCGACGCCCTGGGCGGGTTCGGTCTGCTCGCCGTCGTGCTGTTCCTGGTCAACATCACCGTCGCCTACGCCTACGAGTGGCGTCGCGGCGGGCTCGACTGGGACTGACCGGACCACATCTGCGAAAGGACCCAGTCATGGGTATCGAGGAGAAGCTCCCCAGCGGCGTCCTGCTGACGACCGTCGAGGGCGTGGCCGGCTACATGCGCAAGGCGTCGTTCTGGCCCGCGACCTTCGGCCTGGCCTGCTGCGCCATCGAGATGATGACCAGCGGCGGCCCGAAGTACGACATGGCCCGCTTCGGCATGGAGGTCTTCCGGGCCAGCCCGCGCCAGGCCGACCTGATGATCGTCGCGGGCCGGGTGAGCCAGAAGATGGCCCCGGTGCTGCGCCAGATCTACGACCAGATGGCCGAGCCCAAGTGGGTGCTGGCCATGGGCGTGTGCGCCAGCTCCGGCGGCATGTTCAACAACTACGCGATCGTCCAGGGCGTCGACCACGTCGTGCCCGTCGACATGTACCTGCCGGGCTGCCCGCCGCGCCCGGAGATGCTCATCGACGCGATCCTCAAGCTGCACGACCAGGTCCAGCACACCAAGCTCGGCGCCAACCGCGCCGCCCAGATCGAGGAGCTCGAGAACGAGCGCCTCACCGCGCTGCCGACCTCCGAGATGAAGGGCCTCCTGCGTTGAGCGAGGACGACAAGGACGTCACGACGGCGACCCCCGACGGCCCCGAGCAGACCCCCGGTCAGCCCGCGGTCGAGCAGTCGCCCGAGAACCTGCCCGCCGCCCCCGGCGAGGTCCACCAGGTCGGCGAGCGCCACGGCATGTTCGGCGTGCGCGGCACCGGTGACACCAGCGGGTACGGCGGCCTGGTCTCGGCCGTCACCTTCCCGACCCCGTCCCAGCGCCCGTACGGCGGCTGGTTCGACGAGGTCGCCGACGCCCTCGAGACCGCCACCCGGGCCGCCGGCCTCGAGCAGGCCCTGGGCAGCGTCGTGGTGCACCGCGGCGAGATCACCTTCCACGTGCGCCGCGAGGACCTGCTCACGGTCGCCCGCGTGCTGCGCGACGACGAGGCGCTGCGCTTCGAGCTCTGCTCGAGCCTGTCCGGCGTGCACTACCCCGACGACACCGGCCGCGAGCTGCACGTGGTGCTGCACCTGCTCTCGATGACCCACAACCGCCGGATCCGCGTCGAGGTCACCGCCCCCGACGCCGACCCGCACGTGCCCTCGGTGATCTCGGTCTACCCCACCGCCGACTGGCACGAGCGCGAGACCTACGACATGTTCGGCGTCGTCTTCGACGGCCACCCCGCGCTCACGCGCATCCTCATGCCCGACGACTGGCCGGGCCACCCCCAGCGCAAGGACTACCCGCTGGGCGGCATCCCCGTGGAGTACAAGGGCGGCACCGTGCCGCCTCCCGACCAGCGGAGGTCGTACAACTGATGGCTACCACCAACCCTGGCACCGACCCTGGCAACAACGCTGGCGAGCAGGACATGTACGCCGGCACCCAGGAGACCTCCGAGGGACGCGTCTTCACCGTCTCCGGGCAGGACTGGGACTCCATCACCGAGGGGCTGGAGGAGGGCGCCGAGGAGCGCGTCGTCGTCAACATGGGCCCCCAGCACCCCTCGACCCACGGCGTGCTGCGCCTGATCCTCGAGCTCGAGGGCGAGACGGTCACCGAGGCCCGCTGCGGCATCGGCTACCTGCACACCGGCATCGAGAAGAACATGGAGTTCCGCACCTGGACGCAGGGCGTCACGTTCTGCACCCGGATGGACTACCTCTCGCCGTTCTACAACGAGATGACCTACGTCCTGGGTGTCGAGCGGCTGCTCGACATCGAGGCCGACGTGCCCGAGAAGGCGCAGGTCATGCGGGTGCTCCTGATGGAGCTCAACCGCCTGTCCTCGCACCTGGTGGCGATCGCCACCGGCGGCATGGAGATCGGCGCGCTGACCGTGATGACGATCGGCTTCCGCGAGCGCGAGCTGGTGCTCGACCTCTTCGAGCTGATCACCGGCCTGCGGATGAACCACGCCTTCATCCGCCCCGGCGGCGTCGCGCAGGACCTGCCCCCGGGCGCCCTCGACGAGATCCGCGGCTTCATCGACCTGATGCGCAAGCGCCTGCCCGAGTACGCCGCGCTGTGCAACGCCAACCCGATCTTCCGGGGCCGGCTCGAGGGCGTGGGCCACCTCGACCTCGAGGGCTGCCTCGCGCTGGGCCTGACCGGCCCGCCGCTGCGCGCCACCGGCTACCCGTGGGACCTGCGCAAGTCCGAGCCGTACTGCGGCTACGAGACCTACGACTTCGACGTCCAGACCTGGGACACCGCCGACGCCTACGGCCGCTTCCGGGTGCGCCTGAACGAGATGTGGGAGTCGCTGCGCATCGTCGAGCAGGCCGCCGAGCGGCTCGCCGGGCTCGAGGGCGCGCCGGTCATGGTCGCCGACAAGAAGGTCGCCTGGCCCAGCCAGCTCTCGATCGGCTCCGACGGCATGGGCAACAGCCTCGACCACATCCGCCACATCATGGGCGAGTCGATGGAGGGCCTGATCCACCACTTCAAGCTGGTCACCGAGGGCTTCCGGGTCCCCGCCGGCCAGGCCTACGTGCCCGTGGAGTCCCCGCGCGGCGAGCTCGGCGCGCACGTCGTCTCCGACGGCGGCACCCGTCCCTTCCGGGCGCACTTCCGCGACCCGTCCTTCGTCAACCTGCAGGCGACGTCCGTGATGAGCGAGGGCGGCATGGTCGCCGACGTCATCGTGGCGATCGCCTCGATCGACCCCGTGATGGGAGGCGTCGACCGATGAGTCTCTCCCAGACCACCCTCGACGAGCTGCGCGAGATCGCCGGCCGCTACCCCGAGGCCCGCTCCGGCCTGCTGCCGATGCTGCACCTGGTGCAGTCCAGCGAGGGCCGGGTGACCCCCGAGGGCATCGAGGCCTGCGCCGAGATCCTCGGCATCTCCGCGGCCGAGGTCAGCGGCGTCGCGACCTTCTACACGATGTACAAGCGCCGCCCCGTCGGCGACTACCACGTCGGGGTCTGCACCAACACGCTGTGCGCGGTGATGGGCGGCGACCAGATCTTCGAGCGGCTCAAGGACCACCTCGACGTCGGCAACGACGAGACCACCGAGGACGGCCGGATCACCCTCGAGCACGTCGAGTGCAACGCGGCCTGCGACTACGCGCCGGTGATGATGGTCAACTGGGAGTTCATGGACAACATGACCCCCGACTCGGCGGTCTCGCTGGTCGACGACCTGCGCGCCGGCAAGGAGGTCAGCTCGACCCGCGGCCCGCGCCTGTGCACCTGGCGCGAGGCCGAGCGGGTGCTCGCCGGCTTCCCCGACGGGCGCGTCGACGAGGGCCCGGGCGCGGGCCCCGCCTCGCTCGTGGGCCTGCAGGTCGCGCAGGAGCGCGGCTGGAGCGCGCCCGAGGCGAGGGCCTCGGGGTCGACCGGCACCGAGCCCTCGGGCGACGGCGCCGGCGCCGCCGCGCGCAGCGACGCCTCCCAGGAGGCCGAGTCCGCGGCCGTCGAGGCCCAGAGCGGCAGCGACGAGACCGCCGCGGAGAAGAAGGAGGCGAACTGACGTGGTCGACACCCTCACCCCGGTCCTCACCGCCAACTGGGGCGCCGAGCGCTCCTGGACCCTGGCGTCGTACGAGCAGCACGGCGGCTACGCCGGGCTGCGCACCGCGCTGGGCATGGCACCCGACGACGTGATCGCCGCGGTCAAGGACTCCGGCCTGCGCGGGCGCGGCGGCGCGGGCTTCCCCACCGGCATGAAGTGGGGCTTCATCCCACAGGACAACCCGAAGCCGAAGTACCTCGTCGTCAACGCCGACGAGTCCGAGCCGGGCACCTGCAAGGACATCCCGCTGATGATGGCCAGCCCGCACACGCTGGTCGAGGGCGTCATCATCAGCTCCTACGCCATCCGCGCCAACAAGGCGTTCATCTACATCCGCGGCGAGGTCCTGCACGTCATCCGCCGGGTGCAGGCGGCCGTGGCCGAGGCGTACGCCGCCGGCCACCTCGGCACCGACATCCACGGCAGCGGCTACGACCTCGACGTCGTGGTGCACGCCGGGGCCGGCGCCTACATCTGCGGCGAGGAGACCGCGCTGCTCGAGGGCCTCGAGGGCCGCCGCGGCCAGCCGCGGCTGCGCCCCCCGTTCCCCGCGGTGGCCGGGCTCTACGCCAGCCCCACGGTGATCAACAACGTCGAGTCGATCGCCTCGGTGCCCTCCATCGTCGCCAACGGCGCCGACTGGTTCGCCTCGATGGGCACCGAGAAGTCCAAGGGCTTCGGCATCTTCTCGCTCTCGGGCCACGTCACCCGCCCCGGGCAGTACGAGGCGCCGCTGGGCATCACGCTGCGCGAGCTCATCGACCTCGCCGGCGGCATGCGCGCCGGCCACGAGCTGAAGTTCTGGACCCCGGGCGGCTCCTCCACGCCGCTGCTGACCGCCGAGCACCTCGACCTGCCGCTCGACTTCGAGGGCATGGCCGAGGCCGGCACGATGCTCGGCACCCGGGCGCTGCAGCTCTTCGACGAGACCACCTGCGTGGTGCGCGCGGTGCTGCGCTGGACCGAGTTCTACAAGCACGAGTCCTGCGGCAAGTGCACCCCGTGCCGTGAGGGCACGTGGTGGCTCGTGCAGACCCTGGCCCGCCTGGAGAAGGGGGAGGGGCGCGAGGAGGACCTCGACCTGCTCCTCGACCAGTGCGACAACATCCTGGGGCGCTCGTTCTGCGCGCTCGGCGACGGTGCGACCAGCCCGATCTCGAGCTCGATCAAGTTCTTCCGCGACGAGTACCTCGCCCACCTGGCCCACGGCGGGTGCCCCTTCGACCCCGCGGCCTCGACCGTCTTCGCCACCGCTGGAGCACAGGCATGACAAGCACCCCCGAGAAGACCTCCGGCGCCCAGCCGGACGTCGAGCTGGTCCAGGTGACCATCGACGGCATCGAGGTCAGCGTCCCCAAGGACACCCTGGTGATCCGCGCCGCCGAGCAGGTCGGCGTGCAGATCCCGCGCTTCTGCGACCACCCGTTGCTCGAGCCCGTGGGCGCCTGCCGCCAGTGCCTGGTCGACGTCCCCGACGCCGGCAACGGCCGCGGCTTCCCCAAGCCGCAGGCCTCCTGCACGCTGCCGGTCGCGCCCGGCATGGTCGTCAACACCCAGGCCACCAGCGAGGTCGCCGACAAGGCCCAGCAGGGCGTGATGGAGTTCCTGCTGGTCAACCACCCGCTCGACTGCCCGGTCTGCGACAAGGGCGGCGAGTGCCCGCTGCAGAACCAGGCGATGTCCAACGGGCGCGGCGAGTCGCGCTTCACCGCCTCCGGCGGCGTCAAGCGCACCTTCCCCAAGCCCATCAACCTCTCCCCGCAGGTGCTGCTCGACCGCGAGCGCTGCATCGTGTGCCAGCGCTGCACCCGCTTCGCCGACGAGATCGCCGGTGACCCGTTCATCGCGCTGGTCGAGCGCGGTGCCCAGCAGCAGATCGGCATCGCCGAGTCGGCGCCGTTCCTGTCCTACTTCTCCGGCAACACGATCCAGATCTGCCCGGTGGGCGCGCTGACCTCGGAGTCCTACCGCTTCCGCTCGCGGCCCTTCGACCTGGTCTCGACCCCCAGCGTGGCCGAGCACGACGCCTGCGGCTCCGCGATCCGCGTCGACCACCGTCGCGGCAAGGTGATGCGCCGCCTGGCCGGCAACGACCCCGAGGTCAACGAGGAGTGGATCACCGACAAGGACCGCTTCGCCTTCACCTACGCCGGCCTCGAGGACCGGCTCGGCTACCCGCAGGTCCGCGACCGGGTCGAGGACGGCGGCGACGGTTCGCTGCGCCCCGCCTCGTGGCCCGAGGCCTTCGCGGTCGCCGCCCGCGGCCTGGCCGCCGCCGGCGCCACCGCGGTGCTGACCGGTGGCCGTATGAGCACCGAGGACGCCTACGCCTACGCCAAGCTGGCCCGGGTCTCCCTCGGCACCAACGACATCGACTTCCGCGCCCGCCCGCACTCCACGGAGGAGGAGCGCTTCCTCGCCGCGCACGTGGCGCTGGGCACCCCCGGCTCCGGCGCGGTCACCTACGCCGACCTCGAGTCGGCCGCCACCGTCGTGCTGGCCGGGCTCGAGCCCGAGGACGAGGCCGGCGCGGTCTTCCTGCGCCTGCGCCGCGCCGCCCGGCACGGCACCCGCGTCCTCGCGGTGGCGCCGTACCTGAGCCGCGGGCTCGGCAAGCTCTCCGCGCACCTGGTGCCCACCGCCCCCGGTGCCGAGGCCGCCGCCCTCGCCGCGATGGTCGAGCACGCCGAGCACGGCGTCGACGCCACCACCGTGGTGCTCGTCGGCGAGCGCCTGGCCACCTCGCCCGGTGCCCTGGGCGCCGCCGCCGAGCTCGCGGCGCGCACCGGCGCCCGGCTGGCCTGGGTGCCGCGCCGCGCCGGTGACCGCGGTGCGGTCGAGGCCGGCTGCCTGCCCACGCTGCTGCCCGGCGGCCGTCCGGTCGCCGACGCCGCCGCCCGCGTCGACGCCGCCGCGTCGTGGGGCGTGGCCTCCCTGCCCGAGACCCCCGGGCGCGACGCCGACGCGATCGTCGCCGCCCTGCTCGCCGGCGAGGTCGGTGGACTGGTCGTCGGTGGCGTCGACCCCGCCGACACGCCCGACCCCGCCGCCACCCGCGCCGCCCTGGCGGCCGCGTCGTTCGTGGTCGCCCTCGACCTGCGCGAGACCGAGGTGACCCGGGTCGCCGACGTGGTCTTCCCGGTCGCCGCGGCCGTCGAGAAGGCCGGCACGTTCGTCAACTGGGAGGGCCGGGCCCGTGCCTTCGAGGCCGTGCTGCCCAGCCCGTCGGCGCTGCCCGACCTCCGGGTGCTGGCCGGCATCTCCGAGGAGCTCGCGGCGCTGGGCCGCGGTGCGGCCCTCGGCTTCCGCACCGTCGACGAGGTGCGTGCCGAGATGGCCGACCTCGGCGCCTGGGACGGTGAGCGTCCCGCCCTCGAGACCACCGGCGCAGCCACCGGTCAGCCCGCGGGCGAGGGCGTCGCCCTGTCGACCTGGAAGCAGATGATCGACGACGGCGCGATGCAGGCCGGCGACAAGCACCTGGCGGCCACCGCCCGGCCCGCCGTGGCCCGCCTCAGCCCCGCGACGTACGCCGCCGCCGCGCTGTCGGGCGCGAGCGTCACCGTCGTGGGCGACCGCGGCGAGCTGACGCTGCCCGTGGAGCAGGTGCCCGGCATGGTCGACGACGTCGTGTGGGTGCCGTCCGCGTCCTTCGGGACCTCCGTGCTCGAACGCCTGGCCTCGCCGGGCAGCCGCGTGAGCCTGAAGGGAGCCTCGCTGTGAACGAACTGCCCCTCTTCGGCCAGGACGTCTGGTGGCTGGTGCTGGTCAAGGCCGTGCTCATCTTCGTCGTGCTGGTGCTGCTGACGCTGTTCAACATCTGGTGGGAGCGGCGCGTCGTGGCGCGCATGCAGCACCGCATCGGCCCCAACGTGCACGGTCCCTTCGGCCTGCTGCAGTCGCTGGCCGACGGCGTGAAGCTGGCGCTGAAGGAGGACATCATCCCCAAGGCGGCCGACAAGGTCGTCTTCGTCCTCGCCCCGGTGCTGGTGGTGATCCCCGCCTTCGTGACCTTCTCGGTGATCCCGTTCGGGCCCGAGGTGACGATGTTCGGCGAGCGCACCCCGCTGCAGCTGACCGACATGCCCGTCGCGGTGCTGTTCGTGATGGCGATCGCCTCGATCGGCATCTACGGCATCGTGCTCGGCGGCTGGGCCAGCGGCTCGACGTACTCGCTGCTGGGCGGCCTGCGCTCGAGCGCGCAGATGATCTCCTACGAGGTCGCGATGGGCCTCGCGCTGGTCGCGGTCTTCCTCTACGCCGGCTCCCTGTCGACCTCCGAGATCGTCGCGGCGCAGGAGGACTGGTGGTTCGGCGCCATCCTCTTCCCCTCGTTCGTCATCTACGTGATCTCGATGGTCGGTGAGGTCAACCGTGCCCCCTTCGACCTCCCCGAGGCCGAGGGCGAGCTGGTCGGCGGCTTCCACACCGAGTACTCCTCGCTGAAGTTCGCGCTGTTCTTCCTCGGCGAGTACATCAACATGGCGACCGTCTCGGCGCTGGCCACGACGCTGTTCCTCGGCGGCTGGCGCGCCCCGTTCTGGATCGACGAGGTCTGGGCGGGCGCCAACGAGGGCTACGTGCCGCTGATCTGGTTCTTCGGCAAGATGCTGCTGTTCATCTTCTTCTTCATCTGGCTGCGCGGCAGCCTGCCCCGGATGCGCTACGACCAGTTCATGGACCTGGGCTGGAAGGTCCTGATCCCGGCCGCGCTGGCCTGGGTGGTCCTGGTCGCGACGATGCGCTACGTCTCGACCGCCTACGAGCTGGGCACCCAGGAGATCCTCATCGGCGGCGGCGTCCTGCTGGCGCTGATCCTCGTGTGGGGCTTCTTCGGCCCCGACGAGTCGGCCCGCGAGCAGGACGAGGACGTCCACACCGCACCGACCGGCGCCTACCCCGTCCCGCCGATGCCGGGCGGGGGCGCCCAGCGCGGCGCCGCCGCCCCGCTCACGTTCCCGACCCGCACGCAGGCCACCGTGTCCCACGGTGCCTCCGAGGAGAGCTGACATGGCTGAGAGCCCCGGCGCCAAGAGCATGAAGGAGCAGTTCTGGGACCCCATCGCGGGTTTCGGGGTGACGTTCCGCACCATGTTCCGCAAGGTCGTCACCGAGCAGTACCCCTTCGAGAAGCTGCCGACCGCACCGCGCTTCCACGGCCGGCACCAGCTCAACCGCTGGCCCGACGGGCTGGAGAAGTGCGTCGGCTGCGAGCTGTGCGCCTGGGCGTGCCCGGCCGACGCGATCTACGTCGAGGGCGCCTCCAACAGCGACGAGCCCGGCGCCCCCGAGGGCTCGGGGCGCTTCAGCCCCGGTGAGCGCTACGGCCGCGTCTACCAGATCAACTACCTGCGCTGCATCCTGTGCGGGCTGTGCATCGAGGCCTGCCCCACGCGCGCCCTGACGATGACCAACGAGTACGAGCTGGCCGACTCCACCCGCGAGAGCCTGATCTACGAGAAGTCCGACCTGCTCGCCCCGCTGCTGCCGGGCATGGAGCAGCCGCCGCACGCGATGCTGCTCGGCGACGACGAGACCGACTACTACCGGGGCCAGTACGCCGCCCCGGCGCCGGGCACCACCGGGGAGGCCGCCAAGTGATCGCGTTCTGGGTGCTCTCGCCCCTCATCGTGCTCGCGGCGCTCGGCGTGGTGCTGATGCGCCGTGCGGTGCACTCGGCGCTGCTGCTGGCCGTGGTGATGATCAGCCTCGCGGTGCTCTACCTGACCCTCGACGCACCGTTCCTCTTCGCGGTCCAGATCATCGTCTACACCGGCGCGATCCTGATGCTGTTCCTCTTCGTGCTGATGCTCGTCGGCGTCGACGCGGCCGACTCGACCGTCGAGACGATCCGCGGCCAGCGTCTCCTGTCGATCCTCGGCGGCCTGGTGATGGGCACGCTGCTGGTCCTCGTGGTCGCCCAGATCTCGCTGGGCACCATGACCGGGATGGGCGTGGCCAACGCCGGCGGCAACATCGAGGGCCTGGCCGACCTGCTCTTCTCGCGCTACGTGCTGGCCTTCGAGGCCACCGCCGCGCTGCTGATCACCGCCGCCCTCGGCGCGATGCTGCTCGCCCACCGCGAGCGCCTCGACGCCAAGGAGGGCCAGCGCGCCATGGCCGCGCGCCGGATGCAGGAGTACGCGACCACCGGCCGCCACCTCGGCCCGCTGCCCTCCCCGGGCGTCTACGCCCGCCACAACGCGGTCGACACCCCGGCCCTGCTGCCCGACGGCACCCCGGCCCGCGACTCGGTCTCGCGGGTGCTGGCCGCGCGCGGCACGGTGCGCTCCGCGCCCGCCCTGGCCGACGACATCGAGGACGTGCAGCGCACCCTCGACGGCGTGCGCGGCATCTCCGGCGGCTCCGGCGGCGCGGCCGACACCTCGGCCGGCGCCGGGCACAACACCGAGAACCCCGAGACCCGCCCGCAGGGCGCCGGCCACCCCGAGGGAGACGAGTGATGGACGACGTCACCCCCTACATCGTGCTGAGCACGATCCTGTTCACGATCGGCTCGGTCGGGGTGCTCACCCGCCGCAACGCCATCGTGGTGTTCATGTGCGTCGAGCTGATGCTGAACGCCTGCAACCTCGCGCTGGTGGCCTTCGCCAAGCAGCACGGCAACCTCGACGGGCAGGTCGCGGCCTTCTTCGTGATGGTCGTCGCCGCCGCCGAGGTCGTGGTCGGGCTCGCCATCATCATGACCATCTTCCGGACCCGTCGCTCGGCCTCGGTCGACGACGCGAGCCTGCTGAAGTACTAGGAGCCCGTCGCAGATGTTTTCCCTGTCCGAGGGTGGCGCGTCCATCCCCGTGGTCGATCCCGTGGGCGCCGACGGCGTCTTCTCGCTGCTGTGGCTGGTGATCGCGCTGCCGCTGGCCGGTGCTGCGATCCTGCTCCTGGGCGGACGCCGCACCGACGCGTGGGGGCACTGGCTCGGCACGCTGACCGCGGTCGGCTCGTTCGTGCTCAGCCTGGTGCTCTTCGTCTCGCTGACCGGCCGGGAGGAGGGCGAGCGCCAGGTCGTGCAGCACCTCTACGACTGGATGCGCGTGGGTGACCTGACGGTCTCCATCGACCTGCTGCTCGACCCGCTGTCGGTGCTGTTCCTGCTGCTGATCACCGGCGTGGGCTCGCTGATCCACGTCTACTCCATCGGCTACATGGAGCACGACCCGCGCCGTCGCCGCTTCTTCGCCTACCTCAACCTGTTCGTCGCCGCGATGCTGATGCTGGTGCTGAGCGAGAACTACCTCGGCCTGTTCCTGGGCTGGGAGGGCGTCGGCCTGGCGTCGTACCTGCTCATCGGCTTCTGGCAGCACAAGCCCTCCGCGGCCGCGGCCGCCAAGAAGGCCTTCGTGGTCAACCGCGTCGGCGACATCGGCCTGAGCCTGGGCATCGCGCTCTTCTTCGTCACCTTCGGCTCGACCAGCTTCACCGTGATCAGCGCGAACGCCTCCGGTGCCAGCGACGGGGTGCTCACCGCGCTGGGCCTGCTGCTCCTGCTCGCGGCCTGCGGCAAGTCGGCGCAGGTGCCGCTGCAGTCGTGGCTGCTCGACGCGATGGAGGGCCCGACCCCGGTCTCGGCCCTGATCCACGCCGCGACCATGGTCACCGCCGGCGTCTACCTGGTGGTGCGCTCCAACTTCGTCTTCGAGCTGGCACCGCACGCGCAGACCGCCGTCATCGTGGTCGCCACGGTGACGCTGCTGTGGGGTGCGGTCATCGGTTGCGCCAAGGACGACATCAAGAAGGCGCTCGCCGGTTCCACGATGAGCCAGATCGGCTACATGATGCTGGCCGCCGGCCTGGGCGTGTACGGCTACGCGTTCGCGATCTTCCACCTCATCACCCACGGCTTCTTCAAGGCCAACATGTTCCTCGGCGCCGGCTCGGTGATGCACGGGATGGACGACGACGTCGACATGCGCCGCTACGGCGCGCTGCGCTCGGCGATGCCGGTGACCTTCCTGACCTTCGCGATGGGCTACCTGGCGATCATCGGCTTCCCGGGCTTCTCGGGCTTCTGGTCCAAGGACAAGATCATCGAGACCGCGCTCATCGAGAGTCCGGTCGCGGGCGTCGGCGCGCTCATCGGTGCCGGCGTCACCGGCTTCTACATGACCCGGCTGATGCTGATGACCTTCTTCGGCGAGAAGCGCTGGAAGGACGGCGTGCACCCGCACGAGTCGCCCTCGGTGATGACCGGCCCGCTCGTCGTGCTGGCCGCGCTCTCGGTCCTCGGTGGCCTGCTCTACCTGGGCCACTGGATCGTCGACTGGCTCTCGCCGGTCGTGGGCACCGCCCCCGAGCACGAGCCGCCGGTGCCGGCGATCGTCATCACGCTGCTGGTCCTGTCCGTCGTCGCGGTCGGCGTGGCCACCGCGTGGCTGCTGGTCGGCAAGCGCCCGGTGCCGACCACGGCGCCGCAGGACGTGTCGTTCGCGACCCGCGCGGCGCGCGCCGACCTCTACGGCGACGCGATCAACGAGACGCTGGTGGTCAACCCCGGCCGGCACGCCACCGCGGGGCTCACCCGCGGTGACCGCACCCTGGTCGACGGGCTGTTCACCGGCAGCGCCGGCGTCACCGCCGCGCTCGGCGGCCAGCTCCGCAAGCTCCAGAACGGTTTCGTGCGCTCCTACGCCCTCTCCGTCGTCGGCGGGGTCGTCCTCGTCGTCGGCGCGCTCCTGGTGGTGAACCTGTGATGTCCGACGTCCCCTGGCTCAGCCTCCTCGTCCTGCTGCCCCTCGTGGGCGCGGTCGCGGTGCCCTTCCTGCGCGGCTCGGCCGCGCTGACCAAGCAGGTCGGTCTCGGCGTCTCGCTGGCCACCCTGGCGCTCGCCGTCGCGGTCGCGCTGCAGTACGACGTCGACGGCGGCATGCAGCTCACCGAGACCCACGACTGGATCAGCGCCTTCGGGGTCCACTACGCGCTCGGCGTCGACGGGCTCGGCCTGCTGCTGGTGCTGCTGACCGCCGTCCTCGTGCCGGTGGTGCTGCTGGCGTCCTGGCGCGACGACGAGGGCTACCTCGACGGTCGGGCCCAGGGCTCCGCGGCGGCGTTCGTGGCCTGGACCCTGGCGCTGGAGGCGCTCTCGCTGGCGGTCTTCCTGGCCACCGACGTGTTCCTCTTCTACGTCGTCTTCGAGGCGACCCTGGTGCCGGCCTACTTCCTCGTCGGAGGCTTCGGGCGCGCCGGGCGCAGCGCGGCGGCGGTCAAGTTCCTGATGTTCCAACTCGCCGGCGGCCTGGTGCTGCTCGGTGGCGTGATCGGCCTGTACGTCGTCTCCGCCCAGCAGGGCACCCCGTCGTACCTGCTGTCCGACCTCGCCGCGCTCGACATCGACACCGCGGCCGGGCGCTGGCTCTTCGCCGCGTTCTTCATCGCCTTCGCGATCAAGGCGCCGCTCTTCCCGGTGCACACGTGGCTGGCCGACACCACCGAGCGGGCCACGCCCGGCACGGCGGTGCTGCTGGTCTGCGTGCTCGACAAGATCGGCACCTTCGGCATGCTGCGCTTCTGCCTGGGGCTCTTCCCGGAGGCCTCGCAGTGGGCCACCCCGCTGGTCGTGGTGCTCGCGCTGGTCTCGATCGTCTACGGCGCGCTGGTGGCCATCGGCCAGGACGACCTGATGCGCCTGATCGGCCTGACCTCGCTGAGCCACTTCGGCTTCATCACGCTGGGCATCTTCGCCCTCTCCAGCCAGGGCGGCACCGGCGCGATCCTCTACATGGTCAACCACGGCCTCGGCACCGCGGCGCTCTTCCTGGTCGCGGGCTACGTCGTGCACCGCCGGGGCACCGCCTCGATCCGCGAGATGGGCGGCGTCGAGAAGGTCACGCCGGTGCTGGCGGGGCTCTTCCTGGTCGCCGGGCTCGCCGCGCTGGGCCTGCCGGGCCTGAGCACGTTCGTCTCCGAGATGCTCGTGATCATCGCCGCCTTCCAGTACGCCTGGTACGTCGGCGCGGTCGCGGTCACCGGGATCGTGCTGGCCGCGATCTACGCCCTGTGGATGTACCAGCGCACGATGACCGGGCCGACCCTGGAGCCGGTGCCGGGCACCGTGCGCCGCGAGCGCGACCTGTCCACGCGCGAGCTGGTCGCCGTGGCGCCGCTCTTCGTGGGCCTGGTGCTCTTCGGCTTCTACCCGATGCCGCTGATGGAGGCGGCCGACCCCTACGTCGGCGACCTGCTCAGCCAGGTGGGCGTCACTGACGACCCGCCGGAGGTGAGCGCGCCGGCAGGCGCCGAGGCTCACTCCGACACCGCCGAGGAGGGCGAGAACTGATGGGCGCCGAGTTCACCCAGCCGTTGATGGAGTACGGCAGCATTTGGCCGCTGCTCGTGGTCTTCGGCGTCGCCTGCCTGGGCGTCCTGGCCGAGGCCTTCCTGCCCCGCGGCCGCCGGCACGGCGTCCAGCTGGTGCTGGCCGTCGCCGGCCTGGTGGCCGCGCTCGTCGGCACCGTCCTGGTCGGCATGGACCTCGAGGCCACCGAGGGCGGCGCCGCGCGCGGCCTCTTCGGCGCGGCCGGCGCGGTCGCCGTCGACGGGCCCACGGTCTTCCTGTGGGGGATGCTGCTGGTCTTCGCGCTCACCGGCGTCGCGCTCTTCGCCGAGCGCCGCATCGAGAGCGGGGTCTCGGCCTTCGCCGGGCAGGCCGCCGCCCTCCCGGGCACCGAGGCCGAGCGTCGTACCCAGTCGCTGGACCACACCGAGGTCTACCCGCTGCTGATGTTCGCCGTCACCGGCATGATGCTCTTCCCGGCCGCCGGCGACCTGCTGACGCTGTTCGTGGCGCTCGAGGTGCTCTCGCTGCCGCTCTACCTGCTCGCCGGCCTGGCCCGACGCCGCCGCCTGCTGAGCCAGGAGGCCGCGCTGAAGTACTTCCTGCTCGGCGCCTTCTCCTCCGGCTTCTTCCTCTACGGCATCGCGCTGGTCTACGGCTTCGCCGGGGCGATGGACTTCGCCGCCATCGACGAGGCGGTGCGCAACGACACCGAGAACCGCGGCCTGCTGCTGGTCGGCATCGGGATGCTGATGGTCGGGCTGCTCTTCAAGGTCGGCGCCGTGCCGTTCCAGGCCTGGACCCCCGACGTCTACCAGGGCGCGCCCACCGCGGTGACGGCCTTCATGGCCGCCGGCACCAAGATCGCCGCCTTCGGCGCGATCCTGCGCCTGCTCTACGTCGCCTTCGGCGCCGAGCGCTGGTCGTGGCAGCCGATGCTGTGGGTCGTCGCGATCCTGACCATGCTGGTCGGGGCGGTGCTCGCGATCGTGCAGACCGACGTCAAGCGGATGCTGGCCTACTCGGCGATCGCGCACACCGGCTTCCTGCTCACCGGTGTCCTGGGCGTGCAGGGCGCGGGCGCGCTGGCCGACGGCGAGATCACCTCGCTGCAGTCGGTGCTGTTCTACCTGCTCACCTACAGCTTCGCGACGGTCGGTGCGTTCGCCGTCGTCACCCTGGTGCGCGACTCCTCGGGCGAGGCGACCGCGATGGCCCGCTGGGCCGGGCTCGGCGCCCGCTCCCCGCTGGTCGCCGGGGCGTTCGCGTTCTTCCTGCTCTCGATGGCCGGCATCCCGCTGACCGCCGGGTTCACCGGCAAGTGGGCGGTCTTCACGGTCGCCCTGTCGGCCGGCGCCTGGCCGGTCGTGCTGGTGGCGATCGCGGCCAGCGTGGTGTCGGTGTTCTTCTACATCCGCCTGATCCGGGTCATGTACTTCGCGGTGCCCGAGGGCGAGGTCGCCTCGGTGACCACGCCGTCGCCGCTGACGACCGCGGTGATCGTGGTCGGCGTGGTCGGCACCCTGGCGCTCGGCGTGGTGCCGGGGCCGGTGCTCGACCTCGCGGCCGATGCCGGACAATTCATCAGGTGAGCTCGACCCCGCCCCTGGCCAACCTGGCCCTGCCCGTCACCGACGAGGCGCTGGCCGCACGCCTGCAGCAGCGCCTCGACACCATCGAGGAGCTGCTGGCCGGCTACGTCCAGGGCCGCACGAGGTACGTCTCGGAGGCCGCGGCGCACCTCATGTCGGCCGGTGGCAAGAGGTTCCGCCCGCTGCTGGTGCTGCTGGCCGCCGAGACCGGCCCGGAGCCGGGCTGCGACGACGTGCTCACCGCGGCCTGCGTCGTCGAGATCACCCACGTGGGCTCGCTCTACCACGACGACGTGATGGACGAGGCCGACCTGCGCCGCGGCGCCGACTCGGCCAACGCCCGCTGGGACAACCTGGTCGCGATCCTCACCGGTGACTTCCTGTTCGCCCGCTCCTCCGAGCTGACCGCGCGCCTGGGCGCCGACGCGGTGCGGATCCAGGCCGAGACCTTCACCCGTCTCGTCGAGGGCCAGATCCTCGAGACCGTCACCCCGGGGCCCGACGAGGACCCGCTGCAGCACTACCTCGACGTGGTGGCCGGCAAGACCGGCTCCCTGATCGCCACCTCCGCGCGCTACGGCGCCCGCTTCAGCGGCGCCCCGCGCGAGGTCGAGGAGGCGCTGGCGGCGTACGGCGAGATCGTCGGCGCGGCCTTCCAGCTCTCCGACGACATCCTCGACGTCGCATCCGAGACCGACGAGTCCGGCAAGACCCCCGGCACCGACCTGCGCGAGGGCGTGCCGACGCTCCCGGTGCTGATGGCGCGCGCCGCCTGCGCCGCGTCGAGCGACCCCGCCGACGTACGCCTGCTCGAGCTGCTCGACGCCGACCTCACCGACGACGCGCTGCTCGCCGAGACCCTCGGCCTGCTGCGTGCGCACCCCGCGATGGACCAGGCCCGCGACTACGTCGTCGCGCAGGCCCAGGAGGCCAAGGCCCACCTCGACGTGGTGCCCGCCGGGCCCGTGCGCGCGGCCCTGGAGGCCTTCGCCGACCTCGTGGCCGTCCGCACCGGCTGAGCGGCGCAGCCCGCGTCAGCCGACGGCTGCGGCGACGGTCAGCCGCAGCTGGCGCCGGCGGTGGCGCAGCGCCTCGAAGGTGAAGATCACCAGGGCGATCCACACCAGCACGAAGCCGGTCCAGCGTGCCGCCGGCATGTCCTCGCGGAAGTACAGGACGCCGAGGAGGAACTGCAGCGTCGGGGTGAGGTACTGCAGCAGCCCGATGGTGGTCAGCGGGATGCGGGTGGCGGCCGCGCCGAAGCACAGCAGCGGCACCGCGGTGACCACGCCCGTGGTGGTGAGCAGCAGCGCGTGCAGCAGCCCGTGGTCGCCGAACTCGGCGGCACCGCTGCTGCCGAGCACGGCCAGGTAGGCCAGCGCCACGGGGGCCACGAAGAGCGTCTCGAGGGTCAGGCTCGGCACCGCGCCGGCGTTCGCGGTCTTCTTCAGCAGCCCGTAGGTGCCGAACGACAGCGCCAGCGCCAGCGCCACCCACGGCGGCCGGCCGTAGCCGACCGTCAGCACGACCACCGCCACCGCGGCCACGCCCAGCGCGACCACCTGCAGGCGCCGCATCCGCTCACCGAGCAGCAGCACGCCCATCAGCACCGTGACGAGCGGGTTGATGTAGTAGCCCAGCGCGGTCTCCACGACGCGGTCGTGGGTGACGCCGTAGATGTAGACGCCCCAGTTGACGGTGATCGTCGCGGCGGCCGCGAGCAGCAGCGCCGTACGACGTCGGTCGGCCAGCAGCGCTCGCAGCGCGGCCAGCTGGCTCAGCGCCACCACCACGACCACCATCGTGACCGCCGACCAGACCACCCGGTGCCCGAGCATCTCCAGCGAACCGGCGGGCTCGAGCAGGGGGAAGTAGAGGGGGAAGGCTCCCCACATCAGGTAGGCCGCTGCCCCCAGGAGGACACCGCGGCGGGACTCGGCCACGGATGCAGGCTAAGCACCGTCGTTTGACCGGTCGACAGCGGGGTGGGCCCCTCGCTCAGACGACCGTCCAGGTGTCCGCGCCGGTGATCAGCGCGCCCAGGCGCTCGCTGGGGTCGGCGTCGGACGTGGCGCCGGCGGTGGCGAGCTGGGCGCGCGCCTGGTCGTCGTACGTCTCGCGCTCGACCTGGCGGAAGATCCCGATCGGGCTGGTGTGGAGGTAGCCCGCGTCGGTGAGCCGGCTGATCGCGAACGCCACCGACGGGTCGGGGTTGTGCGCGTCGTGGACCAGCAGGTCGCCCTCGCCCACCTGGCCGGGGCCGTCGCCGACCTCGACGACCCGCACCCCGCCGGTGGCGGGGTCGTGCGCCACGCCCTTGGTGGCGCGCCCGTCCTCGGTGGGCACGCCGAAGGTGATCGGCTCGCCGTGCACGAGCGGGATGATGGCGTCGGCCTTGGTGTCGCGGTCCTTGATCGCGTCGAAGGCACCGTCGTTGAAGATCGGGCAGTTCTGGTAGATCTCGACCAGCGAGGTGCCGCGGTGCGCGGCGGCCGCGGCGAGCACCTCGGTGAGGTGCTTGCGGTCGGAGTCGATGGTGCGCGCCACGAACGACGCCTCGGCGCCCAGCGCGAGCGACACCGGGTTGAACGGGTGGTCGACCGAGCCCATCGGGGTCGACTTGGTGACCTTGCCGGCCTCGGAGGTGGGGGAGTACTGGCCCTTGGTCAGCCCGTAGATCCGGTTGTTGAACAGCAGGATCGTCATGTTGACGTTGCGGCGCAGCGCGTGGATCAGGTGGTTGCCGCCGATCGAGAGCGCGTCACCGTCACCGGTGACCACCCAGACCGAGAGGTCCTCGCGGGCCGTGGCGATGCCGGTGGCGATCGACGGCGCCCGGCCGTGGATCGAGTGCATCCCGTAGGTGTCGAGGTAGTAGGGGAAGCGGCTCGAGCAGCCGATCCCCGAGACGAAGACGATGTTCTCGCGGCGCAGCCCGAGGTCGGGCAGGAACGACTGCACGGCCTTGAGCACGGCGTAGTCGCCGCAGCCGGGGCACCAGCGCACCTCCTGGTCGGAGGTGAAGTCCTTGCCGGTCTGCGGGGTCGCGCCCTCGTAGGCCGGCACCGACTCGGTGCCGGAGCGCAGGCCCGGGGTGGGCAGGTCGGTGCGGTTCGGGGTGAGCGTCACTGGTGGACCTCCTGGCTGGTCGCGACGGAGAGGTCGAGCTGGTCGGCGGGGATGCCCTCGGCCTGGGCGACGAGCTCGCCGATGACCTGCGCGAGCTCGGCGGCCTTGAGCGGCATGCCGTTGACCTGGTGGTGGCCGACGGCGTCGACGAGGTACTTCGCGCGCAGCAGCATCGAGAGCTGGCCGAGGTTCATCTCGGGCACGAGGACCTTGTCGTAGCGGGCGAGGATCTCGCCGAGGTCCTTCGGGAACGGGTTGAGGTGGCGCAGGTGCACCTGGGCGACGTCGTAGCCGGCGCGGCGCACGCGACGCACGCCGGCACCGATCGGGCCGTACGTCGAGCCCCAGCCGAGCACCAGCACCTTGGCCCGGCCCGACGGGTCGTCGACCACCAGCGGCGGCAGCGACTCGGCGATCCGGTCGACCTTGGCCTGGCGGGTGCGCACCATCCGCTCGTGGTTGGCCGGGTCGTAGGAGATGTTGCCGTGGCCCTCACCCTTCTCGAGGCCGCCGATGCGGTGCTCGAGCCCGGCGGTGCCCGGGATGGCCCACGGGCGGGCCAGGGTCTCCTCGTCGCGCAGGTAGGGCCAGAACTCCTCGGTCTCGGTGACCGTGCCGTCCTTGGCGGTGCTGGTCGAGGTGTGGTTGGTGGCCGTCGCGAAGGCCGGGTCGATGACCGACAGGTCGGCGACCTCGGGGATCCGCCACGGCTCGGAGCCGTTGGCCAGGTAGCCGTCGGAGAGCAGCATCACCGGGGTGCGGTAGGTGATCGCGATCCGCGCGGCCTCCAGGGCCGCGTCGAAGCAGTCGCCGGGCGACTGCGGGGCCACGATCGGCACCGGTGCCTCGCCGTTGCGCCCGAACATGGCCTGCAGCAGGTCGGCCTGCTCGGTCTTGGTGGGCAGGCCGGTGGAGGGCCCGCCGCGCTGCACGTCGACGACCAGCAGCGGCAGCTCGGTCATCACCGCGAGGCCGATGGCCTCGGACTTCAGCGCGATGCCCGGGCCGGAGGTGGTGGTCACGCCGAGCGCGCCCGAGAAGGACGCGCCGATGGCGGCACCCACGCCGGCGATCTCGTCCTCGGCCTGGAAGGTGGTGACGCCGAAGCCCTTGTGCTTGCTCAGCTCGTGGAGGATGTCGCTGGCCGGGGTGATCGGGTAGGAGCCCAGGAAGAGCGGCAGCCCGGACTGCACGCCCGCGGCCACCAGGCCGTAGGAGAGCGCCAGGTTGCCGGTGATGTTGCGGTAGGTGCCGGCCGCCATCGGGGCCGGCTTCACCTCGTAGCGCACCACGAACGTCTCGGTGGTCTCGCCGAAGTTCCAGCCCGCGCGGAAAGCGGTGAGGTTGGCGTCGCGCACGGCGGCGTCCTTGGCGAACTTGCGCGCCAGGAACGTCTCGGTGCCCTCGGTGGGGCGCCCGTACATCCAGGACAGCAGGCCCAGCGCGAACATGTTCTTGGCGCGTGCGGCGTCCTTGCGCGAGAGGCCGAACTCCTTGACCGCGCCGACGGTCATGCCGGTCAGGTCGACGGGGTGGACGTTGAAGCCGTCGAGCTCGGAGCCGGGCGAGTCGAGCGCCTCCAGCGGGTTGGCGTCGTACCCGGCCTTGACCAGGTTGCGCGCGGAGAAGTCGTGGGTGTCGACGATGACCGTCGCGCCCTTGGGCAGGTCGCCCAGGTTGGCCTTGAGTGCCGCCGGGTTCATCGCGACGAGCACGTCGGGGGCGTCGCCGGGGGTGAGGATGTCGTGGTCGGCGAAGTGCACCTGGAAGGAGCTGACGCCCGGCAGCGTGCCCTGAGGGGCACGGATCTCGGCCGGGAAGTTGGGCAGCGTCACCAGGTCGTTGCCGAACGAGGCGGACTCGGCGGTGAACCGGTCACCGGTCAGCTGCATGCCGTCGCCGGAGTCGCCCGCGAAGCGGATGATGACGCGGTCGAGCTGCTTGACCTGCTTGGTGTTCTCGGACACGAGGTGCCACTCCTGGGATCGCTGCGCGGACAGACCGGCCGAGCATACTCGCGGTATGCCGGAATGAGAACTTGTTCTAGTTCTCGGTTTCCGGGCTCGCCGGACGCCTTCTACTGTACGGCGGGGCGGTGACCGGGCCCGCCGTGGCCGAGGAGCGGACTCCGTCCGCGAGGGCGGCTCGGATGTGCTTCAGCGGTAGTTGGTGAACTGCACCGCGAAGTCGTAGTCCTGCGCCTTGACCAGGGCGATGACCTCCTGGAGGTCGTCGCGCTTCTTGGAGGAGACGCGCAGCTCGTCGCCCTGGATCTGGGCCTTGACGCCCTTGGGGCCCTCGTCGCGGATCAGCTTGGAGACCTTCTTGGCGTCCTCCGAGGAGATGCCCTCCTTGAGTGCGATGGAGATCTTCGACTGCTGGCCCGACGGGCGCGGCTCGGAGGCGTCGAGGACCTTCAGCGAGACGTCGCGCTTGACGAGCTTGCCCTTGAAGACGTCGAGCACCGCGTTGGCGCGGTCGTCGGCGGAGGCGGTGATCTCGATGGCGTGCTCGCCCGACCACTCGATGCTGGCGCCGGTGCCCTTGAAGTCGAAGCGCGTGGAGATCTCGCGCGCCGTCTGGCCCAGCGCGTTGTCGACCTCCTGGCGGTCGATCTTGGAGACGATGTCGAAGGACGAGTCGGCCATGGGGTCCACCTGGTTCTCGGTCGGAGGGGTCGGTCGGGCGCGCGGGGTGTGCGCGCCGGGGTGCCCCGGCGGTTTGCGGTCGCGCCCGGGGGCTGCGCTATTGTTTCCTCTCGTTGTCGCGGGGCCAAACGCGCCGCACGGCAGCACCTGGCAGATTGCCCGAGCGGCCAATGGGAGCGGACTGTAAATCCGTCGGCTTTTGCCTTCGAAGGTTCGAATCCTTCATCTGCCACAGCACCACCGAAGGGCCCCTGAGCAGCGCCGGACGCCGCTCAGGGGTCCTTCTGCTTCCCCGTCCGGGCGTAACCGTGGGGGCGCTGCGCCGTTGTGGGGGCATGACCCGACGCCTCGGCTCCGTCCTGCTCGCCATGGGCCTCGCCGCCCTCACCCCCGTGCTCGCCGCGCCCCCGGCGCTGGCGCACCAGGGCGGCGACCTGCCCACCAACACCCGCGCGGCCGAGGTGGCCACGCAGGGCGAGGGGGTGGCGATGTCCTACGTCGCCAACCTGCAGTACGACGACACCGGCGAGGCGCAGAACGGCTCGGACATCGAGTTCATGCGACTGGGCAAGCGGGAGTACGCGCTCGCGGGCACGCTGCGCGGCGGCCTGCAGGTCATCGACATCACCCGGCCCCGCAAGCCGAAGCCGGTCTCGGTCTACGACTGCAAGATCTCCCAGGGCGACATCCAGGTCTGGAAGCGCCGCGGCCGGGTGCTGGCCAGCTACACCGCCGACGGCACCGTCGGCGCGGCCGGCGCCGCCTCGCGCTGCGGCACCGAGCTGGGCCTGGAGGCCGGCGACGCCGGCACCGTGATCGTCGACCTCACCGACCCGCGACGGCCCGGCACCGTCAGCTGGCTGCCCGTGGGTGCGGGCTCGCACAACATGACCATCCACCCCAGCGGCAAGTGGCTCTACAACTCCAACTCCGACCTGCTCACCGCCGGCCCCGAGCCCACGATCACCATCTACGACATCCGCCGCCCGACCCGGCCGGTCAAGGTGCAGGACTTCGTGATCCCGTTCGTGCCGACCTCGCTGGGCTCGGAGTCGCACGACATCACCTTCAGCGCCGACGGCACCCGCGCCTACTCCGCCGCGCTCTCCCAGACCCTCGTCATCGACACCACCGACCCCGCCGACCCCTCGATCATCGGTCAGATCGTCGACCCGGCCGTCAACGTCTCGCACCAGGCCGACCCGGTCACCCTCAAGGACTCCGACGGCACCAAGCGCACCATCCTGGTGGTCACCGACGAGCGCGCCGGCGCGGCCGCGTCGGTGGAGTGCCCCGGCGGCGGGCTGCACCTCTACGACATCACCGGCGACCGCGAGTCGGCGCCGGTCAAGATCGGCACCTGGTTCGCCCCGACCTACTCGGTCCAGGACGGCGCGACCTGCACCTCCCACGTGCTGCGCATCTACCCGCGCCAGAAGATGCTCACCATCGCCTGGTACGCCAAGGGCGTGCGGGTCCTCGACATCTCCGGGCTCGCCGACGCCGTCTCCGACCCGGCCGCCGGCCCCGGTGCGCTCGCCTTCGGCGACGGCGTGGGCATGAAGGAGATCGGCCACTTCACGATGCCCGACTCCGACGCCTGGTCGTTCAAGACCAACAAGATCAGGAAGAACGGCTCCTTCTTCGGCTACGCCAACGACCTGGTCCGCGGCTTCGACGTCTTCCGCTACGACGGCTCGACCATCGGCGACGTCAAGCCGCTGCGGCCCCGCGACCTCGCCCCGCGCCGCAAGCGCGACGTGGCCGCCGACCGCGTCGACGCCTCCACCGCCGCCGGGCTCGCGCTGGTCGTGCCGGCGGGCCTAGGCGCGCTGCTGCTGCACCGCCGCTCGGCCCGCCGCCGCCGCGACTGAGGGGCGCGACCGAGAGCATGGCTGGGGCCGCGACCGTGAGGTTGCGGCCTCAGTCCGTCACCAGCAGGCCGGCGTTGAAGGCCGAGTCCTTGCGCGAGACCAGCTCGCGCCGCTCCGCAGGGCTCAGCGCCTCGAGCTGGCCGACGACGTCGGCCGGGAAGCCGCTGACCTCGGGTGCCGCCGACAGCGGGACGACCGTGTGCACCACGCGGTCGGCGTACACGTGCACGGCGTTGAGGCCCTGGTGGCCGTCGACGCCCGAGACGAGGCGCCCCAGCGGCGCCGGGTCGGTGGTGTAGCAGGACGCGGAGGCGACGCTGACCGGGATGCCGGCGAGCGTCGAGTGGCTGGAGTAGTGGTAGTGCCCGCCGAGGATGGCGCGCACGTCGGAGCCGGCGACCACCTCGGCGAGCAGGTGCTGGTCGGCCAGCTCGATGACCTCGGCGGCCCGCAGCATCGGCAGCGGGATCGGCGGGTGGTGCATCGCCAGCACGGTCCCGTGCGGGGCCGGCACGGCGAGCTCCTCGGCCAGCCAGACCAGCTGGGCGGGGGAGAGGGCGCCGTGGTGGTAGCCGGGCACGCTGGTGTCGAGCGCGACCACCCGCAGGCCGTCGACGTCGTGCACCCGGTCCTGCGGCGCGTCCGGGTCGGCGTCGGGACCGAAGAGCCCCCGCGCGTACGGCGCGCGCTCGTCGTGGTTGCCCATCACCCACACCACCTGGGCGCCCAGCTCCTCGGCGACCGGCTCCACCAGCTCGCGCAGCCGTGCGTACGCCGCGGGCTCGGCCCTGTCGGCGAGGTCGCCGGTGAAGACCAGCGCCCGGGGCGCGGGGTGCATGCGGCGCAGCCGGTCGAGGGCGAGCAGCAGGCCCGCCTCGGGGTCGACGACGCCGTGCTGCAGGGCGCCGCCCGCGAGCAGGTGGGGGTCGCTGAGGTGGGCCAGGACGTGGCCCGGGGCCGGGTGCTGGCCCAGCTGCACGGGTTCGGTCACCCCGCCGAGCCTAGGCGACGGGAGTGAGCCGGAAGACCGGGATCAGCCGGTCGGTGCGGGCCTCGTAGTGCGCGTAGTTGGGCCAGGTCTGCAGCATGGTGGCCCAGGCCGCGGCCCGCTCGGCGCCCGCGAGCTCCTCGGCGCGCACGGCGCGCTCGCGCCCGCCGACGCCGACGGTGGCCGTCCCGGCCGCCCGCAGGTTGTGCACCCAGACCGGCATGGTCGGGCCGCCGAAGTAGGAGCCGGCGACCAGCCAGCCCTCGGCGTCCGGCACGCACAGCAGCGGCACCGAGCGCGGCAGCCCGCTGCGACGACCCACCACCGTGAGCATCAGGTTGGGCAGGCCGGCCAGGTCGAGGACGCTCAGGCGGCCCCGGGTCGCCCGCTGCAGCCGGGTGTCGACCCAGACCACCTGCGGCAGGAGCCGCGGCATCCACGGCTGGGCGCCGAGGCGCACGGCGAGCGGGGTGAGCAGTCCCATGCCCGCCAACCTAGCGGGCCGGGAGCACCCGCCCGCTGACCTCGCCGAGGGTGATCCGGCCGCCGCCGGTGCCGGGGGCCGAGTAGCGCAGCACCACCTCGTCGCCGTCGTCGAGGAACCGCTCGCCGCGCCACAGCTCGATCAGCGAGCCGACCTCGTCGTCGCCGGGCCCGCTGATCGTGCCGCTGGCGTAGAGGTCGCCGGTGCGCAGGCTGGCGCCGTTGACCGTCAGGTGCGCCAGCATCTGCCCCGGCGACCAGTAGGTGGTGCGGTAGCGCGGGCGGCTGACCACCTCGCCGTTGAGCACCACCTCGACGTCGACGTCGAGTCCGCGGGTGCGGCCGGGCTCGAGGTAGTCCAGCGGCTCCGGGTCCTGGCCCGGCAGGTCGCACCACGCCGCCTCGAGCGCCGCCAGCGGGGTCACCCAGTGGCTGATCGAGGTCGCGAACGACTTGCCCAGGAACGGGCCCAGCGGCACGTACTCCCAGGCCTGGATGTCGCGGGCCGACCAGTCGTTGACGCCCACCACGCCGAAGACGTGCTCGGCCAGCCCGGCCGCCGGCACCCGGTCGCCCAGCGAGGACGGGGCACCGACCACGAAGCCGAGCTCGGCCTCGACGTCGAGGCGCTGCGAGGGCCCGAAGACGGGGTCCTCCCCCTGGCCCGGCGCCGGGCGGCGCTGGCCCGAGGGGCGCACCACGGGGGTGCCGCTGGGCACGACCGTGCCGGCGCGGCCGTGGTAGGCCACCGGCAGGTGCTTCCAGTTCGGCAGCAGCGGCTCGCTGTCGGGGCGGAACATCCGGCCCAGGTTGGTCGCGTGGTGCTCGGAGGCGTAGAAGTCGACGTAGTCGGCGACCTCGAAGGGCTGGTGCAGCTCCACCTCGGCCAGCGGGATCCCCTCGGTGGTGCGCGCCAGCTCGACGGCCTGCTCGCGGGTCTGGCGCCACACCTCCGGGCCCAGCGCCATGAAGGGGTTCAGCGACGCTGCCGCCATCTCGGGGCGCCCGGTCGCCTCGTGCAGGTCGAGCACCGTGTCGCCGAGCCGGACGCCGACCCGGCGCGCGCCGCCGTCGCGCGAGAAGACGGCGTACGGCAGGTGGTCGGGGCCGAAGCCGCCGCGGTCCTCGACGGGGCTGTCGTGGTCGGTCATGCGAGCACCCCCAGGGCGTCGAGGTCGGCGAGCGGTTCGGAGATCGAGCAGGAGCCGAAGGAGCGGAACCAGCGGCGCGCGCCGGCGAGGTCCTCGGCGGCCACGGCGGCGGCCAGCACGGCGCCGTCGCGCTCTTCGAGCGTCTCGACCACCTCGGCCCGGGTGGCGCCGTCGAAGGCGCGCCGCGTCGCGAGGAGCACGTTGAGGAAGCCGTGCCGCTCGACGCCGTCGTCGCCGGTGTGGCGCACCGCGCGGTGCAGCCCGGCGGTGCACTTGAAGGCGGTCTCGCGGTCGAGCGCCGCGTCGATCCAGGCCGCCAGCGTGGGGGCGTCGGGGTGCGCGTCGGGGTCGAGGCCGCCGGTGCGGAACTTCAGCAGCAGCTCGGCGGAGGCGACCTCGTCGGCCGCGGCCAGCCAGCCGTAGGTCGGCTCGCCGGGCAGGGCGGGCAGCTCGACGTGCACGGCGACGTCCTCGTCGAGGTCGCCCGCGGCCCGGGCCGCGTCGACGGCCGCGACCACGCGCCGGGCGTTGCCGGCCGGGTCGTCGAGGTCGCGCAGCGCCACCTCGAGGCGGGCCAGGGCGTGCCCGCGTCC
>JBFGFQ010000003.1:0-34823 GCA_041579495.1 Nocardioides sp.
ACCAGGCCGACGACCAGCGCCACGGTCGAGTCGGTGGTGCCGGTGACGATGACCGCGCCGAGCAGGATGATCCCGTGGATCGCGTTGGCGCCCGACATCAGCGGCGTGTGCAGCGTCGAGGAGACCTTCGAGATCACCTCGGTGCCCACGAACACGCTGAGCACGAAGATGGTCAGCCAGACCATGCCCTCGCTCATGCCCCGCCCCCTTCCACCGGGCCCTCGAGGAGGACCCGGGTCGGCTCGTGCCGGATGTGGCCGTCGTGCGTCACGCACGACCCGGCCAGGATCTCGTCGTCGAGGTCGAGCACCAGCGCGCCCTCGGGGGCCAGCAGGGTGACCAGGTTGACGACGTTCTGCGCGTAGAGACGTGAGGCGGGGCCGGGCATCTGCGAGGGCACGTTGCGCCCGCCCCACACCTGCGCGTTCCCGATGCGCACCACCTCGCCGGCGACGACGCCCTCGACGTTGCCGCCCGAGTCGGCGGCCAGGTCGACCACCACCGAGCCCGGCCGCATCTGCTCGACCATCGCCCGGGTCACCAGCAGCGGAGCGGTGCGCCCGGGCACGGCCGCGGTGGTGATCAGCCCGTCGGCGGCGGCGACGTACGGCGCCAGCAGCTCGCGCTGCAGGCGGGAGCGCTCCTCGCTCATCTCGCGGGCGTAGCCTCCGGCGCCCTCGAGGGTCGGCAGGTCGAGCTCGATGGCCTGCGCGCCCATCGAGCGGATCTCCTCGGCGGCGGCCGCGCGCACGTCGTACGCCTTGACCACCGCGCCGAGGCGCCGGGCGGTCGCGATCGCCTGCAGCCCGGCGACGCCGGCGCCCAGCACCACCACCTCGGCGGGCGGCACGGTGCCGGCGGCGGTCATGTTGAGCGGGAAGAAGCGGCGCAGCAGCCCGGCGCAGACGACCGCGCAGCGGTAGCCGGCCACCAGCGACTGCGACGACAGCGCGTCCATCGACTGGGCCCGCGAGATGCGCGGCACCAGCTCCATCGCGAGGCTGGTGATGCCCAGGTCGCGCAGGTCGCGCACCAGGTCGGTCTCGGTGGTGGTGGGCAGGAACGACACCGTCACCGCGCCCTCGGGCAGGCGCCGGGCCGCCTCGCGGGCCAGCGGCTGCACCGACAGCACCAGCTCGGCGTCGGCCAGCGGGTCGTCGACCACGCTCGCGCCCGCCTCGGCGTACGCCGCGTCGTCGGCCAGGGCGCCCAGCCCGGCGCCGGTCTCGACGGCGACCTCGTGGCCGAGCGCGGTCAGCCTGGGGACGAGCTCGGGCACCAGCGCCACCCGGGCCTCGGCCTCGCGCGTCTCGCGCACGACTGCGATCCTCACCCTGGTCAACCTAGGCGAGATCGCCGACGCCCGCGCGTCACTCGCCGGAGCCGACCTCGATGCGTTCGAGCACCTCGTGGCGCGGCCGGCGGCGCGGCCCCTCCCCCAGGTGCGACGCGACGAGGGCGATGCTGTCGGCGCGCCACGACGGGCCGCGGTAGGCGTCGAGCAGGCGCACCCAGTCGTCGACGTGCGCGGCGCGGCCCAGTCGGGCCACCGTCAGGTGCGGCCGGAACCGCCGGCCGTCGACCCGGGCGCCGCTGACCGCGCCCGCGGTGCGGCAACCCTCGGCCAGCCGGTCGAGCTCGTCCGGTGCCGCGACCTCGAGGCCGGCCCACAGCACCCGCGCCGCGGCCGGGTCGGGGAACGCGCCCCCGCCGGCCACGCGGGCGGCCACCGGCGTACGACGTGTGGCCGCGGCGTGCAGCCGCTCGACCAGGTCGTCGAGGCGCCACTCCTCGACGTCGCCGTAGAAGGCCAGCGTCACGTGCAGGTGCTCGGCCGCGCTCCACCGGAACCCGGCCGCCCCGCGGCGCACCTCCAGGAACGCGTCGAGGTGCTCCACCGCCTCCGGCGGCGGCACCAGCGCGGCGAACAGTCGCACCCCTCCACCCAACCACCCCGACCCCGCCCCGTCACCCACCCGCCGACCGGGCCCAGATCCCCCGTCGACCCGGCCTGGATCCTCCGCCGACCCGGCCCGTATCTCGCCTCGAACCGTCCCAGATCTCGCCCCGAGTCGGCTCGGGACCACCCAAAGGGGGTTCGCGCCGGGTCAGCGAGAGATATGGGACGGGTCAGCGAGAGATACGGGCCGGGTGGGCCCGAGATGTGGGACGGCTCAGCGCAAGAATTGGGCCGGGTCGGCGGGGGTCAGCCGATCTGGGTGCCGAGGAGGGTGCCGATGAGGAAGGTGACGGCCATGGCGAAGAGGCCGCCGCCGACGTTGCGGAGCACGGCGCGCCCGGGAGGGCCGTAGCCGAGGGCGGCGCTGACGTAGCCGGTGAGGGCCAGCGCGAGGGCGACGGCGCCCATGGTGACGCCGACGCGGAGGTCGGCGACCACCAGCAGGATGGTCAGCAGCGGCAGCAGCGCGCCCAGGGTGAAGGAGAGCATCGAGGCCCAGGCGGCGTGCCACGGGCTGGTCAGGTCGTCGGGGTCGATCCCGAGCTCGGCCTCGGCGTGCGCGCCGAGCGCGTCGTGCTCGGTGAGCTGCTGGGCCACCCGCAGGGCGAGGTCGGCGTCGAGGCCCTTGCCGACGTAGATGGCGGCGAGCTCGGCCAGCTCCTCCTCGGGCTGCTCCTCGAGCTCGCGGCGCTCCTTCTCCAGCAGCGCCTGCTCGGAGTCGCTCTGGGTGCTGACCGAGACGTACTCGCCCGCGCCCATGCTCAGCGCGCCGGCGACGACGGCCGCGACGCCGGCGATCATGATGGCGTTGCGGTCGGTGGTGGCGCCCGCGACACCGACCACCACGCCGGCGGTCGAGACGATGCCGTCGTTGGCGCCCAGCACGGCGGCGCGCAGCCAGTTGAGGCGGGCGTTGAACCCGCCGGCGTGCGGCTCGTCGTCGTGCTGGCCGACCCCGGACGCGTCGCGGTCGAGCCCGGCGTCGGGGCCGGGGCTCAGCGTGGGGCTCACCTCGGGGGTCATGGGTCCATCATCGACGGGCCCACGACCCCCTGCAACGAAGGTGAGGCTCCGCTCAGAGGCCCAGGTCGCGGCCGATGAGCTCCTTCATGATCTCGTTCGAGCCGGCCCAGATCTTCGAGACGCGGGCGTCGCGCCAGGCGCGGGCCACGCGGTACTCGTTCATGAACCCGTAGCCGCCGTGCAGCTGGACGCAGTGGTCGAGCACGTCGTTCTGCACCTGGCTGGACCACCACTTGGCCTTCGCCGCGTCGACCGGGGTCAGCTCGCCCTTGTCGTGGGCCACGACGCACTGGTCGACGTACGCCTCGGCGACCTCGATGGCGGTGAACTGCTCGGCCAGCAGGAACTTGTTGTGCTGGAACTGCCCGATGGACTGGCCGAAGGCCTTGCGGTCCTTGGTGTACTGCAGCGTCTCGACGAGGATCTGCTTGGCGTGCGCCACGTTGGAGATGGCGCAGCCCAGACGCTCCTGCGGCAGCTTCTGCATCATGGCGATGAAGCCGCCGCCCAGCTCGCCCAGCACGTGGTCGTCGCCCAGGCGCACGTTCTCGAAGAACAGCTCGGCGGTGTCGGACTCGTCCTGGCCGACCTTGTCGAGCTTGCGCCCGCGGCTGAAGCCGGGGGCGTCGGAGGGGATCGCGAAGAGCGTGATGCCGCGCGCGCCCTTCTCGGGGTCGGTGCGCACCGCGGTGATCACCAGGTCGGCGGAGTAGCCGTTGGTGATGAAGGTCTTCGAGCCGTTGATGACCCACTGGTCGCCGTCGCGCACGGCGGTCGTCTTCAGCGCGGCCAGGTCGGAGCCGCCGGAGGGCTCGGTCATGCCGATGGCCAGCAGGATCTCGCCGGCAGCGACGCCGGGCAGCCAGCGCTGCTTCTGCTCCTCGGTGCCGAGCTCGACGATGTACGGCGCGGTGATGTCGGCGTGGATGCCCCAGCAGGAGCCCAGCGCGGCGTTGACCCTGTTGAGCTCCTCGGCCGCGACCGCGTTGAACCGGTAGTCCTCGGCGCCGGCGCCGCCGTACTCCTCGGGGATCTCCAGGCCCAGGAAGCCCTGCTTGCCGGCCTCGAGCCAGAACTCGCGCGGCAGGGCCTTGTCGGCCGCGTGCTGCTCGACGTCGGGGATGACCGAACGCTCCAGGAACTCGCGCACGGATGCGCGGAAGGCCTCGTGGTCCTCGTTGTAGATGCTCCGCTTCATGCGGCCCATGCTACCGGCGGGTAGCGCGTGTGGCACACGGGCGATCGGGGAAGGCCCCCTTCGGGGTGGGGAGCACCGGCCGCCGGCCGTGCTTTGATCGTTCCAAAGCGTCCGACCCCGCCCCGTCCGGCAGCACTGGACCCCCCCCCGCACCACCCACGACCCGAGGGAGCACCACCCGCATGGAGACCTGGCCCGGCACCGCCTACCCGCTCGGCGCGACGTTCGACGGGAGCGGCACCAACTTCGCGCTCTTCAGCGAGGTGGCCGACCGCGTCGTGCTGTGCCTCTTCGACGACGACCCCGACAGCCCCGACGGCCCGCTGCTCGAGACCTGCGTGGAGCTGCACGAGGTCGACGCCCACGTCTGGCACTGCTACCTGCCGACCATCCAGCCCGGGCAGCGCTACGGCTACCGCGTGCACGGCCCGTGGGACCCCGAGCAGGGCCTGCGCTGCAACCCCAACAAGCTGCTGCTGGACCCCTACGCCAAGGCGACCTGGCGCGAGATCGACTGGGACCCCAGCCTCTTCGCCTACACCTTCGGCGAGGAGGACTCCCGCAACGACGACGACTCCGCGCCGCACATGACCCTCGGCGTGGTCATCAACCCGTTCTTCGACTGGGAGGGCGACCGCCGCCCGCGCATCGACTACAACGACACGGTCGTCTACGAGGCCCACGTCAAGGGCCTGACCCAGCTGCACCCCGAGGTCCCCGAGGAGCTGCGCGGCACGTACGCCGGCGTCGCGCACCCGGCCGTCGTGGAGCACCTGAAGAAGCTCGGGGTGACGGCGGTCGAGCTGATGCCGGTGCACCAGTTCATCCAGGACAACACGCTGCTCGAGAAGGGCCTGCGCAACTACTGGGGCTACAACACCCTGGGCTTCTTCGCCCCGCACGCCGACTACTCGGCCTCCGCGCACGCCGGTGTCGGGCGCGGCCAGCAGGTCCAGGAGTTCAAGGCGATGGTCAAGGAGCTGCACGCCGCCGGCATCGAGGTGATCCTCGACGTGGTCTACAACCACACCGCCGAGGGCAACCACCTGGGTCCGACGCTGAGCATGAAGGGGATCGACAACCAGGCCTACTACCGCCTCGTCGAGGACGACCCCCGCTACTACATGGACTACACGGGCACCGGCAACACGCTCAACGTGCGCCACCCGCACTCGCTGCAGCTGATCATGGACTCGCTGCGCTACTGGGTCACCGAGATGCACGTCGACGGCTTCCGCTTCGACCTCGCCTCCGCGCTGGCGCGCGAGTTCTACGAGGTCGACCGGCTCGCGACGTTCTTCGAGCTCGTGCAGCAGGACCCGGTCGTCAGCCAGGTCAAGCTGATCGCCGAGCCGTGGGACGTCGGCCCCGGCGGCTACCAGGTCGGCGGCTTCCCGCCGCAGTGGACCGAGTGGAACGGCGCCTACCGCGACACCGTGCGCGACTTCTGGCGAGGCGAGCCGTCGCTCGGCGAGTTCGCCAGCCGGCTGTCCGGCTCCTCCGACCTCTACGAGCAGTCGGGCCGACGCCCCTTCGCCAGCATCAACTTCGTCACCGCCCACGACGGCTTCACGCTGCGCGACCTGGTCTCGTACAACGACAAGCACAACGAGGCCAACGGCGAGGACAACAACGACGGCGAGAGCCACAACCGCTCGTGGAACCACGGCGTCGAGGGCCCCACCGACGACGCGAAGGTGCTCGAGCTGCGCGCGCGGGCGCAGCGCAACTTCATCACCACCCTGCTGCTGAGCCAGGGCGTGCCGATGCTGCTGCACGGCGACGAGGCCGGGCGCACCCAGGACGGCAACAACAACACCTACGCCCAGGACTCCGAGATCGCCTGGATGCACTGGGACCGCCTCGACACCCCGCTCGTGGAGTTCACCGCCGCGGTCTCGCGGCTGCGCGCCGAGCACCCCACCTTCCGCCGCAAGCGCTTCTTCACCGGCAACACCGTGCGCACCGGCCCCGAGGGCGCCGAGCGGCTCAACGACATCGTGTGGCTGCACCCCTCCGGGCGCCCGATGGAGGACGAGGACTGGGAGGGCGACGACCGGGTGCTGGGGATGTACCTCAACGGCCACGGCATCGCCGGGCGCGACCCGCGCGGCCAGGTCATCGAGGACGACCACTTCCTGCTCTACTTCAACGCCGCCGACTTCGACGTCGAGGTGACCATGCCGCCCGAGGAGTACGCCGCTCGCTGGCAGGTGGCCATCAACACCGCCGGCAACGGCGACCGGCCCGAGCCGATCGACCCCGACAGCGTCGTCACGATGGCCTCGCGCAGCGTGCTGGTGCTCCAGGAGTACGCCGCCCCCGAGGCCGACGTGGACCACTCGGTGGCCGCCTCGATGGCCGCGCAGTCGCAGACCGCGAACGGCGAGGAGGCCTGACGTGGGTGGGACCGGGCCCACCCGCCGACCGGTGTCGACGTACCGCTTCCAGGTCAGCGCCGACCTCGACCTGCACGAGGTCGCCCGCCGCATGGGGTACGTGCACGACCTGGGTGTCGACTGGGTCTACCTCTCGCCGCTGCTGGCCGCCGAGCCGGGCAGCAGCCACGGCTACGACGTCGTCGCCCACGACCACCTCGACGAGTCGCGGGGCGGCGAGGCCGGCCTGGCCGCCGTCAGCGCCGAGGCCCGTCGTCTCGGGCTCGGGGTGCTCGTCGACATCGTGCCCAACCACGTCGGGGTCGCGACCCCGAGCGAGGACCCGTGGTGGTGGGAGGTGCTGCGCGACGGCCGCGACGCCGAGCACGCCGGCGCCTTCGACATCGACTGGGACACCGCCGGCCAGCGCCTGCGGATCCCGGTCGTCGGCGACGACGACCTGCTGCCCGACGGCCGCGTCGACCACCTGCGCCTGGTCGAGGGCGAGCGCGGCCTCGAGCTGCACTACTGGGACCAGGCGTTCCCGGTCGCGCCCGGCACCGCCGAGGGCGTCGACGACGACCCGCAGGCCGTGCACGCGCGCCAGCACTACGAGCTCGTCGACTGGCACCGCGCCGACGACGCGCTGAACTACCGCCGCTTCTTCGCGGTCAACACCCTCGCCGCGGTGCGGGTGGAGCAGCCCGAGGTCTTCGACGAGACCCACGTCGAGATCCGCCGCTGGTTCACCGAGGGCCTCGTCGACGGCCTGCGCGTCGACCACCCCGACGGCCTGCGCGACCCGAAGGGCTACCTCGACGACCTCGCCGAGCTCACCGGGTCGGCGTACACGCTGGTGGAGAAGATCCTGGAGCCCGGCGAGGCGCTGCCGACGAGCTGGGCCACCGACGGCACCACCGGGTACGACGCCCTGGCCTGGGTCGACCGGGTGCTCACCGACCCGGCGGGTCAGGCACCGCTCGACGCGCTCGAGGCGCGGCTGCGCGGCCTGCCCGAGGGCGAGGTCGTCGACTACCCGGCGATGGTGCACGACCTCAAGCGCGAGGTCGCCGACGGCATCCTGCACAGCGAGGTGCTGCGCATCGTGCGCGACCTGCGCCGCGACGTGCCCGAGCGGGTGCCCTCGAGCACCGCCGACGCGGTCGCCGAGCTGATGGCCTGCTTCCCGGTCTACCGCTCCTACCTCCCCGAGGGCTCCGAGCACGTCGACGAGGCCTTCGCCGCCGCACGCGAGCGTCGTCCCGACCTGGCCGCGACGTTCGACACCGTCGAGCCGTGGCTGCGCGACCCCTCGCTCGACGCCTGCCGGCGCTTCCAGCAGACCAGCGGGATGGTGATGGCCAAGGGCGTCGAGGACTGCGCCTTCTACCGCTACTCGCGCCTGACCTCGCTCAACGAGGTCGGCGGCGACCCGCACGAGTTCTCGCTGGCCGTCGACGGGCTGCACGAGCACCTCGCGGCGCGCCAGCGCGACTGGCCGCACGCGATGACCACGCTCTCGACCCACGACACCAAGCGCGGTGAGGACGTGCGCGCCCGCATCACCGCGCTCGCCGAGGTGCCGCAGCGCTGGGCGGAGGCCCTCGACCGGCTGCTGGCGCTCGCGCCGCTGCCCGACCCGGGCTTCGGGTCGCTGCTGTGGCAGGCCGTGCTGGGCGCCTGGGGCTCCGACCCCGACGACGTGCTGCGCGAGCGGCTGCACGGCTACGCGATGAAGGCGATGCGCGAGGCCGGCGACCGCACCACCTGGACCGAGCCCGACGAGACCTACGAGGCAGCGGTGCACGCCGCCGTCGACGCCGCCTTCGACGACGGCGAGGTGCGCGGCGTCCTCGAGGGCCTGCTGGCCGAGGTCGTCGACGCCGGCTGGTCGAACTCGCTGGCCGCCAAGGTGCTGGCGATCACGATGCCGGGGGTGCCCGACGTCTACCAGGGCTCCGAGCTGTGGGAGCAGTCGCTGGTCGACCCCGACAACCGGCGTCCGGTCGACCTCGACCTGCGCGCCCGGATGCTGGCCGACATCGACGCCGGGCGACGACCCGCCGCCCCCTCGGGCGTCGACGACCCCGGTGCCGCCAAGCTGCACGTCACCGCGGCCGCGCTGCGGTTGCGGCGCGACCGGGCCGACCTGTTCACCGGCTACGCCCCGGTCAGCGCGACCGGTGGGGCCGCCGACCACGTCGTCGCCTTCGACCGCGGGGGCGCCATCACCGTGGCCACCCGGCTCCCGCTCGGGCTGGCGGCCCGGGGCGGCTGGGGCGACACCCGGCTCGAGCTGCCGGCCGGTCGCTGGCGCGACGTGCTCACCGGCGAGTCCACCGACGGTTCCCTGGCCGACCTGCTGGCCACCTACCCCGTCGCGCTGCTGGTCGAGGAGGACGAGCGATGACCACGACCCCCGCCCGCCGCGGCCGCTTCGACGTCTGGGCGCCGCGCCCCGAGCGGGTGCGGCTGCTCGTCGCCGGCGAGACCGTGCCGATGACCCGCGACCAGGCCGGCTGGTGGTCGCCCGACGAGCCGGTCCCCGACGGCGAGGTCGACTACGGCTACCTGCTCGACGACGACCCCGACCCGCGCCCCGACCCGCGCTCGCGGCGCCAGCCCGCCGGCGTGCACGGGCTCTCGCGCACCCACGACCCGTCGACCTTCGCCTGGACCGACCAGTCGTGGACCGGTCGCCAGCTCGCGGGGTCGGTGATCTACGAGATGCACGTCGGCACCTTCACGCCCGAGGGCACCCTCGACGCCGCGCTCGGACGCCTCGACCACCTCGTCGACCTCGGTGTCGACCTGGTCGAGGTGATGCCGGTCAACGCCTTCAACGGCACCCACAACTGGGGCTACGACGGGGTGGCGTGGTTCGCGGTCGCCGAGCCGTACGGCGGCCCGGAGGCCTACCAGCGCTTCGTCGACGGCTGCCACGCGAAGGGCCTGGGCGTCGTCCAGGACGTGGTGCACAACCACCTCGGCCCCTCGGGCAACTACCTGCCGCTCTACGCGCCGTACCTCAAGGACGGCCGCAACACCTGGGGCGACCTGGTCAACCTCGACGGCGACGGCTCGGCCGAGGTGCGCCGCTACATCCTCGACAACGTCGCGATGTGGCTCACCGACTACCACGTCGACGGGCTGCGCCTCGACGCCGTGCACGCGCTCTCGGACGACTCCGAGGTGCACCTGCTCGAGGAGATGGCCGTCGAGGTGGCGGCCCTGTCGGCCCACCAGCGCCGGCCGTTGACGCTGATCGCCGAGTCCGACCTCAACGACCCGGTGATGATCCGGCCCCGCGAGGCCGGCGGCCACGGCCTCGACGCCCAGTGGAGCGACGACTACCACCACGCGGTGCACGTGGCCCTGACCGGCGAGACCACCGGCTACTACGCCGACTTCGAGCCGTTGAGCGCGCTGAAGAAGGTCGTCGAGGAGGGCTTCTTCCACGCAGGCACCTTCAGCTCCTTCCGCGGCCGCGACCACGGCGTGCCGATCGACACCGACCACACCGCCACCTGGCGGCTGGTGGTGGCGAACCAGAACCACGACCAGGTCGGCAACCGCGCCGTCGGCGACCGGCTCAGCGACCCCGCGCCGGGTCACCTCGACGACGACCAGCTCGGGTGCGCGGCGATGCTGACGCTGCTGGGCCCGTTCACCCCGATGCTGTTCCAGGGCGAGGAGTGGGCGGCCTCGACGCCGTTCCAGTTCTTCACCAGCCACCCCGAGCCCGAGCTCGGCACCGCCACCGCCGAGGGCCGGATCGCCGAGTTCGAGCAGATGGGCTGGGACCCGGCGGTCGTGCCCGACCCGCAGGACCCGGCCACCTTCGAGCGCTCCAAGCTCGACTGGAGCGAGCTCGAGCACGGCCGGCACGCCTCCCTGCTGGATCTCTACCGCACGCTCGGGCGGCTGCGCCGCGAGTGGCCCGAGCTCACGGACCCGTCGTTCGCGGCGACGACCTGCGACGTCGACGAGGCCGCTCGGCTGGTGGTGCTGCACCGCGGACGCCTCCGCGTGGTGCTCAACCTCGGCGACCGCCCGCTCGAGGTGCACACCGGCCCCGCCGAGGTGCTGGCCGCCACGGCGTCCGGCGCCGAGACCCGGGACGGCGGGCTGCTGGTGCTGCCCGCCCACGCCGGGGCGGTCGTCCGCGCCTGACCGCGAGCCGGCCGGGGCGGACCGGCCGGCTCGGCGTCAGAGCGCGTCGAGGTCGACGGTCTCGTCGGCGGGAGGTGCCTCGGTGTCGACCGGCTCGTCGAACTCCGAGAAGTCCACGGTGCCGGGCTCCTCGCCCTCGGTCTTCTCGATGCGCAGCAGCAGGTGGGGTTCCTCGACGCTGATGTAGCCGGTCGAGGTCTCGCCGTCCTCGTCGGTCGAGACGACCGCGACCGCCGAGGTGCCGTCGACGTCGCTCACCTCGCCGGTCTCGTACGTCGTGCCCTCGTCGGTCTCGTCGAGCAGCTCGCCGAGCAGCTGGTCGAGGTCGCAGAGCTCGGCGAACCCCTCGTCACCGCCCAGCACGACCCAGCGCCCGTCGACGACCTCGATGATCTGGTCGGCCTGCGCGCCGCCCTGGGCGCGCCAGAACTCCTCGCTGGGCCGGAACCAGGTCTCGCCCCCGGCGCTGAGCACCTCGGCGTCGGCGCCGTCGACGCCGATCGTGCCGGTGCAGTCGCCGCCGCTGCTCGAGGCCAGGTCGATGGAGATCTGCTCGCCGTCGACGGTCAGCTCGCCGGTGACCCGCAGGCTCTCCAGCTCGCCCATCGCGGCTGCCGCGGCGTCGCGGATCTCCGTGCCGTCCTGCTCGGCGAACGCCGAGGCCTCGGCGCTGGTGCCACCCTCCCCGTCGGCCCCGTCCGCCCCGTCGTCGTCGCTGCCGCAGGCGGCCAGCCCCGCGGTGGCCGTCACCAGTGCCGCGGCACCGGCCGCTCGTCGTACCCAGGTGCTCATGTGGTGTCGCCTCTCTCGTGGGTGCTGCTCCGATCACACCACGTGCGGGGCCCGCTCGGGAGTCCTCTCCACAGGGGTGGGCGCGCCTTCCTCGCGGAAGCCGTGGCGGTCCCACCACGCCGCCAGCGGGGCGGGGGCGTACCAGTTCCAGCGCCCCAGCAGCTTCATCGTGGCGGGCACGAGCAGCGCCCGCACCACGGTGGCGTCGATGAGCAGGGCCACCAGCATGCCCACGCCGAGCATCTTCATGAAGACGATGCCGCTGGTGCCGAAGGCGCCGATGACCACGCCCAGCAGCAGCGCGGCGCTGGTGATGATCCGCCCGGTCTTCTGCACCCCGGTGGCCACGGCGAGGTCGTTGTCGCCGGTGCGGTCCCACTCCTCGCGCACCCGGCTGAGCAGGAACACCTCGTAGTCCATCGACAGCCCGAAGAGGATCGCGACCATCAGGATCGGGTTGGTGGCGTCGAGGAAGCCCTGGGGGGTGAAGCCGAGCAGGTCGGCCAGGTGACCGTCGCTGAAGATCCAGGTCACGACGCCGAAGGCGGCCGCGATCGAGAAGAGGTTCATCACGACGGCCTTGACCGGCAGCACCACCGAGCCGAACGCCACGAAGAGCAGCACCAGCATCACCACCACCACGACCAGGGCCATCCACGGCAGGTGGTCGGCGACCGAGTCGATGAGGTCGACGGTGTCGGCGCTCACCCCGCCCACCAGGGCGGTGCCGCTGGCCGGCTCGATCGCGCGCAGCTCGCGCACGATCTCCTGGGAGGTCTCGGTCTGGCTGTTGCCGGTCCAGGTGGCGCGCAGCAGCGTGGCCTCCGCACCGCCCCGGGCCTGCTCGGGGCCGGCGACCGTCTGCACCGCCCGCACCCCGTCGACCTGCTGGGCCGAGGCGACGTACGACGCCACGTCGTCGGCGCGGGTGCCCCGCAGCAGCAGGCTGGCGGTCGAGGTCTCGGCGCCGAACTCCTCCACGAGCAGGTCGGCGGTCTGGTGGGCCGGTGCGTCGGCGGGCAGCACCCGGTGGTCGACGCTGCCCCAGCGCACGCCCAGGAACGGGGCGGCCACGGCGAGCAGCACGACCACCGTCACCGCGATCACCGCGACCGGTCGTCGCATCACGCCTCGCGCCAGCACCGCCCAGCGGCCCCCGTCGGCGGCCTCGGCCCCGGCGCGCCGCCAGGGCATCCGGCCGGCGTCGACCCGGCGTCCGAGCAGCCGCAGCACGGCGGGCAGCACCGTCAGCGCGGCCAGCATCGCGACGACGACCGCGGCCATGCCGCCGTACCCCATCGAGCGCAGGAAGCCCTGCGGGAAGATCAGCAGGCTCGACATCGCCGCGGCGACGGTCAGGCCGGAGAAGAGCACGGTGCGGCCCGCGGTGGCCATCGTGCGCCGGATCGCGGTCGCGACGGCGTCGGGGTCCTCGACCGGCAGGATCGCCAGCTCCTCGCGGAAGCGGCTGACCACGAAGAGCGCGTAGTCGATGGCCAGCCCGATGCCGAGCAGCGAGATGATGTTGATCGAGAAGACCGAGACGTCGGTGAAGCCGGCGATCACCCGCACCACCGCCAGCGCGCCGACCATCGCCACCAGGCCCACCATCGCCGGCATCAGCGCGGCGACCACCGAGCCGAAGATGAGCAGCGCCAGCAGCACGACCAGCGGCAGCGAGATCAGCTCGGCGCGCTTGAGGTCCTTCGAGGTGATCTCGTTGACGTCGTTGTAGACGGCGTACGAGCCGGTGAGGCCGGTCTCGAGGCCGTCGGCCTCCAGCAGCGGGGCCAGCTCGTCGTAGGCGGTGAGGAAGTCGTCCTGGCTCTCCCCGGCCAGCGAGACCAGCACCTGCGCGTGGTGGCCGTCGGCGCTGACCAGCCCGCTGTCGGGGCCGGCGGCGTAGTAGGGCACCACCTGGGTGACCAGGTCGGCCGGGATGCCCGCGACGACCTCCTCGACGGAGGCGCGGAAGCCCCGGTCGCCGGCCACCCGGTCCTCGTCGGAGTAGACCGCGACGACGTCGACGGTGCGGTTGCCGAAGAGCTCGCGCTCGGCCGCCAGCTCGCGCGCGGTCTCGGAGGAGGGGTCGTCGAAGCCGCCCTGCTCGAGGGAGTCGAAGACCCCGGCGCCGTAGGCCCCGGCGGCCAGGACCAGGGCGACGGCCACCAGCAGCACCGCGCGGGCGCGACGGGCCACGAAGGCACCCCAACGATCGATCATCGGACCCAACCCCCGGTGCGAGCGCCCCTCTCGACCGGCGGCCGTGACGGGGCATCATGAAAGTGAACGGCGTTAACGGTAAACGGTGTAAACTCCGGCTGTCAACGGCCCTCGGGAGCGGCCGCACGACAGCGAGGGGGAGCCCGGATGACGCAGACCGGCCAGCCGACGCGGCGCGAGCGCCAGCGCGAGGCGACGTACGACGAGATCGTGCGGGTCTCGCGCGAGCTGCTGGTCGAGGGCGCCGAGCTGTCCCTGCGCGCGGTCGCCGCGCGGATGGGGATGACGGCGCCGGCGCTGTACCGCTACGTCTCCAGCTACCAGGACCTCGTCGACCTGGTCGCCTTCGAGATCGACAAGGCCGCCACCGCGCGCTTCGCCGCGGCCGCCGACACCCTGCCCGCCGACGACGTCGCGGGCCGGCTGGTGCTGTCGACCACGGAGTTCCGGATGTGGGCCCTCGACGCGCCCCGCGAGTTCGGGCTGGTCTTCGCCAACCCGGTCGCCGACCCCGCGTGCGGGCGCCGCGAGGCGCTGACGCTGTCGAGCTCGGGGCTGCTCTTCACCGACCAGATGCGCGCCATCTGGGAGCAGCGCCGCTTCCCGGTACCGGCGCTGGAGGACCTGACCGAGACCGCGCGCACCGCCGTGCTCGACCCGCTCATCCCCGCCGAGAGCGAGGGCATCGCGCCCGAGCACCGAGGCCTGATGTGGGTCTACATGCAGGGCTGGACCCAGCTGTACGGCGTCGTGGCGCTCGAGGTCTTCGGCCACATGGACCCGCGGCTGATCGAGAGCGGCGACATGTTCGTCGACGTGCTGAGCCGCTTCGCGCCCACCATCGGGGTGAGCGACGAGATGGCGCGCCTCGAGGTGCTGGTGCGCGAGCGGATCGCCCGCGGCTGAGCGCTGGTCGCGGACACCGGCTCAGGCGAGCCGGGCGCCGAGCAGCTCGTCGACCCAGGCGGGCACCAGCTGGCCCGCCGGGCCGTGGCGCGAGTCGTGGAACCACATCGACCCCTCGGAAGGCACCAGGTTGAGCTCGAGGGTGCGGGCGCCGCAGCGGCGGGCGTGCTGCACGAAGCCGGCGGCCGGGTAGACGGCCCCGGAGGTGCCGATCGAGACGAAGGTGTCGGCGCGCCCGAGGTGCGTCAGGATGCGGTCCATCTCGTAGGGGATCTCCCCGAACCAGACCACGTCGGGGCGCAGCTCGGCGTGGCCGCAGCCGGGGCAGGGCGGGTGGTCGAGCAGCTCGCGCTCCCAGCGCACCCGGCCCTGGCAGGCCCGGCACAGCGCCGAGAGCAGCTCGCCGTGCATGTGCACGACGTTGCGCGAGCCGGCCCGCTCGTGCAGGTCGTCGATGTTCTGGGTGACCAGCAGCAGGTCGTCGCCCAGCGACTCCTCCAGTCGCGCCAGCGCGTGGTGCGCGGCGTTGGGCTCGACGTCGGCGAGCGCGCGGCGGCGTTCGTCGTAGAAGCGCAGCACCCGCGACGGGGACGCCTCGTAGGCCTCGGGCGTCGCCACGTCCTCGACGTGGTGGCCCTCCCAGAGCCCGTCGGCGTCGCGGAAGGTCGGCACCCCGCTCTCGGCGGAGATGCCGGCCCCGGTCAGCACGACGACGCTCACCGGGTCAGGGTAGGCCCGTGCCTCGGTTGGCTGTGAGTCAGGACACCACGGTGAGGTCGAAGTTCACGACCAGCCCGTCGACCGTGGTGGTGGTCGCCTCGACCTCCGCGTCCCCGTCGGCGCTCGACTCGACCTGGCAGGTGGTGGTCTCGCCCTCCTCGCCGACCAGCTCGCCGTCGCAGGTGACGGCGTCGACGCTGAACCCCTGGTCGGCGTAGAAGCGCTCGACGCCGTCGGCCACCTCCTCGGCGGGGATGAAGAGCACCTGGTCGAACTCCACCTCGTCGCCCTGCACGTCGGTGACCACCAGTCGTACGCCGGTGGTCGAGCCGTCGCCGGAGAAGCTGATCAGGCAGTCCTGGGTCGCGTCGACCTCCGGCTCGAGCCCGCCCTCGCAGGCCACGTCGAACTGGTCGACGTCGGCGCCGCTCATGTTGCCCTCGACCTCGGTCTCGAGGACCTCCTGGCTGATGGCGGCCGGGCCGCCGACCGAGACCTCGCCGGAGCAGGCGCCCAGCAGCAGCAGCGCGGGGAGGAGCAGCACAGCGCTCGACGGACGCAGGGACGCGGGAACTGACAGGCGCACTGGACCTCACTGGGGCACGGGGCGCCCATCCCGGCGCCCGTAGGAGTCCAGCATCGCGCCTGCCACTCGGGGGAACGGCAGCCCGAGCGACGTGGACTGGACCACCCGGCGCGGGTCCGGGCCGGGTCGGCGCGAGATCTGGGACGGCTCGGCGCGAGATCTGGGCCGGGTGGGCTGTCAGTAGTACCAGGGGTAGGGCGACCAGTCGGGGTCGCGCTTCTCCAGGAACTGGTCGCGGCCCTCGGCGGCCTCGTCGGTCATGTAGGCCAGGCGGGTGGTCTCGCCGGCGAAGAGCTGCTGGCCGACGAGGCCGTCGTCGATGGCGTTGAAGGAGTACTTCAGCATCCGCTGCGCGGTCGGGCTCTTGCCGTTGACCAGCCGGCCCCACTCCAGGGCGGTGGCCTCGAGCTCGGCGTGCGGCACGGCCTTGTTGACGGTGCCCATCGCGACGCCGTCCTCGGCGGAGTAGGTCTGGCCGAGGAAGAAGATCTCGCGGGCCTTCTTCTGTCCCACCTGGCGGGCCAGGTACGCCGACCCGAAGCCGCCGTCGAAGGAGCCCACGTCGGCGTCGGTCTGCTTGAAGCGCGCCTCCTCGGCGCTGGCCAGGGTCAGGTCGCAGACCACGTGCAGCGAGTGGCCGCCGCCGGCGGTCCAGCCGGGGACCACGCAGATGACGATCTTGGGCATGAACCGGATGAGCCGCTGCACCTCGAGGATGTGCAGGCGGCCGAGCCGGGCCTTGTCGACGGTCTCGGCGCTCTCGCCGTCGGCGTACTGGTAGCCGGCGCGACCGCGGATGCGCTGGTCGCCGCCGGTGCAGAAGGCCCACTTGCCGTTCTTGTCGCTGGGGCCGTTGCCGGTCAGCAGCACGCAGCCGACGTCGCTGGTGGTGCGGGCGTGCTCGAGCACCCGCAGCAGCTCGTCGACGGTGTGCGGGCGGAACGCGTTGAGCACGTCGGGTCGGTCGAAGGCCACCCGCACGGTGCCGTGGGCGCGGGCCCGGTGGTAGGTCAGGTCGGTCAGGTCCTCGAAGCCGGGGACGACGTCCCAGGCCTCGGCGTCGAAGATCTCGGACACCCCGTCGATGGCGCTCATGGCGAGCAGGCTATCGGCGTGCCCGGGCGCCGTCGGTCCGGGCCGGGTCGGCGCGAGATGTGGGCCGGGTCGGCGCGAGATGTGGGCCGGGTCGGCGAGGGCTCAGGGGCGGGCGATGCCGACCGCGAGCGCGGCCAGGTGCCCGACCCGCGCCAGCTCGGAGTCGAGGAACTCCGGGCCGCCGCGGCGGCCCAGCAGCACGACCTCGTTGCCGCTGAGGTCGGCGGCGACGTAGATGTTGTTGTCGTCGCCGTCGATCTCGATGCGCTTGGTGCGCACCACCTCGACGAAGGGCAGCTCGGGCGGCGCCGCGTCGGTGGCGTGCACGATGCCGTCGGTGCGGTGCACCCGCGCGGCCCAGTCGGCGCGGAAGGTCACCGGCAGCAGGTCGACGAGCCGGTTGATGGCCTGCGCGGGGCTGGCGGTCAGCTCCTCGACGGCCTCGAGGTCGAGGAAGAGGTTGCCGCCGGCGGCGTACCGGCTGATCCACACCACGCGCACGTCGGGCAGCGCGTGGCAGGCCGAGACGATCGTGTCGGGCATGGTGCCGGGCACCAGCTCGAGCAGCACGTCGTCGACGGCGACGTCGCCGCGCTTCTCGACGATCTCGATGGCCTCGATGTCACCCCCCGCCTCACCGATGCTGGTCGCCAGGCGACCCAGCGAACCGGGGACGTCGGGCAGCTCGACACGCAGCAGGAAGGACACACAAGGACCCTAGCCCTCCTGTGTTGCGGGCGCGTGACGCGCGCGGTCGGCGGCCGCGAGCCGCCGCGCCAGCCGGTCGCGCAGCCCCGAGGCCCGCTGCGCCTCCCTGGCCACCGCCGCCCGGACGGCGGCCTCCGAGGCCACCACCCGCACCTGCTGCTGGGCCCGGGTGATGGCGGTGTAGAACAGCTCGCGAGTCAGCAGCCGCGAGTCGGCCTCGGGCAGCAGCACGGTCACGTGCGCGGCCTGACTGCCCTGGCTCTTGTGCACGGTCATCGCATGCATGGTCTCGACCGCCTCCAGCCGCGCCGGGGAGAAGTCGCGCAGCCGCTCCGAGCCCGAGATCCAGGCCCGCAGCCGCCCGTCGGGGGCGCGCACCACCGCCCCGGTCTCGCCGTTGTAGACCTCGAGCGCGTAGTCGTTGGTCGTCACCAGCAGCGGCCGCCCGACGTACCACTCCCCCAGCACCGGCTCGCCGACCTCCTCGGCCAGCCAGCGCTCGACCTGCCGGTTCCAGGTGCGTACGCCGAACGGTCCGTCGCGGTGGGCGCACAGCAGCCGGTGGGTGTCGAGGGCAGCCACGGCCTGCTCGTGCTCGCCGGCCGCCGCGTGGCGGCGCACCCGCAGGGCCAGGTCGAGGGAGCGCTCGTGCAGGGCCTCGGCGAGCGCGGCGCCCTGCCCCACCGGCTCCTCGCCGTCGGGGCCGGCGGCGGGCAGCTCGACGAGCTCGACCTCGTCGCTGGGCCGGCGCAGCGTGGCCAGGACCTCGTCGGCGTCGCCGGCGCGCAGCGCCTCGGCCAGCTGCTTGATGTCGTGGGTGGAGCGGAAGTTCTCGGTCAGCGAGGCCACCGGCGAGGCGGCGTCGGCCGCGGTCTCGTCGCCGAAGTGGTCGTGGAAGCCGCGCACCACGTCGGCCAGGACCGCACCGGCACCGACCGAGGTGAGCTGGCGGGGGTCGCCGACCAGCACCAGGCGGGCCTGGGGCCGCACCGCCTCGAGCAGGCGGCCCATCATGGTGAGCTCGACCATCGAGGACTCGTCGACGACGACCAGGTCGTGCTTGAGCCGGTTGCCGCGGTGGTGGCGGAACCGGGTGGCGTTGTCGGGCCGCCAGCCCAGCAGCCGGTGCAGCGTCATCGTCTCGGGACGCCCGATGCGCTCCCGGTCGGCCGGGTCGAGGTCGGCCAGCTCGGCCAGCACGGCCTCCTGGAGCCGGGTGGCGGCCTTGCCGGTGGGCGCGGTCAGCGCCACCGAGAACCGTTCCCCGCGGGCGGCGGCCTGGTCGGCCAGCAGCACCAGCAGCCGCGCGACGGTGGTGGTCTTGCCGGTGCCGGGGCCTCCGGTCAGCACGGTGGTCCAGCGTCCGACCGCGCCGACCGCGGCCCGCTCCTGCTGCTCGCTGAGCCGGTCGCCGCGGATGCGGGCACGAGCGGCCTCGAGGGCGGCGACGTCGACCTGGGGCGCGGGCGCGGTGACCCGCTCGACCAGGTCGTCGCAGACCTGGCTCTCGAGACGGTGGTAGCGGTCGAGGTAGACGGTGCCGTCCTCGAGGTGCAGCACGCCCTCGTCGACCAGCGGCGAGGAGGCGACGGCCGCCAGCCACGCGGCCGGGTCGGGCCAGGCCGGACCGGCGGACCCCGGATGGCCGTCGAGCAGCGTCGGGGCCGCGGCGAGGTCGACGCACACCGACCCCGACCGCACGCCCCGCACGGCGAGCGCGAGGGCCAGCTGCACCTGCTCGTCGGTCTCGCCGGCCAGCGCGGAGACCCGGCGCGCGACGTGCACGTCGGCCGCCTCCAGCAGCCCGGTGTCGTTGAAGCCGGCGAGCAGCCCGCTCGCCGAGCGCACCCGGCGGTGGTCGTGGGGCGCGAGCGGCTCGACCGGGGTGGCCGGCGTGCCGGCGCTGGGCGTCGTCATGGCCGGGCTCCGTCCAGCAGGTCCGAGACCGCCTCGAGCAGCGCCACCGGCGGCGTCCAGCGGAAGACCCCGCACGGCTCGCCGTCGACGAGCGGCGTGGCGGCACCGCACATGCCGCGCAGGTAGAGGTAGAGCACGCCGCCCAGGTGCTGCTGCGGGTCGTAGCCGGGCTGGCGCCAGCGCAGGAAGCGGTGCAGGACCACGGCGTAGAGCAGCGCCTGCAGCGGGTAGTCGGAGTGGCCCATCGCCGCGTCGAGGGCCGCGGGCCGGTAGGCGTGGGCGGTCAGCGGCTCGTCGGGCGGGCCCAGCCAGTTGGTCTTGTAGTCGACCACCAGGTAGCGCGGACCGGCCGTCCCGGTGACGCGCAGCACCACGTCGACGGAGCCGGTCAGGTAGCCGCGCAGCGGCTGGTCGCCCAGCGCGGGCTGCTCCAGCGCGACGGCGTACCCGCGCACCGGGTCGGTCTCGGGCAGGTGCGCGCGCAGCAGCGGCGCCAGGTCGCCCAGCCGCACCTCGGGCTCCCCCGGCGCGGTCGGGGCGGCCAGGTCGCCACCGGAGAGCGGCAGCTCGAAGTCCATCTCGCGCAGCCGGTCGCGCAGCCCGACGTCGCGCAGCCGCACCCCGGGCGCCGCGCTGCCCAGCGGCGAGTCGCAGACCGTGACCAGCGCGTCGGCCAGCGCCTCGGCGTCCACGTCGACCGGCCACCACACGAGCTGCTCGCGCACGTGCCCGAGCAGCTCGGCGCGCAGGTCGGGCGCCGACGGGTCGGCGTGCTCGAGGACCGCGTGCACCAGGGAGCCGAAGGTGGCCCCCACCGGCAGGTCGGCCATCGGCGAGGCGGCCAGCAGCTCCGCGGGCACCGGCTCGGCGTCCGCAGCGGCGGCACCCACCACCCCGGGGTCGGGCACCGCGTCGGGCCGGACGTCGGGCTCGTCGTCCTTGGGCGTGCTCTCCGGCTCGCTGCCCACGGCCCCGACCGTGCCGCCGTCGGAGGCGGCCGTCGGGACGGCGCCCTGGTCGGCGGTCAGGGTCGCGGTCAGCGCGGAGTACGACGTGCGGCGCCACGCGGTGTCGACGCCCCGCTCGAAGCGCCGGGCCTCGAGCGCGGCCGGGGCGGGCGCCCCCGGCACGGGCGGCGGGTCGGCCCACAGCGCCGCCTCGGGGGCCGGGCCGCCGCGGCGCGCCCAGTCGCCGAACAGACCGACGACCTCGTCGTCGCCGGGCACCGCCGGGCTGCGCGGCACCACCGGGTCGCCCGGCGGGCGGGCCAGCAGCCGGTGCAGCGGGGAGGCGACGGCGTTCTTGGTCGGCGCCCACCAGCACACCACCTGCGACTGCGCCCGGGTCATCGCCACGTAGAGCAGGCGCAGCCACTCGCCGGCCTCCTCGTCGGCCCAGCGGCGCACGTGGTCGCCCCACCCGTCGGCCGCGGTGTCGCGAGGGCCGCCGACGTCGAGGCAGCGTTCGCCGGCGGCGTCGTGGAAGAGCGGGCGCACCGGCTTGGGCACGAACCGGTCGGCGAGGGCGGGCAGGTAGACGACGGGGTACTGCAGGCCCTTGCTGGCGTGGATGGTCACCAGCTGCACGGCCGCGGCGTCGGAGTCGAGGCGCCGGGTGCGCTCGGCCCCGCGACCGGCCCGGCCCTCGGCGACCTGCTCGCGAAGCCACGCCAGCAGCGAGACCAGGCCCAGGTGCTCGCGCTGCGCGGTCTCGTGCAGCGCCTCGCCGATGTGGCGCAGGTCGGTGAGCCGGCGGTCGCCGCCCACCTCGCGCAGCACCCGGCCGGGCAGGCCGGCGGTGGTGGCGGCCTCCATCACCGCGGCCACGCCGCGCCGGGCGGCCAGGTCGGCCCACCGGCGCAGCACGTCGGCGACCTCGTCGGTGACGTCGTCGGGCGTGCGCCCGGTCGCCGGGTCGCCGGCCAGCTCGGCCGCGCTGCGCCCGACGAAGCAGGTCAGCGCCGCGGCGCGCACCCGGGCGCTGCGGTGCGGCTGCTCGAGCGCCTCCAGCAGGGTCAGCCACTCGACGGCGGCCGGGGTGGCGAAGACGCTCCCGCCGCCGGCGATGACGGCGGGCACGCCCTCCTCGACCAGCGCGCGCTGGGCGGCGGCGAGGTCGGCGTGGCGGTAGGAGATGACCGCGACGTCGCGCGGCTCCAGCGGGCGGCCGTCGAAGGTCGCGCCCGAGGCGAGCAGCCGGCGTACGTCGAGGGCCAGGTCGCGGGCCACGTGCGGGCGCACGTCGCCCACGGGCAGCGACACCCCCGGGCCGCGGCCGAGGCTGTCGCGGCGCACGGCTCGCAGCCGCAGCGGCGCGGGCACCGGGGCGCCCTGGAGCCGGCGCTCCTCGTGGTGGGCGGTGACCGGGTGCACCACGATCTGCTCGTCGCCGAGCGCGGCGCCGGCCAGCAGCTCCTGGGTGGCGGCCAGCAGCGGGGCGTCGCTGCGCCAGTTGACGCCGAGCGTCTCGTGCCGGTCGGCGCTGCGCGCCGCGGCGAGGTACGTCGTGACGTCACCGCCGCGGAAGGCGTAGATGGCCTGCTTGGGGTCGCCGATGAGCACCATCGTGGCGACCCCGCTGAAGGCGCGGTCGAGCACCTGCCACTGCACCGGGTCGGTGTCCTGGAACTCGTCGACCAGCACCAGCTGCCAGCGCTCCTGCATCCGGGCGCGGGCCGGCGAGCCGGGCGCCTCGAGGGCCCGGGCGAGCTGCAGCAGCAGGTCGTCGTAGGACAGCACCCCCAGCCGGCGCTTGCGCAGGTCGAGCTCGTCGCGCACGGCCTGGGCGAAGGCGACGCGGCGCCCGGCCGGGGTGGCCGGGTCGGCGCCGGCCGGCTCGAGGCGGGCCTGCGGGTCGCCGACGGCGGCGCGGGCGATGGCCAGGGCGTCGGCGTGGCTGAAGACCGGGTCGCCCTCGGCGTAGGCGAACGCGCGCAGGTAGAGGTCGTCGACGACCTCGCGCAGCAGGTCGTCGAGGTCCTCCACCAGCCGGGCCCGGGCGTCGGTGTCGCCGGCGACGCCGAGGGACTCCAGCACCAGCGCGCAGAACTGGTGGGTGGTGGCGATGGTGGCGGCGTCGAAGCCGGCCAGCGCCTCGAGGACGCGTCGGTGGCGCAGCGCCCGGTCGTCGCCGTCGCCCACGAGCAGACGCAGCAGGTCGGTGTCGGCGGGCACGTCGGGGTCGCCGGCCAGCGCGCGCTCGGCCTCGACGAGCTGGGCGCGCACCCGCTCGCGCAGCTCCTGGCTGGCGGCGCGCCCGAAGGTGACCACGAGCATGTCGTCGAGGCGGGCGGTGCCCTCGACGACGTAGCGGGTGACCAGGGCGCCGATGGTCCAGGTCTTGCCGGTGCCGGCGCTCGCCTCGAGCAGCGTGGTCGTGCCGGGGGCGGGCAGGTCGGGGGCGCAGACGTCGAAGCCGGGCGCGGTGCGGGTCGTCCCGCCGGCGACGGGGGGCACGGCGCTCACAGCGGTCCCACCCTCTCGGCGCCGGTCAGCAACGGCTCCCACAGCGCCCACGCGTGCTCGGCCAGCCCGGCCTCGAGCAGCACCGACAGGTCGGCGCCGTCGCCGAAGGCGCGGCGGTGGTAGGCGTCGGCGTCCTCGCCCTCGATGCCGTAGGGGTGGTGCGGGTCGGTCTCCCACGCCTTGCGGGCCAGCTCCTCGGGCGAGACGTCGTCACCCAGCAACGTGCGCGCGTGCCCCTCGGCCCAGGCGGCGGCGGTCGCCACCGGCAGCGGCAGCGGTCGGCGCAGCCCGAGGTCGCGCAGCTCGACGAGGCGGCGCAGCCACTGCTCGGCCCGGTGGTCGAGGGGGCCGGCCAGGGCCCGACGCGGGCCGGCCCGCTCGCGGCCGACGGCGTGCGCGGTGAAGACCTCGTCGGGGTGGGCGGCCGACAGCGCGAGCAGGTCGATCCACGAGGAGAGCCGCTGCTTGGCCTTGAGCCGCGAGTAGCCCAGCGAGAGCACCTTGCTGCCGTGGACGCCGGTGACCGTGCCGGTCAGGCGGCGGCCGTCACCGAGGTCGACGTCGACGTCGAGGGTGCGCGGCGCTCCCGTGCGCAGCTCGGCGGTGCGCTCGAAGAGCCGCTGCGACTCCTCGACCACGCCGCGCAGGGCCAGCTCACCCAGGACGCCCGGGGGCAGGGTGCCGCGCAGCTGCTCGGCGGTCATCACCGCCACCGGGTCCTGGCCGGCCAGCACCTCGCGCAGCAGGTGGTCGCCGACCGCCCAGGTCTCCAGGGCGTCGAGGGAGACGGGGATCGCGTCGCCGACCTCGTCGGGCTCCAGCGGCGTCGAGACGTCGAGGCGCTGGCGCAGGAAGCTGCGCACCGGGTGCAGGAAGAAGGAGCGCAGCTCGGCGAGGGTGACGTCGGCGGCCTCCGGGGCGGGCAGGTCGCCGGTCAGCAGCGGCGGGGGCGGCACCCGCTCGGCGACGGCCGCGCGCGCGCCGCCGAGGGCCGCGGCGTCGAAGCTGAAGGGCCGGGGGTCGTGCGGCAGCAGCCCGCCCGGGGTCAGGTTGCGCGCGTCGTAGGGCTGCAGCGGGTGGTGGGTCACCACGTGCTCGCGCACCGGGGTGGCGCAGGTGCGGTCGGCGGCGTCGAGGACCTCGCCGAGCGGGACCGCGGGCGGGCGCGGGGCCCCGGAGTGCTCGTTGGCGCCGGTGTAGGTCACGACCAGGGTCTCGGTGGCCGACAGCAGCGCGTCGAGGAGCAGCTGGCGGTCCTCGCTGCGCACGTCGCGCTCGCCGGTGACCGGGTCGCGCGCCAGCACGTCGTCGCCGTCGGGGGCCAGGCTGCGCGGGAAGACCCCGTCGTCGAGGCCGACCAGGCAGACCACCCGGTGCGGCACCGAGCGCATCGGCACCATCGTGCACACGGTGAGGGTGCCGGTGCGGAAGTTGGCCCGCGTGGGCCGGCCCCCCAGGCGCGAGACGAGCAGCGCGCGCACGTCGGCCAGCCGCAGCCGCACCCCGGGGCCGTCGGCCGCGGCCGCGGCGGCGCGCGAGAGCTCGGTGTCGAGCTGCGCGAGCTGCCAGGCCTCGTCGGGCGCCACGTCGCCGAGGCTGCGCACGCCGTCGGCCAGGGCACCCATCCACGCGGCGGCGTCCTCGGCCGTCGACAGCGCCGTGACGCAGGTGTCGAGCCGGTCGACCAGCTCGGCGAACCGCCCGACCAGGTCGACGTCGGAGCTGCCGACGTCGTCGACCGGCAGGCCGCGCCCGACGCGGCGGTGGTCGTCGCCGCTCATCGCCACGCCCAGCAGCACCCGGTCGAGGCCGGCGCGCCAGGTGTTGTGCTCGAAGCGGGCCATCGAGAACGCCGCGCGGTGCTGGGCGTCGAGCCCCCACCGGATCCCGGCCTGGCCGACCCAGCGCGCGACCCGGTCGAGGTCGTCGTCGCCGAGGCCGAAGCGCAGCCGGCACGGCGCGGAGCCCGCGAGGTCGAGCACGTCGGAGGCCGTCACCCGTCCGCCGGCCAGCTCGACGAGCCGCCCCGCCAGGGCCAGCAGCGGGTTGGTGCTGCTCAGCGCCCGGTCGGCCAGCCGCACCCGCAGCCGGTGGGCGGGGTGCCCGCCGCCGGGTGTCTCCTCCACCGCCTCGGCGAGCCCGAAGCCGGCCGAGACCAGGGGCGCGTAGGTCTCGATGTCGGGGCACATCACGAGGATGTCGCGCGGCTGCAGGGTCGGGTCGTCGGCGAGCAGGCCGACCAGCACCTCGCGCAGCACGTCGACCTGGCGGGCCGGGCCGTGGCAGGCGTGCACCTGCAGGCTGCGGTCGGCGGGGTCGTGCACGCGCGCCGCCCGCTCTCCCGCGTCGGGCGCGTGGTTGGCGCGCAGGTCGTGCTGGAGCCGGCCCAGCAGCGTCGTCGGCTCCCGCTCCGGCTCGGCCACCGGCTCGTCGAGGGCCGCGAGCGGCGCCAGGGTGCGCGCCAGCTCGCGGGTGTCGCGGCCCAGCGAGGCCAGCAGCGGGTGGCCGGTGCGCTCCGCGGACCGGTCGTCGCGACGCCGCACCGGCCCGCCGACGTCGGCCAGCGCCCGCCACAGCGCCGGCGAGGGCTGGGGCAGCCACAGGTGCACCTCACGGCTGCGGGCCAGCGCGCCGAGCAGCGCGACCTCGCCCGCGGGCAGCCGGGTGTGGCCGAAGAGGGAGAGGCGCCCGGGCAGGTCGAGCCCCTCGCCGCCGGCCTCGAGGGCGGCCACGGTGCGGGTCAGCCGCACGTCGGGCGGGTCGGCCGGCACCCGCTGCAGCAGCCGCCGCCACAGCTCGGGCTGCCAGGCCAGGTCGTCCGGCAGCCCCGGGGCCGCCCCGCCCTGGCCGCCCGGGCCGCCGAGAGCACCCAGGCCGTCGGTGTCACGCCCCTCGCGCCAGTCGGTCACCAGCGACGGGCGCTGCACGGCGTACGACGCCAGCAGGCCGGCGAGGCGACGCGCCACCGACCAGCGCCGGTCGCGCCGCAGGTCGGCGTCGTCGCCGGTGCGGCCGTGGCCCAGGTGGTGGGCCAGGGTGGCGCACCAGGGCTCGTCGAGGGAGGCGTCGATGGTCGCCAGCAGCGGCCAGACGAGCCGGTCGGGGTCCCACGGGTCGTCGCGGTCGCGGTCGAGCAGCAGCGAGACCAGCGAGCGGGGGGTGAGGAAGCGGACGCCGGCGCAGATGCCGTCGGCCCCGCGCGGGCCGGCGCCCAGGGTGTGCGAGAGACGCTGGGTCACCCAGCGCTCGACACCCTTGGCCGGGACCACCACGACCTCCTCGGCGAACGGGTCGGCCAGGGGCTCGGCGAGCAGCGCCCCGAGGCCGTCGACGAGCCGGTCGGTGCGAGTGGCGCGGTGGAGGTGGAGCGGCACGGCCGCAGCATCGCACGCACCACCGACAGCGCGGCTCCCACGCCCACGCCCGCGCTGCGGCTCAGGCGGCCTCGCGGGCGGCGGTGGTGCGCTCGTAGTCGCGCTCGAGGTCGACGAGCGCCTCCGGCTTGTTGTGGAAGCGCCGGTAGCTCCACACGATCAGCCCGATCGCGATCGCGGCCGAGAGGACCTGGGTGACGCCGAACGCGGCGCCACCGGCCAGCCACCACTGCTCGTCGACGGGCCACCAGCCGGGGGCGTCCGGACGGACGATCCACACCACGCCGAGCCCGGCGACGATCAGCGCGGCCGCGGTCGAGCCGAGGATGCGCGGCCACGTCGCGACACCGTCGGCGGCGCCGCGCATGGCGCGGTACTTCACCGGCGCGAGCCGCTTGGCCGCCCAGTCGTACTGCTGCGAGAGCACCGCCATCCCGGCGAAGAGCATGAGCAGGCCGGGCCCGGGCAGGACCAGGGCGGCGATGCCGGCGACCACGAGCGTCCACCCCACGACCTCGAGGGTCACCCGGCGGGCAGCGGACTTCATGGCCCCGAGCATCCCAGAGGTGTCCAAGCGCCACCAGACCCTGCAGCACACCCTGCAGCAGCCCCCGTGCCGGAGCGCCGTCATGCGCGTGTCGGCTGGCGTCGTCCGAGGGCATGTGCATAATCTCTACTAACTCACTCGACTTAAGTGACTCACTCCTGAAAGGCTTCCCCTCATGCGCAAGCTCCTCGTGCTCGGCTTCGTCGGCCTCCTGGCCCAGCTGATCGACGGCTCGCTCGGCATGGCGTACGGCGTCACCTCCTCGACGCTGCTGCTCGCCGTGGGCCTCGCCCCGGCCGCCGCCTCCGCCGCCGTGCACTTCTCCGAGATCGGCACCTCGCTCGTCTCCGGCATCTCGCACCACAAGCTCGGCAACGTGGACTGGCGCACCGTCTCGATCCTGGCCGTGCCGGGCTTCGTCGGTGCCTTCGCCGGCGCCACGTTCCTGTCCAACCTCGACGGCGCCAGCGCGAAGCCGTGGGTCGCGGGCATCCTGCTGGGCCTGGGCCTCTACGTGATCTGGCGCTTCCTGGTGCTGGGCGGGCGCCGCCCGCAGTTCCGCTCGCGCCCCTCGGCGCGGATGCTGGCCCCGATGGGCCTCGTCGGCGGCGCCCTCGACGCCGTGGGCGGCGGCGGCTGGGGCCCGGTCGGCACCACCACCCTGCTCTCCTCGGGCCGCCTCGAGCCCCGCAAGGTCGTCGGCTCGATCGACACCTCCGAGTTCGTGGTCGCGGTCGGCGGCTCGCTCGGCTTCATCTGGGCGCTCGGCTCCGCCGGCATCCCGTGGTCCTACGCGCTCGCCCTGCTCGCCGGCGGTGTCGTCGCCGCGCCGATCGCCGCCTGGCTGACCAAGATCCTCGCCGCCCGGGTCCTCGGCGTCGCGGCCGGTGGCCTGATCGTGCTCACCAACTCCAAGACCATCGCCGAGGCCTTCGGTGCCTCCGGCCTGCAGGTCGCCACCCTCGCCGGCGCCCTCTTCGTCCTGTGGGTCAGCGGCATCGTGTGGGCCGTGCGCCAGGAGCGCGCCTCGCGCGCCCTCGAGGAGGAGCTCCGCGACCTCACGGCCGTCTCGGCCTGAGGCCTCCGCGGGCCGCGCGACCCCGACCCGGCCGGTACGCCGCTCAGCCGGCGGCGCCGCCGGGGTCGGGGTCGCTCAACCGGCTCCCGGTGCGCAGCCACCAGGCCGCCCCACCGCGCATCTCGTCGGGCCACCCCGGCTCCTCGACCAGGGACCGCAGCAGCGGCCAACCCGCCCACCCCACGGGCAGCAGCAGCTCGTTCGTGCTCAGCTCGCCGCGGGGGTCGGCGAGCACCCGCCGCACCGCTCGCTGGTCGGGGACGACCCCGTCCTTGGCGGCCCAGTGCAGATCTCGGGGCGCGAGGTCCTGCGAGGTGGCGAGGCGCTCACGCACCCTCGCCGGCAGGTCGCCCTCGACCAGGGAGGTCACTCGGGATGCGGACCGGGCGCGCAGCCAGGGGTCGGGGTACGTCTCGGCCAGGTCCACGAGGGCCGCGACGGCGACCCGGCGCACGGACGGCAGCGTGGCCAGCAGCATCGCGCTGGTGTGCGACCGGCTCGAGCGCCCGTCGCCGACCACCTCGAAGAGCAGTCGGGCGAGCAGCGGCTGGTGGGGCAGGCCCAGCGCGGCCGAGGCCTCCTCGGCCTGGCGCTGGCACTCCACCACCAGAACCTGACGACCCTCGGGCCGCAGCGACTGGCCCACCGGCGAGGGCGGGTGGGCCAGCCGGGGTCGCGCCAGCGCGAGCGTCTCGGACGGCAGCAGGCGCAGCAGGTGCGAGAGCCAGTACCAGCCGTCGCCCGCCGGCCCGATGTCGTTGAAGCGCTCCACGACGTCGTCGAGCACCGGGTCCCAGAAGTCCGGGCCCCCGTGCGCCTGCGCCATCGCCCCCAGACCGATCGCGGCACCCTGCACGACGACCTCGCGCGGATCGGCCAGCAGGTCGACCAGCCAGCTCCGCGCCCTGTCGTCGAAGGTCTCGCCCAGCGCGCTGGCCGGGTTGTTGACGTCCTGCACGTGCGGGTCGGCCACGACGGCCTGGACGGCCTCGAGCACCACGTCGGCCCAGGCACTGCGGCGCAGCGTGGTCACGGCGTCGTAGCGCGACCGGTACGCCGTGCCGTCGGCGCGGGTCAGCTCGCCGAGCAGCGCCACCGCCTGCTCGCGCGCCAGGTCGTGCGGCAGGGCGATGTTGCCGGGCTGGGCCATCGCCCGGGCCCAGTCCCGCCACTGCCCGCCGGTGGCGACGCCCGCGAGCACCGGCTCGTGCAGCGCCGACATCGCCGCCGGCGAGGTCACCCGCTCGGCCGGGGCCCGGTCGACGGGGCTGTAGGGGAAGCTGCGGCACACGATGTCGACGGTCGCGCGCAGCGAGCCGGGCGCCAGCGCGAGCGCCGCCTCGTACGCCGCGACCACGCGGTCGTCGCGCACCGCCCCGGTCTCGACGCGGTGCAGCGACGACGTGCTGGTGCGCAGGCCCTGCCACTCGAGCCGCGTGACCATGTCGCCGAGTCGCTGCGCCGGCTGGGTGGGCGAGGTGAGCCGCGCCATCCGCAGCAGCCAGCCGATGCGCACCCCGACGTCCACGGTCGGACCGGTCAGCGGGGTGGGGTCGTCGAGGGGCTTCAGCGGCGCTCCGCGCGACTGCTCCGTACCCACGCCACCCCCCTGTCCCCTGCACCGTGCGCCGACCGGGAGAACCCCGCGGGTCGACTGTGGAAACACTGACGGGCAAAGAGTAAAGATCCGCCCCCGAGGAGGCCGCCCACCTCCTCCGCACGGGTGAGGAGGTCCGGCTCAGCGCGGGACCAGCCCGCCGACCACCACGTCGGCGAGCGCGCGGTACGCCTCGGCGTCGCTCAGGCCGGTCGCGGCCCCCACCCGGCCGGCCTGGATGCCGGTCATCACCTCCGCGACGGCGGCGCCGACGAAGACGGCGTCGACCGGGCGCAGCGCACCGGCGTCGACCCCCGCGTCGACCAGCGCCCGCACCCGGCGGGCGGCGTGGCGGGTGTTGGCCTCGTACACCTCGCCGGCCGGCCGGTGCGCGGCCAGGTCGGCGTAGAACCGCGACGAGGCCGGGGCGAGCTCGTCGGAGACGGCCAGCAGGTAGGTGCGCAGCCGCACGGCCGGGTCGGGCTCGGCCAGCACCCGTTCCTCGATGCGCTCGGTGGCGCCGCGGAACCAGGCGCGCAGGGTGGCCAGCACGATCTCGGGCTTCGACGCCGCGACCAGGTAGAGCGAGGAGCGCGAGCAGCGCAGCCGGGCCGCGAGGTCGCCGACCCCGAAGTCGAGGAAGCCCTCGGCCAGGAACAGCTCGGCCAGCCGCTCGAGCAGCTCGGCGCGGCGCCGGTCGGTGCGCGTGAGGGGGTCGGTCGTGCTCACCCGGCGCAGCCTAGGGCTCCCGCACGGCGAGTGGGTACCAGATCCCGTAGTCTGGTACTCGTTCCGTCGTCCCGTCCCGTCCCAGGAGGACCCATGCCCGCCCGCCGCGTCCTGGCCACCGACGAGTCCGCCGAGCTGCTGGCGCTGGTACGCCGGATCGCCGCCGACGAGCTGGCACCCCGGGTGGCGCAGGCCGAGGCCGACGAGCAGTTCCCCCGCGACGTCTTCCGGCTGCTGGGCCGCAGCGGCCTGCTGGGCCTGCCGTACCCGGAGGAGCACGGAGGTGCGGGCCTCTCCTACGAGGTCTACCTGCAGGTGCTCGAGGAGATCGCCGCGGTGTGGTCCTCGGTCGGCGTCGGCGTCTCGGTGCACGCCCTGAGCTGCTTCGGGCTGGCGGAGTTCGGCACCGACGAGCAGCGCCGGCAGTGGCTGCCCGACATGCTCGGCGGCGACCTGCTCGGGGCGTACTGCCTCTCCGAGGCGCACGCCGGCTCCGACCCCGCCGCGATGCGCACCACCGCGCGCCGCGACGGCGACGACTACGTGATCGACGGCGCCAAGGCGTGGACGACCCATGGCGGCCACGCGGACTTCTACAAGGTGATGGCCCGCACCTCCGAGGACCGCGGCGGGATCTCCTGCTTCCTGGTGCCCGCCGACACGCCCGGCCTGGTCGCCGACCCGCCGGAGCGGAAGATGGGCCTGACCGGCTCGGCGACCGCCACCATGCGCTTCGACGGCGTGCGCGTGCCCGTCGAGCGGCGGCTCGGCGCCGAGGGCGAGGGGCTGCGGATCGCGCTGGCCGGGCTCGACTCCGGACGGCTGGGCATCGCCGCCGTCGCCACCGGGCTGGCCCAGGGCGCCCTCGACCACGCCCTGGCCTACGCCCGCGAGCGCGAGACCTTCGGCCGGCCGATCATCGAGCACCAGGGCCTGGCGTTCGTGCTGGCCGACATGGAGGCCGCGGTGCAGAGCGCCCGCGCCACCGTGCTGCACGCGGCCCGGCTCAAGGACGCCGGACAGCCCTTCGGCCGCGAGGCGTCGATCGCCAAGCTGGTCGCCACCGACAACGCCATGAAGGTGACCACCGACGCCGTCCAGGTGCTCGGCGGCTACGGCTACACCCGCGACTTCCCCGTCGAGCGCTACATGCGCGAGGCGAAGGTGATGCAGATCTTCGAGGGCACCAACCAGATCCAGCGGATGGTCATCGCCCGCTCCCTCGACAAGGACGCCCCCGGGACCGTGCGCCCCGCCTGACGCCGAGCCGGCGCCACTTCCCCCGCGAGCCGGCGCCACTTCCCCCGCGAGCCGGCGCCACTTCCTCCCCAGCGGGGAACTCACGACGACTCGGCGGGGAACTGGCGACGGGTCGCGGTGGGGGCCCGGAGGACGGGTGGGAGGCTGGCGGGGTGGATCTCCCCTCCGCCGCCGACGTCGACGCGGCCGCCGTCCGTCTGGCCGACATCCTCAGCCCGACCCCGCTGCACCGCAGCGACCGGCTCTCGAGCCTGCTCGGGCTCGAGGTCTGGCTCAAGCGCGAGGACCTGCAGCCGGTGCGCTCGTACAAGTTGCGCGGCGCCTTCACGCTCATCGACCAGCTCGGCGACGAGGCCCGCGAGCGCGGCGTGACCTGCGCGAGCGCCGGCAACCACGCCCAGGGCGTCGCCTTCGCCTGCGCCCGCGCCGGGGTCCGGGCTCGAGTGCACCTGCCGCGCACCACCCCGCGCCAGAAGCGTGAGCGGGTCGCGGTGCTCGGCGGCGGGCTCGTCGACGTCGTGATCGTCGGCGACACCTACGACGAGGCGGCCGCGGCCAGTGCGGCGTACGCCGCCGAGAGCGGCGCGACGCCGGTGCCGGCCTTCGACGACCCGCGCACCATCGCCGGCCAGGGCACCGTGGCCCGCGAGCTGCTCGCGCAGCTCGACGCCCAGACCGGGCGCGCCCCCGACGCCGTGGTCGTGCCGGTGGGGGGCGGCGGGCTGCTCGCGGGCCTGCTCACCTTCCTGGGCGCCCACGCACCGCAGGTGCGCGTCGTCGGCGCAGAACCGGCGGGGGCGGCCTCCATGGCCGCGGCGCTCGAGGCCGGCGAGCCGGTGACCCTCACCGACCTCGACGGCTTCGTCGACGGCGCCGCCGTACGACGGGTGGGCGCGTGGACGCACGCCGTGGTCGCCGAGCACGACCCGCCGATGGTGGCGGTGCCCGAGGGGCTGGCCTGCGTCGAGATGCTCGACCTCTACCAGTCCGACGGGATCATCGCCGAGCCCGCGGGCGCGCTGGCCAGCGCCGCGCTGCGGCTGCCGATGGACGCCGGCGGGCCGGTGCTGGCGCCCGGGTCGCTGGTGGTGGCCATCGTCTCGGGCGGCAACAACGACGTCAGCCGGTACGCCGAGGTCGTCGAGCGGGCGCTGGTGCACGAGGGGCTCAAGCACTACTTCCTGGTCGAGTTCCCGCAGGAGCCCGGGGCGCTGCGCCGCTTCCTCGACGAGGTGCTGGGGCCCGACGACGACATCACGCTCTTCGAGTACGTCAAGCGCAGCAACCGCGAGACCGGCCCCGCGCTGGTCGGGGTCGAGCTCGCCGACGCCGGCGACCTGTCGGGCCTGCTGGCCCGGATGGACGCCTCGCCGCTGCGTGTCGAGCAGGTGCCGCCGGAGAGCCCGCTCTTCCGCTGGGTGATGTAGACCGTCGGGGACCGCGCCCCGGTGGCCTCAGCCGGGTGTCTGCGTCGACTCGTCGCGGGTGCCCTCGGGGTCCTCGGTGCGCTCCTGGGAGTCGGCGAGGATCGCCTCGGCCTGGGCGTGCGGGTCGGCGCTGCCGGCCTCCTGCTCCTCGGGCAGCAGCTCGGACCGCGAGGCGACGTGCCCCGCGTCGGGGCCGTCCTGGCCGCTGGGCTGCTCACTGGGCTGGTCGACGGGCTGGTCGGCGGGCTGGTCGGGGCGGTCGGTGGCGTCCATCCCGCGACGCTAGCCCGGCCCGCCTCACCCCGCTCGCATGCCGGGACCAGGGGGTGATGGGCGTAACTCGCACGCGGTTGGGTAGTTGGACCGGTGAGCACCCCTTCTGCCCCCAGCCGTCGCGGACTCGCCCATGCGCGCTCGAGGGGTCTCGGACGCCCCGTAGGAGGACCCAGACATGAAGCACAAGCCCGCTCGCGGACTCGCCCTGATGGCCACCGGCGCTCTCGTCGCGCTCTCGGCCGCGCCGGCCACGGCCGCCACCCCGGTCGCGCAGGCCGAGGCGACGGCGCTGAGCGTCACGGTGGCCAGCACCCCCAGCGACTCCGGCGCCTTCTCCTCCACCCACGACGGCGACCGCGAGACCACGTCCGGCTCGGACCGGCCGGCGGTCTCGGTCGCGACCGGGCAGTCCTTCGCCCAGGCCGGCACCCTCGCCCAGGACGCGCGCACCCGGGTGCAGGGCGAGCAGGGCTTCGCCGAGGCCTGCGCGGGCCTCGCCGGCGACGGTGCCACCGTGGTCGGCGTGGGTGAGGGCGGCTGCCTGACCCCGGGCCAGAACGTGCGGCTGAACGCCGGCACCGTCGACCTCACCGGCCTCCAGATCGTCCGCGCCGAGTTCATCGCCGGGCTCGACCAGCAGCTGCAGACCGCGCTCGCGCCGGTCCTAGACCCCCTCTTCACCGGCCTCTCGGACGGTCTCGAGCAGGCGCTGACCGGCCTCGGCGACCTGGGCGTCTTCCTCGACGCGGGCGTCATCCAGAGCCAGTGCACCGCCGGTCCCGGCACCTCCGCCGGCTCCGCGCAGATCGTCGACGCGGCGGCGTACGTCGAGATCGACGGCACCCGCCTCGACCTCGTCACGCTGCCGGTCAACCCCGGCCCGAACACGCACGTCGTCACCGACCTCGGGGCCGTGACCCAGGTGGTCCTCGACGCGGTGCGCACCGAGCTCGAGACGGCCGTCACCGGCGCCCTCGCACCGCTCGGCGCCGCGGTGGACGAGGCGACGGTCCTGGCGGAGGCGCTGGGCCAGATCGGCGAGCAGCTCGCCCCGCTCGAGGACGACGTCCTCGACATCGTGCTCAACAAGCAGGACCAGATCGCCCCCGACGAGATCGAGGTGACCGCGCTGGACCTGTCGGTGCTGCCGGCCTCGGAGGAGTTCGACGTCGAGCTGGTGGGCGCCCAGATCGGCACCTCGCACTGCGGCCCGACCGGCCGGATCGGCTCGCCCACGCCGACCCCCGACCCGACCGAGCCGCCGGCCCCCGTTCCGACGTCGGTGCCCGCCGGTGTCGAGTCCGCCGGCGCCGACGGCGGCCTGGGTGCGGCCGGCAACCTCTCGCTGGCCGGGCTGCTGGCCTTGGCCGCCGCCGCCGGCGTCGCCAGCTG
>JBFGFQ010000004.1:0-33865 GCA_041579495.1 Nocardioides sp.
GCGCGGTCATGTGCCGGGTGATGGCGTCGCCGGCGGCCCCGACGCTCTCGGGCGGCACGTCGAGCGCGAGCAGGTCGAGGCCGATCTGCAGGTTGGGCATCACCCGGTAGCGCCCGGCCGCTTCACCCGGCACCGGGTCGAGCAGCCCGAGGCGCCCCAGCAGCTCGAGGTCCTGCTCGCCCAGCTCGCGCCCGGCCCGCGCGTCGAGCTCGGCGCGGTCGAGCTCCTCGGGCACCTGCGAGGTCCACGAGGTCAGCATCGCCCGCTGCATGGCCAGCTCCTCGACGCCCGCGTCGGCCGGCACCGAGGCGACGTACCGCTCGATCGCCTGGAGGGTGAAGCCGTGCTCCTGCAACGCACGCACCAGCTCGAGCCGGGCGCGGTGCACGTGGTCGTAGTAGGCGACCCGACCCCGGCGCAACGGCGGCGGCAGCAGCCCGAGGCTGGCGTAGTAGCGGGTGGTGCGCACCGTCAGACCGACCGACGCGGCCAGCTCGTCGACCGTCAGCAGCGCGTCGTCGCCTCGGACCTCGGTGCTCGCCGTCATGGCCAGACCCTAACGCTTGAAGTGTGACAGTTGTGCTGTCACAGTTCTGCTCGTACGGTCCGCACCCGCGGCAGGCACCACTCCGGAGGCACCCATGGCCCAGCCCACGTCGATCTACACCCAGGAGCACGAGGACTTCCGCGCCATGGCGCGCGCCTTCATGGAGAAGGAGGTCGTGCCGCACCACGACCAGTGGGAGAAGGACGGGCAGGTCAGCCGCGAGGTGTGGCGCAGGGCGGGCGAGGCCGGGCTGCTGTGCTTCGACGTCGACGAGCAGTACGGCGGCATGGGCGTGCGCGACTTCCGCTACAACGCGATCCTCGCCGAGGAGATCTCCAAGGTGGGGGCCAGCGGGCTGGGCTTCCCCGTGCACACCGACATCATCGTCCCCTACATCTCCTCCCTCGGCACCGAGGAGCAGAAGCAGCGCTGGCTGCCCGGCCTGGTCTCCGGCGAGCTGGTCTCCGCCATCGCGATGACCGAGCCCGGCGCCGGCTCCGACCTGCAGGGCCTCAAGACCAGCGCCGTCGACAAGGGCGACCACTGGGTGCTCAACGGCTCCAAGACCTTCATCAGCAACGGCATCATGAGCGACCTGGTCATCGTGGTGGCCAGGACCGACCCCGACGCGGGCCACATGGGCTTCAGCCTGCTGGTGGTCGAGCGCGGGATGACCGGCTTCGAGCGCGGGCGCAACCTCGACAAGATGGGCCTCAAGGCCCAGGACACCGCCGAGCTGTTCTTCGACGACGTCGAGGTGCCCAAGACCAACCTGCTCGGCACCGAGGGACACGGGTTCATCCACCTGATGGAGAACCTGCCCCAGGAGCGGGTCTCGATCGCCTGCATCGCGGTCGCCGCCTGCGAGCACGTGCTCGACCTGTGCCTGCGCTACGCCAAGGAGCGCGAGGCCTTCGGCAAGCCGATCGGCAGGTTCCAGCACAACCGGTTCCTGCTCGCCGAGATGGCCACCGAGGTCTACATCGCACGCACCTTCGTCAACGACTGCATCACCAAGCTCAACAGCGGCGAGGTCGACACCTCGCTCGCCTCGATGGCCAAGTGGTGGACCACCGAGCTGCAGAAGAAGCTGGTCGACCAGGGCGTGCAGCTGCACGGCGGCTACGGCTACATGAACGAGTACCCCATCGCCAAGGCCTACGTCGACAGCCGCATCCAGACCATCTACGGCGGCACGACCGAGATCCAGAAGGAGATCATCGGGCGCGGCCTCGGGATCTAGGGACCGGTACTCACCCCCTGGGGCATCCGCACGGTCTGGCAGGCTGCCGCCATGAAGCGACGTTGGGTCTGGCCGCTGCTGATCGTGCTCGTGTGGGTCTTCGTCGGCGGGCCGCTGGGCTCGTTCGCGGGCCAGCTCGGCAGCGTGCAGGAGAACGACAACGCCGCATTCCTGCCCGAGACCGCCGAGTCGACCCGGGTCCTGGAGGTCCTCACCGGCTTCCAGGAGTCGGAGACGATCCCGGTCACGGTCGTCTTCGAACGCGTCGGCGGACTCGAGGACGCCGACCAGCAGGCCATCGCGGCGTACGCCGACGAGCTCGGCCGGGTCGACGACGTCACCGGCGTGCAGGGCCCGGTGCCCTCCGAGGACGGCGAGGCCGCCCAGCTGGTCGTGCAGGTGGCCACCACCGACGGCGACGTCGTGATCGAGCGCGTCGAGGCGCTGCGCGAGGTGCTGACCGACCCGCCGGCCGGGCTCGAGGCCCTCGTCGGCGGACCGGGCGGCATCCTGGCCGACCTGGTCAAGGCCTTCGGTGCGATCGACGGGCTGCTGCTGGTCGTCGCCCTCGCCGTCGTGCTGGTCATCCTCGTCGTCGTCTACCGCACGCCGGTGCTGCCCTTCGTCGTGCTGTTCTCGGCCGTCCTCGGCCTGGGCGCGGCCTCCGCGGCGATCTACGCGCTCGCCTCGGCCGACCTGCTGGCCCTCAACGGACAGAGCCAGGGCATCCTGTTCATCCTGGCGATCGGCGCCGCGACCGACTACTCGCTGCTGCTGGTGGCCCGCTTCCGCGAGGAGCTGCGCGACCGCGAGTCGAAGTACGACGCGATGCGGGCCTCGCTGCGCGCCGTCGTCGAGCCGGTCGGCGCCTCGGGCGCGACGGTGATCCTCGGGCTGCTGTGCCTGCTGCTCTCCGACCTCGCCAGCCTCCAGGGCCTCGGCCCGGTCGGCGCGCTCGGGATCGCCGCCGCGATGCTGGTCTCGCTGACCTTCCTGCCCGCCGCCCTGGTGCTGCTGGGTCGCCGGGCGTTCTGGCCGCTGGTGCCGGCCTACGGCTCGGAGCACCGGAACACCGAGGGCCTGTGGGCCCGGGTGGCGGGCCTGGTGCGCGACCGGACGGTCGGCGTCGCCACGGTGACCACGCTGGTGCTGGCCGTCTTCGCCGGCTTCGCCTTCACCCTCGACGAGGGCCCGGTCCCGCAGACCGAGCTGTTCCTGACCGCCGAGGAGTCGGTCGCCGCCCAGGACGTCCTCGACGCCCACTTCGAGGCCGACACGGCCAGCCCGCTGCAGATCGTGGTGCCGACCGGTGAGATCGACGCGGCGGTCGAGGTGCTGCGCGCCGACGAGGGCGTCTCGCAGCAGGGCGACGGGCCCCGGCCGGCGATCGCCGCGATCCCCGAGGCCGACGACCCGCGCCAGCCACGCAGCGTCGACGGCGTGAGCATCGTGCTCGCCAACCTCGCCGACGGCAGCGAGACCGAGGCCGCCACCGAGACGGTGCAGCGGCTGCGCCGGGACCTCTCCGAGGTCGACGACGACATCCTGGTCGGCGGCTCCACCGCCACCCTCCTCGACACCCGCGAGACGACCAGCCGCGACCGCGCCGTGGTGATCCCGGCGATCCTGGTGGTCATCTTCGTGGTGCTCGCGCTGCTGCTGCGCTCGCTGGCCGCCGCCGGCCTGCTGGTCGTGGCCAACGTGCTGTCGTTCGGCGCGACGATGGGGGTCAGCGCCCTGGTCTTCGAGCACGTCCTCGGCTTCCCCGCCAGCGACCCGTCGACGCTGCTGATCGGCTTCGTCTTCCTGGTCGCGCTCGGCATCGACTACTCGATCTTCCTGATGACCCGGGTGCGCGAGGAGGCGCTGCGCCTGGGCACCCGCCCCGGCGTCCTGCGCGGCCTCTCCGTCACCGGCGGCGTCATCACCTCGGCGGGCGTCGTGCTGGCCGCGACCTTCGCGGCCCTCGGCGTGGTGCCGATCCTGTTCCTCGCCCAGATCGCCTTCATCGTCGCGTTCGGCGTGCTGCTCGACACCCTGGTCGTGCGCTCGCTGCTGGTGCCCTCGGTCTGCTACCTGGCGGGCCCGCGCACGTGGTGGCCCTCGGCGCTGGGACGGGCGGAGGAGCCCGCGCCGACGGGCGTTAGCCTGCACTGATGAACGCCGCGCCCACGCCCCAGCAGGTACGCCGCGCGCTCGCGCGCGCCGAGCGCGGCGCGGCGCTCGACCCGGCCGAGGCCGAGGCGCTGCTGGCCGCCACCGGCGCCGACCTCGACCGGTTGTGCTCCGCCGCGGCACAGGTGCGCGACGCGGGGCTGGTGGCCGCCGGCCGCCCCGGCGTGGTGACCTACTCGCCCAAGGTGTACATCCCGGTGACGCGGCTGTGCCGCGACCGGTGCCACTACTGCACCTTCGTCGAGACGCCCGGCCAGGCCGCGCGCGACGGGCGGGCGCCGTACCTGTCCCCCGACGAGATCCTCGACATCGCCCGGGAGGGCGCCGAGCTCGGCTGCCTCGAGGCCCTCTTCACCCTCGGCGACCGCCCCGAGGACCGCTGGCCCGAGGCGCAGGAGTGGCTCGACGAGCAGGGCTACGACTCGACGCTGGCCTACGTGCGGGCGATGGCCGTGCGGGTGCTCGAGGAGACCGGGCTGCTCCCCCACCTCAACCCGGGGGTGATGACCTGGGAGGAGATGAACCGCCTCAAGCCGGTCTCGCCCTCGATGGGGATGATGCTCGAGACGACGTCGCGCCGGCTCTTCGAGACCCGGGGCGAGGCTCACTTCGGCTCCCCCGACAAGGACCCCGCCGTGCGGCTGCGGGTGCTCGAGGACGCCGGCCGCCTCTCGATCCCCTTCACCACCGGGCTGCTGGTGGGCATCGGCGAGACGCTGGCCGAGCGCGCCGAGACGATCTTCGCACTGCGCAAGGTCGGCAAGGCCTACGGCTCGGTGCAGGAGGTCATCGTCCAGAACTTCCGGGCCAAGCCCGACACCGCGATGCGGCACGCCGACGACCTCGGCCTCGACGAGTACCGTGCCGCGCTCGCCGTCACCCGCCTGGTGCTCGGCCCGCGGGCGCGGGTGCAGGCGCCGCCCAACCTCGTCGACTCCAGCGAGTGCCACGCCCTGCTCGGCGCGGGCGTCGACGACTGGGGCGGCGTCTCGCCGCTGACCCCCGACCACGTCAACCCCGAGCGGCCGTGGCCCTCGCTCGAGCGGCTGCGCGAGATCAGCGCCGCCGCCGGCTTCCGGCTCGCGCCACGGCTGACCCTGCACCCCGAGTACGTGCGCGCCGCGCTCGGCGACGGCGCCCCGTGGCTCGACCCGCGGGTGGCCGGGCACGTCGCGGCGCTGGCGGCCCCCGACGGCCTGGCCCGCGACGGCGTACGACCGGAGGGACGGGCGTGGCAGGAGCCCGACGGCGGCTTCGAGTCCGCCGGTCGAACCGACCTGCACGCCAGCGTCGACACCGCCGGCCGCAGCGACGACCGGCGCTCCGACTTCAGCGAGGTCTACGGCGACTGGGAGTCGGTGCGCGACGCCGCGGCCGGCACCTCGGGCGACACCTCGCCTAGCACCTCGACCGGCACGGCTCCCGCGGTGCTGCGCGCCGAAGGGCGCGAGGCGCTGACCGCCGCCGAGGCCGACCCCGGCGGGCTCTCCGACGAGCACGCCCTGACCCTGATGACCGCCGAGGGGCCGCTGCTCGAGGAGGTCTGCAGGCTGGCCGACCACCTGCGCCGCGAGGCGGTCGGCGACGACGTGACCTACGTGGTCAACCGCAACATCAACTTCACCAACGTCTGCTACGTCGGCTGCCGCTTCTGCGCGTTCGCCCAGCGCAGGAGCGACGCCGACTCCTACTCGCTGTCCCTCGACGAGGTCGCCGACCGTGCCGCGGAGGCCTGGGACCTCGGGGCCACCGAGGTGTGCATGCAGGGCGGCATCGACCCCGAGCTGCCGGCGACGGCGTACTTCGACCTGGTGACCGCGGTGCGGGCGCGGGTGCCCGAGATGCACGTGCACGCCTTCTCGCCGATGGAGGTCGTCAACGGCACCGCGCGCACCGGGCTCTCGATCGAGGACTTCCTGATCAAGGCCCGCGAGGCCGGGCTGGGCTCGCTGCCCGGCACCGCCGCCGAGATCCTCGACGACGAGGTGCGCTGGGTGCTGACCAAGGGCAAGCTGCCCACCAGCACCTGGGTCGAGATCGTCTCCACCGCGCACCGCGTCGGCGTGCCGACCACCAGCACGATGATGTACGGCCACGTCGACAACCCGCGGCACTGGGTCGGCCACCTGCGGGTGCTCTCCGGCGTCCAGGACCGCGCCCGCGAGGCCGGCGTCGGCGGCTTCACCGAGTTCGTGCCGCTGCCCTTCGTGCACACCTCCTCGCCCATCTACCTCGCCGGCGTCGCCCGCCCCGGGCCGAGCCGCCGCGACAACCTCGCGGTGCACGCGATGGCGCGCATCCTGCTGCACGGACGCATCGACAACATCCAGACCTCGTGGGTCAAGCTCGGCGTCGAGGGCACCCAGGACATGCTCCGCGCCGGCGCCAACGACCTCGGCGGCACGCTGATGGAGGAGACCATCTCGCGGATGGCCGGCTCGGAGCACGGCTCGGCCAAGACCGTCGAGGAGCTGCGCGAGATGGGCGCCGGCATCGGCCGTCCGGTGCACGAGCGCACCACGCTCTACGCCCGCCGCTGACGAGCAGTCACTTCTGCACCGCCCACCGGGCAGTCCTGCACCATCGAGGCGTCAGCCCCGCACCCGGGGTGGGTGCAGAACTGACGCCTCGGTGGTGCGTAGGCGACCGCTCGTCGCTAACCGCGTCCGCTGGAGGAGCGCGCCCGGCGCGAGACCGAGTCAATGGCCACCGCGAGCAGGAGCACCGCGCCGGTGACGATGAAGCGCACCGACGAGTCGACGTTCATCAGGTTCAGCCCGCTCTGGATCGACTGAAGCACGATGATGCCGAGCAGCGCCGAGTACGCCGACCCGCGCCCGCCGAAGAGGCTGGTGCCGCCGATGACCGCGGCGGCGATCGCCGTCAGGTTGGTGTCGGTGGTGCCGCTGCTCTGCGACACCGAGGTCAGCTGCCCGGCCAGCAGGATGCCGCCCAGGGCCGCGAACGACGAGGTCAGCGCGAACACCGAGACGTAGACCCGCGTCACCTTGATGCCCGAGCGGCGCGCCGCCTCCTCGTTGCCGCCGGTGGCGAAGACGTGGCGCCCCCACCGGGTGCGGCGCAGCGCGAAGTCCATCACCACCACCAGGAACGCGAAGAGCACCGGCAGGTAGCTCCAGCCCCGGTCGATGCCCAGGTAGTAGGTCAGGTAGCCCAGGCCCAGGCCCAGCAGCGCGGCCTTGACCGCGACCGCCACCGGGCTGCCGGGCGTGAGCCCGGCCGCCCTGCGCCGACGGATGTCGAGCAGCTTGGTGGCGACGTAGCCCACGACCACCAGCGCGACCAGGCCGTAGGCCTGGGCGTCGGTGAGGAACTTGTTGCGGGCGAACTCGCGCAGCCCGGAGTCCTGCGGCAGCACGATGGTGCCCTGGTCGCCCAGCACGTAGAGCAGCGCGCCCTGGAAGGCCAGCAGCCCTGCGAGCGAGAACACGAAGCTGGGCACGCCGATCTTGACGTACAGGAAGGCGTAGAGGCAGCCGATCGCCAGGCCGACACCGATGCCGGCGAGCATCGAGACCAGCAGCGACTGCCCCTCGTTGACCACCAGCACCGCCATGGTCGCGGCGGCGAAGCCCGAGACCGAGCCGACCGACAGGTCGATCTCGCCCAGCAGCAGGACCAGCACGATGCCCAGCGCGATGACCCCGGTGGGGGCGGCGAACTGAGTGATCGAGACCAGGTTGCGGCTGGAGAGGAACGTCGGCTCGTTGAGCTGGAACACCAGGCAGATGACGATCAGCCCGAAGACGACCGGCAGCATGCCGAGCTCGCCGCCCTTGAGCCGGGCCCACGTGGCGTGCAGGTAGCCCTGCAGACCCTGGTGGCGGATCAGCCGCTCGTCGGCGGCGTCGGCCGCGACCGCGGAGCGGGTCGCGTCGTCGGTGTCCTTGTCGAGGGTCTCACTCATGACCGACCTCCGGCTGGGTCTGCGTGGCGCCGGTGCGCTGGGCGCGGGCGGTCACGACGTTGTCGGAGGCGCCGGTGATCGCGGCCACCAGCTCCTCGGTGGACACGTCCTCGGTGCGGAACTCCGCGGCGTTGCGCCCCAGGCGCAGCACCACGATGCGGTCGGCCACGGCCTGGACGTCGGCCATGTTGTGGCTGATCAGGATGACCCCCAGCCCGGTCTCGCGCAGCCGCTCGACGAGGTTGAGCACCTCCGCGGTCTGGGCGACACCGAGGGCGGCGGTCGGCTCGTCGAGCATGACCACCTGCGGCTTGCCGACCAGCGAGCGGGCGATCGCCACGGTCTGGCGCTGGCCGCCCGAGAGGGCGGCGATCGGGATGCGCACCGAGGGGATCTTGGCGGACAGGGTGCGCAGCAGCCGCCACGCCTCCTTCTCCATCTCGATCTCGTCGAGCACCGGGCCGGTGGAGCGCTCCTGGCCCAGGAACAGGTTGGCCACGACGTCGAGGTTGTCGCACAGCGCCAGGTCCTGGAAGACCGTGGCGATGCCGAGGGTCTGCGCGTCCTTGGGGCCGCCGACGCTGACCTTCCGGCCGGCGAAGGTGATGTCGCCGCCGTCGGGCTGGTAGACCCCGGCGATCACCTTGACCAGCGTGGACTTCCCGGCGCCGTTGTCGCCCACGAGGGCGACCACCTCGCCGGCGGCCACCTCCAGGGAGACGTCGGTGAGCGCCTGGACGGCACCGAAGCGCTTGTTGATCCCGGTCAGGGACAGGACGTTCGTGTCCCTGACCGGCTGCGTGGTCATGGTGCTCATCAGGAGATGCCAGCCTCCTGGCAGGCCTTCGCGTAGTCGCCGGTGTAGATGTCGGCGGCGTCGTAGAAGCCGTCGGCGATGACGGTGTCGGCGACGTTCTCCTGGGTGACCGCGATCGGGTCGAAGATGTAGGAGGTGACCCCGTTGTAGTCGCTCTGGGTGACCCCGGTGTCGGTGGTCTCGCCGACCTCCTCGCCGGTGGCCAGCTCGACCGCGACCTCGGCCGCGGTCTCGGCCTCGATCGGGATGGGCTTGTAGATGGTCAGCGCCTGCTCACCGGCGAGGATGCGCTGGATCGCGGCGATCTCGGCGTCCTGGCCGGTGATCGGGGGCAGCGAGTCGCGCGAGATGCCCGCGCCGGTCAGGGCGGCGACGACGCCGCCGGCCTGGCCGTCGTTGGCGGCGTACACGCCGTCGATCTCGGAGGGCTTGTACTTGCTGAGCTGGTCGCTGGTCCACTGCTGGGCGTTCTCGGGGCTCCAGTCGGGGTTGTCGTACTCCTCGAGGATGGTCACCCCGCTGGAGTCGATGACGCTGTGGGCGCCGGCCTTGAACTGCGCGGCGTTGGGGTCGCTGGGCGCGCCGTTGAGCATGAGGATGTCGCCCTTGTCGCCCATCGCCTCGACGAGGGCCTCGCCCTGCATCTGGCCGACGGTCTCGTTGTCGAAGGACATGTAGTAGTCGGCGCCCTCGATGAAGCGGTCGTAGGCGATGACCGGGACGTCCTGGTCCTGCGCCTCGGTGACCATGCCCGTGGCGCCCGCGCCGTTGACCGGGTCGAGGACCACGACGTCGGCGCCGGCGGTCAGCGCGCTGGTCATCTGCTGGGCCTGCTTCTGCTCGTCCTGGTCGGCGTTGAAGTAGTCGACCTCGCACTCGCTGCACAGCTCGGCGACCTTGGCCTCGAAGAGGGGCTTGTCGAAGGCCTCGTAGCGGGTGGTCTTGGACTCCGGGAGCAGCAGGGCGATCTTGCCGCCGCCCGAGGCCGAGGAGCCGTCGTCGGACCCGGGGTTCTGGGCCTCGTTGGCGCCGCAGGCCGACAGGCCGGCACCGCCGAGGACGAGGACGGCGGCAAGCGCCGCGACGCGGGGCAGGGATGTGGACACGTGGTTCTCCTCGAGCTGTGGGCCGATGGCCGGGACTGATCTCTACCGAGTGTTGGGCGTCACAGGCTTGTCGTCAAGAGGTGAATACAAACTTCCCCGACTTGCGTCATCGCCGACGCTTGTCTCCACGTGGCGACCACAACAGCCTTGACCGGTCGACGTGCCATGGGTCACAGTTCGCCCATGAGCTCCGCGTCCCCGGCCCCGGGTTCCACCGCGTCCCTGCGCACGGCCAACCAGCGGCGCGTGCTGTCGGTGCTGCGCGGCCGGCCGGTGGAGCACCACGAGGCCCTGCCCGACCACGAGGGCGACAGCTACACGCAGGCCGAGCTGGCCCGCGCCACCGGGCTGGCACCGGCGACCGTCTCGAGCATCGTGCGCGAGCTCAGCGCCGTGGGCCTGCTGGAGTCCGCCCCGGGGAGCGGGCGTCGCGGGTCGTCGGTGCGGATGGCGGCCGGCGCCGGCCACGTGGTCGGCATCGACTTCGGCCACAGCCACGTCGCGGTGGCCGTGGCCGACACCGCGGGCCGTCCGCTGCGCGAGGAGCGCCGGCGCGTCAGTGCCGGCCAGGACCACCGGGCCGCTCTGGCCCAGGCCCGCGACATGGCACTCGCGCTGGCCGACGACCTCGGCCTCCCCCACGACGAGGACCGCCTGCCGGGCAGCGTCCACCACGTGGGCCTCGGGCTGCCGGCCCCGATCACCGACGACGTGATCGGCTCCTCGGAGATCTTCCCGGGCTGGGAGGGCGTCGATGCCCGGGCCGCCGCCCAGGACTGCCTGGGGGCACCGGTCTCGGTGGAGAACGACGCCAACCTCGGCGCGCTCGCCGAGCACCGGCGCGGCGTCGCCCGGGGGCACGGGAGCTCGGTCTTCGTCAAGATCTCCTCCGGCGCGGGCGCCGGCATCATCATCGACGGCGAGGTCTTCCGCGGCGCCCGCGGCACCGCCGGCGAGATCGGGCACCTCACCCTCGACGAGCAGGGCCCCATCTGCCGCTGCGGCAGCCGCGGCTGCCTGGAGGCCTACACGTCCGTGGAGACGGTGCAGTCGCTGATGGCCGCCCAGCTGCCCGACGCCACGCTCGACGACATCATCGAGGCCGCGGCAGCCGGGTCGGTGGCCGCCCGCCGGGTCTTCGAGGACTCCGGTCTGCACCTGGGCTGGGGGCTGGCCAGCATCGTCAACCTCGTCAACCCCGACGTGGTCGTGGTCGGGGGCGACATGGTCCGCGCCGGGGACCTGCTGCTCGAGTCGGCCCGGCTCGGCCTGCGTCGCCACGCCCTCAGCGCCGTGGCGCAGACCCCGGTGCTGGCCAGCAGCCTCGGTGAGCGCGCGAGCCTGCTCGGAGCCGTGTTGCTGGCCGCCGACCGCACCGAGCTGGTGGGCGACGGCGTGCTCCCGCCGCCCGCCGCCCCCGCGGGGGGCTGAGGCCGGCACCCGTCCCGGTGCACGATGGGCCCATGGCCGTCACCTGGACCGAAGCCCTGATCGCCGCCGGCACCACCCTGCTCGGTGCCCTGGCCGTCGTCGTCGGGATGCACGTCGCGGTGCGCCTGCTCGCCCGTCGCTGGCGACCGGCGCAGGCCCTGGCCCACTCGGCCCGCTTCCCGTTCCGCGCGCTGGTCCTCGTGCTGGCCACGAGCGCGTGGGTGGCCGCCGTGCGCCCCGACGCCGGCGACGCGGGCGCCGCGTGGTGGGCGGGCGGCGCGCTGGTGCTGCGCGTGCTGGCCATCGCGAGCGGCGGCTGGCTGCTGTGCGCCCTCCTGCTGTTCGTCGAGGACCTCACCCTGGGCCGCGCCCGCACCGACGTGCGCGACAACCGGGTGGCACGCCGGGTGCGCACCCAGGTGCTGCTGATCCGGCGCCTGACCATCGCCCTGGTGGTCGTGGTGACCGTGGGCGCGATCCTGTTCAGCTTCCCCGCGGTGCGCACCGTCGGCGCCAGCGTGCTCGCCTCCGCGGGACTGATCTCGGTGGTCGCGGCCCTGGCCGCGCAGTCGATCCTCGCCAACGCCTTCGCCGGCATCCAGCTGGCCTTCAACGACGCCATCAAGGTCGACGACGCCGTCATCGTGGAGGGCGAGTGGGGCACGATCGAGGAGATCACGCTGAGCTACGTCGTGGTGCGGATCTGGGACGACCGGCGGATGATCCTGCCGTCGACGTACTTCACCACGACCCCGTTCCAGAACTGGACGCGCAAGAACTCCGAGCTGCTGGGCTCCGTCGAGCTCGACCTCGACTGGCGCGTCGACGTCGACGCCCTGCGCGCCCACCTGCCCTCGGTGCTGGAGCGGGCCGGGGCGATGTGGGACGGCCGGGTCGCGCACGTGCAGGTCACCGATGCCGTCGAGGGCGTGGTGCGGGTCCGGGTGCTGGTCACCTCGATCGACGCCCCGACGCTCTACGACCTGCGCTGCCACGTGCGCGAGGGGCTGGTCGCGTGGGTGCGCGAGCAGCACGCCGAGGCGCTGCCGGTGCGCCGGGTGCTCCTCGACGGCACCTGACGGGTGGGACGGCTGGTCGGCAGGCGTGGCTACGGTGGAGCCCATGAGCACCGGACCGAACGACCAGGACGACACCTACGGGGACTACTCCGTCGAGGAGAGCGACCAGCTGACGGGCGAGGACACCCTCGCCGACGGGGACGTGGAGGACCAGCTCGACCGCGGCTACTCGCCGCCGGAGAAGTACTCGCCCGGGCAGGGCTACGGCAACACGCCGTACGAGGAGGCGACCGGGGAGTCGCTGGACCAGCGGGTCGCCCAGGAGGTCCCCGAGCCCGACCCGTACGCCGAGGCCGAGGCGGAGGGCGACCGGGAACAGGTGGGCGGTGAGGTCGGCGACGAGCGCGCCGGGCGCCTGGTCGACCCCGACATGGGCCTCGGCGAGGACGTCGACGCCGAGCTCGTGGGTGACGACGTCGGCATCGACGGTGCGGCCGCCTCGGCCGAGGAGGCCGCGGTGCACGTGATCGGCGACGAGCCCGGCGACGACTGAGCCACCTGAGCCGTCGGGAGCGGCAGTAGGGTCCGGGACATGAGCGACCAGCGGTCCCGGGCCCTGCACCACCTCGACCTGTGGGTCGGCGACCTCGAGCGGGCCGTCGACGAGTGGGGCTGGCTGCTCGGCGAGCTCGGCTGGGAGGTCGACGCCCAGGGCTCGTCGTGGTGCCACCCCGACGGCACCTACCTCTTCGTCGAGCACTCCCCCGACCAGCACGACGCGGCGTACGACCGGATGCGCGCGGGGGTCAACCACCTGGCGCTGTGCGTCGACTCGCGCGAGCTGCTCGACCGGATCCGTGCGGAGTCGACCGCGCACGGCTGGCACGAGATGTTCGCCGACCGCTACCCGCACGCGGGCGGCGAGGGCCACACGGCGCTCTACGTGGAGAGCTCGGAGGGCTTCGAGGTCGAGGTCGTGCTGACGACCTGAGCCCCCGACCGTCTCGGCGCCGGGACCCGGAAATGGAAGAACCGCCGGAGTCTCGGGTCTCCGGCGGTTCTGTTGAAGACTCTACAACGCACCCCCGGGCCGGGCCAGTAAAACCTCGGCTCCGTGACGACGCTCACGTGCTTTTACCCGATCTGCGGGTCGTCCGTCGTGGTCCCCTCCCCGTCGGGGTGGCCCACCGGGGCCGCACGAGGTCTACCGTGGACCACATGAGCACCACGCAGCCCACCTCGGGGGACGAGCCGACGAGCAAGAGCACGCCGCCGACGGAGACCTCTCCGGACCCCACCCCGACGAAGCCGCAGGAGTCCGAGCCGGCCGCCCCGCGCGCCAAGGGCGACGACCCGCTGCGCGGCTCGCGCACCAGCGGCTTCTACGCCGCCATCGTGGGCCTGGGTGTGCTGCTGGTGCTGCTGGTCATCTTCATCGCCCAGAACACCGACACCACGTCGGTGCGGTTCCTGTCCTTCGAGGGCGAGACCCCGGTGGCGGTGGCGTTGCTGATCGCCACCGCGGCCGGCATCCTGCTGACCGCGACCGCCGGCAGCCTGCGCATCATCCAGCTGCGCCGCCGGACGAAGAAGGACCTCAAGACGCGCTGAGGTCCGCCTGGCCCACTCGGCTCACTCCCACTCGATGGTGCCCGGGGGCTTGCTGGTGATGTCGACCGTGACCCGGTTGACCTCCTCGACCTCGTTGGTGATGCGGGTCGAGACGGTCTCGAGGACCTCGTAGGGCAGGCGCGCCCAGTCGGCGGTCATCGCGTCCTCGGAGGTGACCGGGCGCAGCACGACCGGGTGGCCGTAGGTGCGCCCGTCGCCCTGGACGCCCACCGAGCGGACGTCGGCCAGCAGCACCACCGGCATCTGCCAGATGTCGCGGTCGAGACCGGCGCGGGTCATCTCCTCGCGCACGATGGCGTCGGCCTGGCGCAGGATGTCGAGGCGCTCGCGGGTGACCTCGCCGATGATCCGGATGCCCAGGCCGGGGCCGGGGAACGGCTGGCGGTGCACGATCTCGGCGGGCAGGCCGAGCTGCTCGCCGACCAGGCGGACCTCGTCCTTGAAGAGCGTGCGCAGCGGCTCGACGAGCTCGAACTCCAGGTCGTCGGGCAGGCCCCCGACGTTGTGGTGGCTCTTGATGTTGGAGGTGCCGGCGCCGCCGCCCGACTCCACCACGTCGGGGTAGAGCGTGCCCTGCACCAGGAAGGCGACCTTGTCGCCGCCCTCGCCGCTGACGGCGTCGGCCAGCACCTCGGCCTCGGCGGCCTCGAAGGTGCGGATGAACTCGCGGCCGATGATCTTGCGCTTCTCCTCGGGGTCGGAGACCCCCGCGAGGGCGTCGAGGAACTGCTTCTCGGCGTCGACCACGCGCAGGTCGACGCCGGTGGCGGCGACGAAGTCGCGCTCGACCTGCTCGGTCTCGCCGGCGCGCATCAGCCCGTGGTCGACGTACACGCAGGTGAGGCGGTCGCCGATCGCGCGCTGCACGATCGCGGCGGCCACGGCGGAGTCGACGCCACCGGAGAGGCCGCAGATCGCCTGGCCGCGCTCGCCGATCTGGGCGCGGATCGTCTCGATCTGCTCCTCGACGATGTTGACCATCGTCCAGGTCTGGCGGCAGCCGGCGATGTCGACGAGGAAGTGCTCGAGGACCTGCTGGCCGTGCTCGGTGTGCAGCACCTCGGGGTGCCACTGCACGCCCGCGAGGCCGCGGTCGACGGCCTCGAAGGCGGCGACGGGGGTCTTCGTGGTGGCGGCCAGCACCGAGAAGCCCTCGGGGGCCGCGGTGACGGCGTCGCCGTGCGACATCCAGACGGTGTGCGCGGCCGGCACGTCGGCCAGCAGGGTGCCGGCCTCGCCGACGGTGACCGGGGTCCGGCCGTACTCGCGCGAGCCGGTGCGCTCGACCGTGCCGCCCAGGCCCGAGGCCATCAGCTGGAAGCCGTAGCACATGCCGAACACCGGGGTGCCCGAGGTGAAGATGGAGGGGTCGATGCCGGGGGCGCCCTCGGCGTAGACCGAGCTCGGTCCGCCGGAGAGGATGATCGCCTTGGGCTTGCGGGCCAGCATCTCCTCGACCGGCAGGTGGTGCGGAACGATCTCGGAGTAGACCCGCGCCTCACGGACCCGGCGCGCGATCAGCTGCGCGTACTGCGCCCCGAAGTCGACGACCAGGACGAGGTCGTGGTCGGGGATGCCGGGGGTCACGTCGCTCATGAGGCCCAGCCTATCGGCGTACGACGTGGCGCCTCGGGCCGCCACCCACCACGGACCTGTCGGGCGAGTCGGTCACTTGTCAGGTGTTGCAACACCTGACAAGTGCATGAGTCCCCGGTCGGCCGGGGACTCATGCAGGCGCCCGTAAATAGCACCAGGGCCCGGCCGGGGAGGGAGGATGGCCGGGCCCTGATCGTCCACGCCTCTGTTGGACAGCAGCTTGGACAACGACCCGACCTTTTGGGAGGGAGCATGACTGCCGGGTCTGACCTTCACAACGAGCGCTCCGGGGGCGGGTTACGTCGGTGACGCTCTTTCTCGCATTTTCTCCAGCGGACTAGACCGGCGGCCTCAGCTGACGCCGACGATGGGCAGCCGCAGGGCGCCCGGAGCGCCCTCGGGCACGACCGGGTGCGCAGGCGCCACGGGGTCGATGCGCCGGTAGTCGGCACCCAGCCCGGGGCGGCGGTCGGCCTCGCCCTTGTTGGGCCACAGCGCCATCGCGCGCTCGGCCTGGGCGGTGATCGTCAGCGACGGGTTCACGCCGAGGTTGGCGGTGATCGCGGCTCCGTCCATGACGTGCAGGCCCGGGTGGCCGTAGACGCGCTGGTAGGGGTCGATCACGCCGGTCTCGGGCGAGTCGCCGATCGCGCAGCCGCCGATGAAGTGCGCGGTCAGCGGCATGTTGAAGGGCTCGCCGATGTTGCCGCCGGGGGTGCCGCCGAGCACGCCGGCGATGCGGCGCACGGCCTCGTTGGCCACCGGGATCCAGGTCGGGTTGGGGGCGCCGTGGCCCTGGCGCGAGGTCATCCGCCAGTGCCCGGTCAGCCGGTTGCGCTTGCCGTAGGTGGTGATCGAGTTGTCGAGGCTCTGCATCACCAGCGCGATCACGGTGCGCTCCGACCAGTGCTTGAGGTCGTAGAGGTTGGCGATCTCGCGACGCTCGGTCCACAGCTCCTTGAGCCAGGAGCGCCACCGCGGGACGTCACCGTCGCCGTCGGTCAGCACCGTCTGCATCATCGCCATCGCATTGAAGCCCTTGCCGTAGCGCACGGGCTCGACGTGGGTGTCGGCGTCGGGGTGGAAGCTGGAGGTGATGGCGACGCCGTAGGAGTAGTCGGTGGTGTCCGACTTCGGCGCGATCGCCCCCAGGATCGACTCGGAGTTGGTGCGCGAGAGGTAGCCCAGCCGCTCCGAGAGCCGCGGCAGGTGGCCCTCGTCCTTCATCCGGTGCAGCAGCTTCTGGGTGCCCAGCGAGGCGGCCGCCATCACCACGTGCTCCGCGGTGAGGGTGCGGGTGGTGCGGGCCGTGGCCCGCTTGGCCTTGGTGTACCTGATGGTGACGTCGTAGCCGCCGCCCTCGCGGGGGCGGATCCGGGTCACGGTGCTCAGCGGCATCACCCGGGCACCCTGCTGCTCGGCGAGGTAGAGGTAGTTCTTGACCAGGGTGTTCTTGGCGTTGTGGCGACAGCCCGACATGCACTCGCCGCAGTTGAGGCACGTGTTGCGGGCCGGGCCGGCGCCGCCGAAGAACGGGTCCTCGACGCGCTCGCCCGGCTCCTGGCCGGGCCCGCCGAAGAAGACGCCGACCGGCGTCGGGTGGAAGGTCTCGGCCACGCCCATGTCACCGGCGACCTTCTCCATCACGTCGTCGGCGGGGGTGCGCACCGGGTTCGTGACGACGCCCAGCATCCGCTTGGCCTGGTCGTAGTAGGGCGCCAGCTCCGACTTCCAGTCGGTGATGTGGCTCCACTGCGGGTCGTTGTAGAACGCCGGCAACGGCTCGTAGAGCGTGTTGGCGTAGACCAGCGAGCCACCGCCGACGCCGGCGCCGGCCACGATCATGGTGTCGCGCACCGCGTCGATGCGCTGGATGCCGTAGCAGCCCAGTGCGGGCGCCCACAGGTAGCGGGTGATGTCGAGGGTGCCCGAGGAGAAGTCGTCGTCCTCGAACCGGGCGCCGGCCTCGAGGACGCCCACCCGGTAGCCCTTCTCGGTCAGTCGCAGCGCGCTGACCGAGCCGCCGAACCCGGAGCCGATCACCAGGACGTCGTAGTCGAGCTCGCTCATGTCAGGCCCTTCCCAGCTTCTTCATCACACGCAGCTGGGTGGTCATCACCCGTGCGTAGGTCTCGTCGGACATGCCCAGCATCGGCGCGATGCGGACCAGCCGCTGGGTCGCGACCGACTGGGTCTCGGTGTAGCGGTGGATGCCCTCCGCGCCCTGGCGCCGGCCCATCCCCGACTGGCGCATGCCGCCCATCGGCGAGTCGATCGAGGCGAAGGTCGCCGCGAACGCCTCGGTGATGTTGACGGTGCCGCAGAGCACCTGGGCGGCCAGGGCGCGCGCCCGCCTGCCGTCCTGGCTGTAGATGGAGCCGTTGAGGCCGTACTCGCCCGCGTTGGCCCGCGCGACGGCGTCGGCCTCGTCGTGGAAGCGGTAGAGCGAGACGACCGGACCGAAGGTCTCCTCGCCGAAGCAGGTCATCTCGGGGGTGACCCCCTCGAGGACGGTCGGCTCGTAGACGTAGGGGCCGAGGTCGGGACGGGCCCGGCCGCCGGTCAGCACCCGGGCACCCTTGGCGACGGCGTCCTCGACGTGGGCGGTGACCGTGTCGAGCTGCGCCTGGCTGACCAGGGAGCCCATGTCGTTGCCCCACTCGAGGGTGGCCCCCAGGCTCAGCGCCTGGGTGCGGGCCACGAAGCGCTCCACGAACCGGTCGTAGACCTGGTCGGCGACGAAGAGCCGCTCGGCGGACACGCAGAGCTGGCCGGCGTTGGAGAACGCGCCGCGCACCGCACCCTCGGCGGCCCGCTCGACGTCGGCGTCGCGCAGCACCAGCAGCGGGTTCTTGCCGCCGAGCTCGAGCGAGCAGCCGATCAGCCGCTCGGCGCAGCCGGCTGCCACCCGGCGACCGGTGGCCGTCGAGCCGGTGAAGCAGATGTAGTCGGCCTGGCCCACGACCTGGGGCCCGACCTCGGAGCCCGGCCCGGCCACGACCTGCCACAGGTCCTCCGGGAACCCGGCCTCCGCCAGCAGCTGGGCGCCGAGCAGCGCCGAGAGCATCGTCTGCGCGTCGGGCTTGGCGACCACGGCGTTGCCCGCCATCAGCGCGGGCAGGCCGTCGCACAGCGCCATCGTGAAGGGGTAGTTCCAGGGCGAGATGATGCCCACGACACCCTTGGGCACCCGGTTGACCTCCACGCGGGTCAGGCCGGGCACCACGCCCAGGCGACGCTGGGGGTCGAGGTGCTGGTGGGCGGTGCGTGCGTAGTAGCGCGCGGTCAGCGCGATGTGCATCGGCTCGTCGAAGGCGTGCTTGCGAGACTTGCCCGACTCCCACACGATCAGGTCGAGGATCTCCTCCTGCCGCTGCACCACCAGGTCGTGCAGGCGCATCATGATCGCCGAGCGGTGCGCCAGGCTGGTGCGCGCCCAGGCGGCCTGCGCGCGACGGGCCCGGGCGAACGCCTCGGCGACGTCCGCCTCCCCCGACTGCGGCACGTGCGCCAGCGGCGCCCCGTTGATCGGGGTGCGCACCTCGGCGCTGCGCCCGGTGGTGCTGCGCACGCGCCGGGTCAGCGAGGCGACGTACCCGGGCTCGAGGGCGTACGCCGCGGTCGGGTCGTGCTCGGGGTCGTGCGGGCCGTCGACGGTCGGGGCGCCGCGACGCTCGGGCTGTTGCGCATTCATGTACCGAGGGTATGTGACCGCGGTCTCGCTCACTACTGGTTGGTAGCAGATGTGCTCTTTTACACAGCAAAAGAGTTTGTCAAGCAACCCCCGGGCAGCGCCCCGCGACCCGTCAGCCCGCCGGCGGCGGCAGGTAGACCGACTTCACCTCGGTGTACTGCGCCATCCCCTCCGGCCCGAACTCGCGCCCCAGGCCCGAGGACTTGAAGCCGCCGAACGGCGCGGCGAAGTCCATCGTGTAGGTGTTGACGCCGTAGGTGCCGGTGCGTACCCGTCGGGCGACGTCGAGCCCGGCCTCCTGGTCGGCGGTCCACACGGTGCCGGCCAGGCCGTAGTCGGAGTCGTTGGCGATCCGCACGGCGTCGTCGACGCCGTCGTAGGCGATCACCGAGACCACGGGGCCGAAGATCTCCTCCTGCGCGATCCGCATCCGGTTGTCGACGTCGGCGAAGACCGTGGGCCGCACGTACCAGCCGCGGTCGAGCCCGTCGGGCATGCCGGCTCCGCCGACGACCAGCCGGGCGCCCTCGGCCCGGCCGATCTCGATGTACGACGTCACCCGCTCCTGCTGGCGGCGCGCCACCATCGGGCCGATCTCGGTCGCGGGGTCGGCGGGGTCGCCGACCGGCATCGAGGCCACGGTCTGGGCCAGGGCGTCGACCACCTCGGCGTAGCGGGCGCGCGGGGCCAGCACCCGGGTCTGCGCGACGCAGGCCTGTCCGGAGTTCATGAACGAGGTGAAGCGCAGCCCCTCCATCGTCGGGTCCAGGTCGGCGTCGTGGAGCACGATGGCGGCCGACTTGCCGCCCAGCTCCAGCGAGCACCGCTTGAGCTGCTCGCCGCACACGGCACCGATGGTGCGTCCGGCCGCGGTCGAGCCGGTGAAGGCGACCTTGTCGATGCCGGGGTGCGCGACCAGGTGCGCACCGGTCTCGCGGCCGCCGGCCACGATGTTGACCACGCCCGCCGGCACACCGGCCTCGTCGAGCAGCTCGGCCAGCAGGTAGGCGTCGAGCGGTGACTCGGGCGCCGGCTTGGCGACGACGGTGCACCCGGCCAGCAGGGCCGGGACGACCTTCGAGATCAGCGTGAACTGCGGGACGTTCCACGGCGGGATGGCCGCGACCACGCCGACCGGCTCGTGGCGCACCAGGACGTCGGAGCCGAGCACCCCGGGTCGGGCCGACTCCCAGGGGAAGTCGCGGGCGATCGCGATGAACGCCTCGACCTGCATCCAGGGCGCGGGCGACTGGGCCAGGTTGGCAAACGAGGTCGGCGAGCCCATCTCGATGGTGATCAGCTCGGCCATGTCGCCCAGCCGGGCGGCGTAGAGGTGGGAGAGTCGCTGCACGACCTCGATCCGCTCCTCGGGCGAGAGCCGCGGCCAGGGCCCCTCGTCGAAGGCACGACGGGCCGCGGCCACCGCCGCGTCGATGTCGGCGGGCCGCCCCTCGGGCACCCGGGCGACGACCTGCTCGCTGTGCGGCGAGACGACCTCGATCACGTCGTCGGTCGCCGGGCGCCGCCAGCCGCCGTCGATGTAGAAGGAGTCGCGGTCGAGCGCTGCCGCGGTGATCGGGCGGTGGTCCTGGGTCTGGGTCATGCGGGGCTCCTGGGCTGGTCGGGCCGGTCGGGTCGGTCGGGGTGCTGGGTGCAGGTCGGTGGCGCTCAGGGCGCGACGTCGAACCAGTCGGCGAAGCCGCTGCGGTCGTGGCGCCCGATGGCGCCGTGCTCGAAGAGGCCCCAGCCCTCGCTGGTGCGCCCCTCCTCGTGGCAGGTGGCACGCCCGACGTAGTCGACGACGCCGAACATGGACCTGCCGGCGTTCTCGGGCGTGGTGACGTCGTAGGTGAGCCGCTCGACGAAGCCCTCGCCCCTCCACAGGCCGTGGCTCCAGTCGCCGTCGCCGCCGTACCCGCCTCCGAGGTGCAGCGGCGTGGGCAGCCTCGCCTCGACCTCCAGCACGACGGCGGTCCCGTCGGGGCGGGTGCAGCGGATGGTGGCGCCGGTGGCGGTGCGGGTGCCCGAGGCATAGTGCACCTGCACGTGCGGCCAGCCGAGCTGCTCGACGCGGCCGTCGGCGAAGACCCGGCTGCAGTCGTTGAAGGTGCGCAGCCCGTCGGGCGTCTCCTGCATCAGCAGCACGACCGCGCAGTCGTCGAAGCGCATCGGCACGTAGGTCCACCACATGCCCTCGAACGGCGGGTCGGCCGGCCGACCGGCCGGCTCGGGCTCGCCCACCGGCCGGATGCCCCAGGAGCGGTCGCGGGTGCCGAGCCAGGTGTCGGGCGAGACGGCGACCTCCTCGCCGTCGACGACGATCGTGCCCTCCCACGAGCCGACCTGCGCGAAGCGCTGGGCGTCGAGGGTCACCCGGCTGCCGCTGCGCATCACGTGCGGCAGCTCCTGCAGGGCCGGGAACGAGCCGGTCCAGTGCAGGTCCAGGGCCAGGCCCTCGGTCTCCTCCAGCACCACGCGCAGCCGGCGCAGCGGCTGGGGGACCTCGATGCGCATCGGCCCGACGTGCATGTTCAGGCGGTCGCCGTCGAGCGGGTCGCCCAGGTGCACCGCGGTCTGGACGTCGCCGCGGCGCCACATCACGAAGGCGTCCTTGGTGCCGAGGTTCGGGTAGTAGCCCAGCCCCATGATCAGGAAGCGCTCGCCGCTGCGGTCGTGGGCGTTGAAGTAGCTGCGGTCGTAGAAGTTGCGGTCGCTGGTGGCGGCCCACTCCACGGGGAGCGGGGCCTGGTGCAGCGGGAACTCGTCGAGCGGTCCGACCATGTCAGGCACCGACCCTCTCCATCGCGGTGAGCAGCGTCCCTGGTCGTCGCGCGGGTGTGACGGGCTGGCTCACGGGGGTCCCCTGGTCCGACGCGGGTCCTGAGTTGACACGCGTCAGACTGGTGGAACGTGTTCTCGTTTGTCAACGGTGGCCGCGGTCCGGACCAGATCATCGATTTGGGCGACGCCCCGCGCTCGGCATCGGCCTAGCGTCCTCCTCGTGGTCGCCAGGGGGCCACACGACCATTCATCACACATCGGGGAGAGAACCAATGCGCAAGTCCGTACAGCTGCTCGCAGCAGCAACGACGTTCGCCGGTCTGACGGTGTCGGCGATGCCGGCCGCCCAGGCCGACAGCACCATCGTCACGATCAAGAAGAAGGGCCACCTGTCCAACACGCACAAGATCGCCTGGGTCAAGGCCAAGGTGACGTGCTCGGAGGACACCACCAGCGCCCGCCTCACCGCGACCCTGCAGCAGGTCACGGTCGGCGGCGCCCAGCAGCAGACGGCGCAGATCACCGGCGTCAACGCCTTCGAGTGCAGCGGCGAGGAGGAGACGGTCTACCTGTCGATGCGTCGTCCCACCGGCGGCTTCAAGTGGGAGAAGGGCAAGGCCCGGGTCGTCGACTTCGTGTTCGAGACGGCCGACCCGTCCGGCAACTACCGTGACGTCCACCGCGGCCGGACCATCCGTCTGCGCTGATGCGTCACACCCTCTACACCGCCCGCACGCGCCTGGCCAGGTGCGTGGAGGACGACTTCGCGTCGAGGAAGCTCGCCGCGATGTGCCTGGTGACCGGCTCGACCACCGGTGCATGGCTGCTGCTGCAGCTGGTGGTCTAAGGCCCCCTGCACGGTCCTCCCAGGGCAATGGACCGCCCCCGGCGACGCGCTCGCCGGGGGCGGTTCAGCGCGCGGCCGCGACGGCCTCGGCCAGGCCGCGGGCGGCCAGCCGGTCGGCCCGCTCGTTGCCCTCGTCGCCCGCGTGCCCCTTCACCCAGTGCCAGTGCACGTCGTGCCGCTCGCAGGCGGCCTGCAGCTGCTGCCACAGGTCGACGTTCTTGACCGGCTGCTTGGCCGCGGTACGCCAGCCGTTACGCATCCACCCCGCCACCCAGGTGGTGATGCCCGAGCGCACGTAGGTGCTGTCGGTGTACAGCTCGACGCGCACCGGTCGCTTCAGCGCCTCGAGCGCCTTGATCGGCGCCGTCAGCTCCATCCTGTTGTTGGTCGTCGAGCCGGCCTCGCCGCCGCAGAGCTCCAGCTCGTGGCCGCCCTGGCGCAGCAGCGCGCCCCACCCCCCGGGACCGGGGTTGGGCACGCAGGCGCCGTCGGTGTGGATGACCACGGTGTCCGGCACGTCCTCGCTCACGCCGGGCATCCTCCCACCGAGGCCGGGCTACCGCGCAGGCGACACCGAGGGCACGTGGGTCACCTGGTCCCAGGTGAAGGTGTACGCCGCCCCGCCGGCCGGCACGCGCAGCACCAGGTTGTCACCGCCGGCGGCGCCACCGGCCCCGTAGTTCTCGTCCCACGAGTCGTCGACGGCGATCTTCCACTGGTACTCGCCCTCGGGCAGCTCGAACGTGGCGTGCCAGCGCCCGTCGGTCTCGTCGAAGGCCAGGTGCGTGGCCGCGCAGTCGGGCTGCCAGTCGCCGGGGCAGCCGAGCTCGTCCTGCAGGCTGCCGGCGAGCGTGACGCTGTCGCGCGCGGGTTGCGGGGCGGCGGTGCGCACGGTGACCTCGTCGCTGGTCACCGGGGCGGTGCCGGGCTCGAGCAGCACGGCGCGGTAGGTGACCTCGGTGCCGAGCTCGAGCCCGGTCACGTCGTCGTCGACCCGGTAGACCGGCGAGGAGGTGTCGGTGCCGACGACCTCCCAGCCGCCGTCGGCGCCGACCCGTCGCTCGAAGCGCACCGACTGCGCGGGGCGCTCGGGCTGCACGGCCGCGGTGACGGTGACCGGGTCGATGCTGCTGACGGTGCCGCCGGCGCCCGAGGTGCTCAGGGCCACGCGCGGCTCGGCGACCGTGGTGTCGCGGGGCCTCGCCAGGCGCGCATGCCCGGCGTTGTCGAGGACCGCGGCGCGGTAGCTCACCGGGGTGCCGGTGGCCAGCGCGCTGGTGTCGTGGAAGACCCGGTAGGGCGCCGAGTCGTCGGTGCCGATGCTCCGCCAGTCGCCGCCGGCCACCTTGGCCTGGAAGGTCACCTCGGCGAAGGAGCGCCCGGCCACCGCCGCTGCCACCTGCGTCCGCGAGCGGTCGACGCCGCTGGGGCGCGGCGCGCGCAGCCGGATCGCCGGGGCGCGCCGGGAGGGCGCGAGCCGCTCGGTGGCGGCGTACACGACCGCCGACAGCGCGGGCACCTCCACGCGCATCGCGCCCGAGCCGTCGGTGCCCAGGCGGCGCTCGCCGGGGCCGTAGACCTTGCGGAAGGACCCGCGGCGGACCCAGGTGGGCACCGTGGCCGAGCGCGCGGTGCCCGCGTTGTTGAGCAGCACGACGTACTCGCGCTGCTGGTCGCGGTCGAGGCGCGAGAACGCCGCGACGCCGGGGCCGTCCTGGCCCAGCCGCACCTGGTGCGCCCCGTCGCGCAGCGCGGGGTGCCGCTCGGTCAGCCGGTCGAGGCGCGCGATGCGCCGGTACAGCGGGTGGGTGGGGTCGAGGCTGTCGGTGGCCGGGGTCTTGCCGGCGGTGCCGAGCTGGGTGTCGTCGGCGTACTCGGGCACCTGGCTGGCGAACATCGTCTGCCGGGCGAGCTGGTCGCCGCCGGTGCCGGTGAAGCCCTGCTCGTCGCCGTAGTAGACGACCGGGTTGCCCCGCGAGAGGAACATCAGCTCGTGGCCCAGGCGGTCGCGGCGCAGCAGCTCGGCCGCGTCGGCGCCGGGGTTGTCGGCGCCGACGAAGTGGCCGAAGCGGCCCATGTCGTGGTTGCCGAGGAAGGTGGGCAGCGCGTGGGCGTTGGAGTCGGCGTCGGTGTACCAGTCGTCGTCGACGAAGAAGCGGGCCAGGTCGGCGGCGCTGCCGCCGCGGGAGACGTAGTCGCGGGCGGCCCACTGGAAGGGGAAGTCGAGCACCGACTGCATGCCGGCGCGGGTCGTGTAGCCGGACGTGAAGCCCTTCGCCGCCGCGTCGCTGCCGTCGAGCGCGACCTCGCCGAACATGAAGAAGTCGGGCTTGCCGTGCGAACGCGCGTAGTCGAGCAGGCCGGGGCCGAACGCCTGCCAGAACGGGTCGTCGACGTGCTTCATGGTGTCGATGCGGAACCCGTCGATCCCCATCTCGTCGACCCAGGTGCGGTAGATGTCGATCATGCCCTCGCGCACCGTCGGGTGCTCGGTGAAGAGGTCGTCGAGGCCGAAGAAGTCGCCGTACTGGCTGTCCTCGCCGGTGAAGGTGGTGTTGCCGCGGTTGTGGTAGAGCGTCGGGTCGTTGAGCCACGCGGGGACCTTGAGGTCCTCCTCCCCCGGCTCGAGCACCGGCGTGTAGGGGAAAGAGGTCTGCGCGTCGAGCTCGGGGAAGTCGTCGCCGCCGGCGTGGTCGCGGTCGTCGAAGGGCTCGCCGCCGGCGGTGCGGTAGGGCTCGACGTCCTTGGGCACGTACGCCGTGCGGGCGCCCTCCTCGTAGCCGATCACGTCGGCGGTGTGGTTGGTGATGATGTCGAAGAAGACCTTCATGCCGCGCTCGTGCGCGGCGTCGACGAGGTCGGCCAGGTCGGCGTTGGTGCCCAGGTGCGGGTCGATGCGCGTGAAGTCGGTGATCCAGTAGCCGTGGTAGCCCGCGGAGGGGCCGTCCTCGAGCTGGACCGCCTTGTTCTCGAAGACCGGCGTCAACCAGATGGCGTCGGTGCCGAGGCCCTCGATGTAGTCGAGCTGCTCGCGCAGGCCCACCAGGTCGCCGCCGTTGAAGAAGCCCTTGGCGGTGGGGTCGAAGCCGTGCTCGAGCCGGCCGCCCTCGATGCCGCCGGTGTCGTTGGCGCTCTCGCCGTTGGCGAAGCGGTCGGCCATCACGAAGTAGAAGCTGTGGTCGGTCAGGCCGGCGCGCAGGGCGGGCTGCGCCACGGCGGCGGCGCGGCCGGGACGGTCACCCGGCCCGGCCGGCTCGGCCGAGCTCGGCAGCGTGGCGCCGGTGGCGAGGAGCCCGAGCGCGAGCGCGCTGGTCAGGGCAGCGCTGGTCAGGGCAGGGATCAAGCGGTTCACGGACGTCTCCCGAGAGTGATGACGGTCACAGAGCCCGCTCACCCTAGCCGGGCCCCGGCCCGGGGGCTCACACCCGCACGCGCGTCCCGAGGTCGTCGCGGTGGTCGTGGTGCATCCGGTGCCGCTCGCGGGTCGCGGCCACCAGCTCGGGCTCGACCTCGGCGATGGCGAGCCCCTCCTCCTCGCCGAGGACGGCCAGCGGGCGCCCCTCGGGGTCGTAGACCGCCGAGCCGCCGATGAAGGAGCTCGCACCGCAGCGGCCGGTCAGCCCGGACAGCACGACGTAGAAGCCGTTGTCGAGCGCCCGCGCGGCGTAGTAGAGGTCGCGGCGGTGGGCGCCCCCGGGGAAGTACGCCACCGAGCACAGGTAGCCGAGCGCCCCGGCGTCGCTCGCGGCGCGGGCGTGCTCGGGGAAGCAGCCGTCGTAGCAGATGGAGAGCCCGAGGTCGACGCCGTCGACGACGACCGACGCCCCGTGGTCGCCCGCCTCGAACCACTCGCGCTCGGGCAGGTCGACGTGCTGCTTGTCGTAGGGCGCCGAGACCTCCCCGTCGGGCCGCACGACCACCGACGACAGGGTGCGCCGGTCGCCGCGGTCGAGGGCGGCGCCGACGACGACCGTCAGGTCGGTGCGCCGCACCTGCTCGCGCAGCGGGTCGAGCCGCGGGCCGGCGAGGTCGGCGGGGCCGGGCAGGGCACCGGCGAACACCGCGGGGTCGTAGCCGGTGAGGAACGCCTCGGGCAGCACCAGCACGCGCACGCCCTGGTCGCCGGCGAGCCCGGCCAGCCGTGCGGCGGTGCGCACGTTGGCGTCGAGGTCGCCGGCCGCGGCGACGGCCTGACCGGCGGCGACGCGCAGCGCGGTCGTGCTCATCCCTGTCGTCCGTGGTCTACTCGACGACGACCTCGACGCGCTGGAACTCCTTGCAGTCGGTGTAGCCGGTGGTGGCCATCGACCGACGCAGCGCGCCAATGAGGTTCATGGTGCCGTCGGCGACGCGCGAGGGGCCGAAGAGGATCTCCTCGAAGGTGCCGACGGTCTCGAACTGGACCCGCTGCCCGCGGGGCAGCTCGGGGTGGTGCGCCTCGGTGCCCCAGTGGAAGCCGCGGCCGGGCGCGTCGGAGGCGCGGGCGAAGGGCGAGCCGACCATCACCGCGTCGGCGCCGCACGCGATCGCCTTGGCGATGTCGCCGGACTTGCCGATCGAGCCGTCGGCGATGACGTGCACGTAGCGGCCGCCGGACTCGTCGAGGTAGTCGCGGCGGGCGGCGGCGACGTCGGCGACCGCGGAGGCCATCGGCACCGCGACGCCCAGCACGGTACGGGTCGTGTGGGCCGCTCCCCCGCCGAAGCCGACGAGCACGCCGGCGGCGCCGGTGCGCATCAGGTGCAGCGCGGCCTGGTGGGTCGCGCAGCCGCCGACGATCACCGGCACGTCGAGCTCGTAGATGAACTCCTTGAGGTTCAGCGGCTCCGACTGGCTCGAGACGTGCTCGGCGGAGACCGTGGTGCCGCGGATGACGAACATGTCGACGCCGGCGTCGACGACGGTCTTGGCGAACTCCTTGGTGCGTTGCGGCGACAGCGAGCCGGCGACCGTCACGCCCGACTCGCGGACCTCGCGCAGGCGCTGGGTGATCAGCTCGGCCTTGACCGGCTCGAGGTAGATCTCCTGCATCCGGCGGGTCGCCTCGGTGCCGGTGAGGCCGGCGACCTCCTCGAGCAGCGGCTCGGGGTCCTCGTAGCGGGTCCACAGGCCCTCGAGGTTGAGCACGCCCAGGCCGCCGTGGCGACCGAACGCGATCGCGGTGGCCGGCGACATCACCGAGTCCATCGGGGCCGCCATCACCGGCAGGTCGAAGCGGTAGGCGTCGATCTGCCAGTGCGTGCTGACCTCCTCGGGGTCGCGCGTGCGCCGGGAGGGCACGATGGCGACGTCGTCGAAGGAGTAGGCCCGGCGGGCCCGCTTGGCGCGGCCGATCTCGATCTCGCTCACCGCGCAAGGCTAACCGCTGGCCCGCTCCGCCGGCTCAGTGGTGGGCGTGCTCGGTGCCCGCGTGGCCCTCGGGCTCGATCTGGAACGTCGAGTGCTCGATGGCCACGTCGAAGTGCCGGGCCACGCACTCCTGCAGCTCGCGCAGCACGTCGCCGGAGTGCCCGGACTCGAAGCACGCGCGCTGCATGGTCACGTGGGCGGTGAGCACCGGCAGGTCGGAGGAGACCCGGGTGACGTGCAGGTCGTGGACGTCGACGACGTGCTCGACGCCGAGGAGGTGGCGGCGGACCTCGGCCAGGTCGAGCCCCGGCGGCACGGACTCGAGCAGCACCCGGGTGCTGTCGCGCAGCAGCAGCAGGGTGCGGGGCAGGATCAGCAGCGCGATCAGCAGGCCGGCCACGCTGTCGGCGCGCACCCAGCCGAAGGCGGCGATCAGCACCGCGCTGACGATGACCGCCACCGAGCCCAGGGCGTCGTTGAGCACCTCGAGGTACGCCGCGCGCAGGTTCAGGTTGGCGCGACGCCCCCCGGTCAGCACTGCCAGCGCCACGAGGTTGGCGACCAGGCCGACCACGCCGAAGACCAGCAGCGACGTGGACGGCACGTCGGCGGGGGTGACCAGGCGGCGTACGCCCTCGACGAGGGCGAAGCCGCCGACGGCGAGCAGCAGCGTGGCCTGGGCCAGCGCCGCGATCACCTCGGCACGACGCAGGCCCCAGGTGTGGCGGTCGGTGGGCGGGCGGGTCATCAGCACGCTGGCCACCAGCGCCATGCCCAGCCCGACGGTGTCGGTGAGCATGTGGGCGGTGTCGACCAGCAGCGCCAGGCTGCCGGTCACGACCGAGCCGACCGCCTGGGCGACGACCACGACGCCCGTCAGGGCGAGCGCCAGCGCCAACCTCCTGCGGTCGGCGCCGGTGCCGTGGTCGTGGCCGGACCCCATCAGCGGCTCCCCCGGCTCAGCGCCCGGTGTAGTTGGGCGCCTCGACGGTCATCTGCACGCCGTGCGGGTGGCTCTCGTTGAGCGAGGCGGAGGTGATCCGCACGAAGCGGCCCTTCTCCTGCAGCTCGGGGACGGTGCGCGCACCGACGTAGAACATCGACTGGGTCAGCCCGCCGACGAGCTGGTGGGAGACCGCCGACAGCGGGCCGCGGTAGGCGACCTGGCCCTCGATGCCCTCGGGCACGATCTGGTCGTCGCTGGCGACCTCGGCCTGGAAGTAGCGGTCCTTGGAGTAGGACTTCTTGCCGCGGCTCGACATCGCGCCCAGCGAGCCCATGCCCCGGTAGGACTTGTACTGCTTGCCGTTGACGAAGACCAGCTCGCCCGGCGACTCCTCGCAGCCGGCCAGCAGCGAGCCCAGCATCACCGCGTCGGCGCCCGCGACGATCGCCTTGGCGATCTCGCCGGAGTACTTCATGCCGCCGTCGGCGATCAGCGGCACGCCGGCCGGCTTGGTGGCCAGCGACGCCTCGTAGACCGCGCTGACCTGCGGCACGCCCACACCGGTCACGACGCGGGTGGTGCAGATCGAGCCGGGGCCGACCCCGACCTTGACCGCGTCGGCGCCGGCGTCGACGAACGCCTGGGCCCCCTCGCGGGTCGCGACGTTGCCGCCGATCACCTGCACGTGGCGGGTGGCCGGGTCGCCCTTGAGCCGCGCGACCATGTCGAGCAGCAGCCGCACGTTGCCGTGGGCGGTGTCGGCGACCAGCACGTCGACGCCGGCCTCGACCAGGGTGGTGGCGCGCTGCCAGGCGTCGCCGAAGTAGCCGATCGCGGCACCGACGAGCAGCCGGCCGTGGGCGTCGTACGACGCGTTCGGGAACTGCTCGCTCTTGACGAAGTCCTTGACGGTGATCAGCCCGGCGAGGCGGCCGTCGGCGTCGACCAGCGGCAGCCGCTCGCGCTTGTGCTTGCGCAGCAGCGCGGTGGCCTCGTCGCGGGAGATGCCGACCGGTCCGGTGACCAGCGGCATCGGGGTCATCACCTCCTCGACCTTGAGCGTGGCCCAGTCGGCGACCGGGGTGAAGCGCAGGTCGCGGTTGGTGATGATGCCCAGCAGGCGGTTGTCGGCGTCGACGACCGGCAGCCCCGAGACGCGGTACTCGCCGCACAGGCGGTCCAGCTCCTCCAGCGTCGCGTCGGGGCCGATGACGACCGGGTTGGAGATGATGCCCGTCTGGGTGCGCTTGACCAGGTCGACCTGGTAGGCCTGGTCCTCGATCGAGAGGTTGCGGTGCAGCACGCCCATCCCGCCCTCGCGGGCCATCGCGATCGCCATCCGCGACTCGGTCACGGTGTCCATCGCGGCGCTGACCAGCGGCACCTTGAGGGAGATCTCCCGGGTCAGCCGGGACGTCGTGTCGATGTCGGCCGGCGCGAGGTCGGAGTGACCCGGCAGCAGCAGCACGTCGTCGTAGGTCAGGCCGAGGGCGGCGAACTTCTCCGGGATCTCCACGGCCTCATCGTACGGGCGGCGACGCCTCCGCCCCCAGCGGCCTCAGGCCCTGCACGGGCACGCGCACCGTCAGCTGGTCGGACACCAGCCGGATCCGGCCCCGCATCCCGGCCGCGAGCACCAGCGGCAGCACCGCGCGGTTGTCGGCGGTGGTGCTCAGCGCCACCTCCTCGGCCCCCAGGGTGTGGGCCAGGCGCGCGGCGGCGACCAGCAGCCGGGTGCCGACGCCGCGGCGGCGCCAGGCCGGGTCGACGCGCAGCACCAGGGGCACGCAGCCGTCCTCGAGCCCGTCCTGCCCGGGCTCGCCGAGGGTGGCGCGGCCCACGACGACGTCGGCGACCAGCGCCGAGACCACCCGCCCCTCGACGACGTACGACGGCCGCGCGCCGTCGCCCAGGCGTCGCCCGGCGACCGGCGCGACGGCCGCCGCCTCCGGGCGGCCGCGGCGCAGCACGTCGGTGACCAGCTCGGCCACCGCCACCCCGCGGGCCCGCTCGGTGTCGGTGAACGGGGTCGCCCGGCGCACCTGCACCAGCACGTCGCCGACCGTCATCTCCAGCACGTCGCCGCCCGTACCGAGGTCGGGCTCGGTGTCGAAGAGCCGGGCCACCACCTCGGGGAACGACTCGGGCGCGGCCAGCACCCGGCGGGCCGCCTCGACGTAGCGGGTGGGCTGGTCGACCAGCGCCTCGCCGGTGCAAGGGGTCGACAGGACGTGGTGCCAGCCGGCCGACTCGACCAGCACCGCGACGTCGGCCTCGCCCCAGGAGCCCGGCACGTCGACCACGACCTCGTCGGTGACCTCGTCGACACCGGGGAAGACCTGCATCCCCCGGATGTCGACGTCGGCCTCGGCGCAGCGCTGCGTGAGCGCGGCGAGTCCCCCCGGTCGGTCCGGCGAGCTGGCCCGCACCTTCCACAGCACAGCGTCCCCCTTCGTCGGCCCCGCTCCGGCGGCGGAGGTACTACGTTGACCGATCGACGTTGCACGGACGTTTCGACCGTGGGTCGGGCGACGACGTGATGCGGAGCCGGAGGTGGGCGATGGGCCAGGCGCGCCGCACCGTGCTGCTCGCCGCGCTGGCCGCCGGGCTGCTGCGGCTCGTGGGCCTGCTGCGCCCGGTGCGCGGCGACGAGGCGGGCTTCACGCTGGTGGCGCGGGCCTGGTCGCCCTCGGCCGACAGCCTCTACGGGACCTACTTCGTCGACCGGCCGCCGCTGCTGGTGGCCACCTACGGTGCGACCGACTGGCTCGCCGGCCCCCTGGCCGTGCGGGTGCTGGGCGCACTGGCCGCGGCGGCGCTGGTGGTGCTGGCCGCCACCACCGCCCGGCTGGTCGCCGGGGTGCCCGCCGCGCGCTGGACGGCGGTGCTGGTCGCGGCGCTGTGCGTCACGCCGCTGATCGACGTGGTGGCCGCGAAGGGCGAGCTGCTCGGGCTGCCCTGGGTGATGGGCGGCTGCCTGCTCGCGCTGCTGGCCCTGCGGCGCGCGAGCGGGACGCGCGCCCTGCTGCTGGCCGGCGCCGCGGGGGCCGTGTCGGCGACGGCACCGGGCTACAAGCAGAGCCTGGTCGGCGGACTGGTCTTCGGGGCGGTGCTGCTGCTGGTCGCGGTGCTCACGCGCGAGGTGCCCGCCCGCCGGGGCACGGCCCTGGGCGCGGCGGCGCTCGCGGGGGCCGCGGTGCCGGTGCTCGCGACGATCGGCTGGGCCGCGGCCGCCGGCGTACGGCTCGAGGTGCTGGCGTACGCCGTGTGGGGCTTCCGCGGCGACGCGTCGCTGGTGCTGGCCGCGCAGCCGTCCTCGGCGCCGACCGAGCGGGCGGTGCTGCTCGTGGTGGTCGCGGTCGGCGCGGGGATGGTCGCGGTGATCGGCGGGCTGCTGGTGCACGTGCGCGACGAGGTCGGGCGAGACGCCCCGGTGACCTGGGCGGTGCTCGCGATGCTGGCCGTCGACGCCGCGGCGCTGGTGGCGAGCGGCTCCTACTGGCGCGACTACCTCCTCGTCCTGGTGCCCTCGACGGCCCTGGCCGCGGCGCTGCTGGTGCGGCGCCGGTCGCGGCGCGGCCGCGCGATGCGGGCGGTGGTGCTCGCCACCGCCGTCTCGAGCGCGATCTCGCTGGTGGCGTGGGGAGCTGTGCAGGTCCTCGACCGGCAGGAGCTCGACGAGACCGACACCGGTGCGGCGCTGGCGCGCGCCGCCGAGCCCGGCGACACGCTCACCGTCTTCGGCGGACGGGCCGACCTGCAGCTGACCAGCGGCATGGACTCGCCCTACCCCTACCTGTGGAGCCTGCCGATGCGCACCCTCGACCCCGACCTGGAGCGGCTGCGGGAGCTGGTGTCGTCGGACGAGCGGCCCACCTGGCTGGTCGAGTGGGTCCACCTCGGCGCCTGGACCCCGGAGGCCGGCGCGGCGCTGCGCGAGGTCGTCGAGGAGCACTACGTCGAGGTGGGCGGCGCCTGCGGCGACCACCGCGTCCACCTGCGCCGCGACGTCGAGCGGCCCGCACCGCGGCCGCGCTGCCACGGCGACGGCTGAGGCCGCCCCCGCGGGACGACGACGGCCCGCCCGGGTCTCCCCGGACGGGCCGTCGTGCTGCGGCGGGTCACCCCGCCGCGGGTCGATCAGTGCCGATCAGTGCCGATCAGTGACCGTGGCCGTGGCCGTGGCCGCCGCCGGCGGACTCGTCCTCGTCCTCGGGCTTGTCGACGATCAGCGTCTCGGTCGTCAGCAGCATGCCGGCGATCGAGGTGGCGTTGACCAGCGCGGAGCGGGTGACCTTGACCGGGTCCAGGACGCCCTGGGCGACCAGGTCGCCGTACTCCTCGGTGGCGGCGTTGTAGCCGTTGCCGACGCCCATCTCGCGGACCTTGGTGGTCACGACGTAGCCGTTGACGCCACCGTTCTCGGCGATCCAGCGCAGCGGCTCGTCGGCCGACTTGCGCACGATGCGCACGCCGACCGCCTCGTCGCCGGTGAGGCCGAGGTCGTCGTCGAGCACGGAGACGGCGTGGATCAGCGCGGAGCCACCACCGGGGACGATGCCCTCCTCGATCGCGGCGCGCGTCGCGGAGACGGCGTCCTCGATGCGGTGCTTCTTCTCCTTCAGCTCCACCTCGGTCGCGGCACCGACCTTGACGACGCAGACGCCGCCGGCGAGCTTGGCGAGGCGCTCCTGGAGCTTCTCGCGGTCCCAGTCGGAGTCGGTGTTCTCGATCTCGGCCTTGATCTGGTTGAC
>JBFGFQ010000005.1:0-32533 GCA_041579495.1 Nocardioides sp.
CCCGTCGGGGGCACGCATCAGGAAGGGGTCGCCGCCGCCGACGACGACCAGGCGGCCGCCGCGCAGCACGGTCGTGGTGGCGAAGGTGGTGCCGGGCTCGATGGTCTCGAGCGCGGCCACCGAGGTGAGCAGCTTGGTCGTCGAGGCCGGCACCAGCGCCGGGCCGCGCTCGTACGCCGGCTCCCCGGTCGCACCGGCCACGGCCACGCTGACCCGCCTGCCGAGCCGGTCGTCGCCGAGGCGCCGCTGCAGGGCCCGGCGTACGGCGGCGGGGTCGGGGGCGCCGGTGGCGTCGACCTCCTCGGCCACCGGTGCGGGCGCGGCGAGCGCGGGCAGCTCCAGCCCCGCGGGCGGCGGCACCGCGGCCGGGTCGGTGCGCGGGTCGGGCGGCTCCTCGTCGCCGCCCAGCACCCGCTCGCGCAGGGTCTCCAGCCGCTCGCGGACCGGGTCGGCGGCGTCGAGGCGCCACGTCGCGACCCCCGCGGCGAGCACCAGCACGAGCAGCCAGACCGACCACGTCAGGACCCGGCCGGCGTCGTCCCGCGCCGTCGCCGGGGAGTGGCGTGGGTCACGTCCGACCACCAGATGCACCTCCGCGTTCACGTTTCGCGCCATTGTGCGCGAGACTGTCGGCGGCTCCGCGACGGGGCCCGACAACGACTGATGACGACCGGCCATCGCGCCGGACCGACACGCGGAGGCAATACGTGCTGGAGTTCGACGTACTGGTGGAGATCCCCAAGGGCGAGCGGAACAAGTACGAGGTCGACCACGAGTCCGGCCGCCTGCGCCTGGACCGGACCCTCTTCACCTCGACCCAGTACCCGGCCGACTACGGCTACATCGAGGACACCCTCGGCCAGGACGGCGACCCGCTCGACGCGCTGGTGATCCTGCAGCAGCCGACCTTCCCGGGCTGCCTGATCAAGTGCCGCGCGATCGGCATGTTCCGGATGACCGACGAGGCCGGCGGCGACGACAAGGTCCTCTGCGTCCCGGCCGCCGACCCGCGCCTGGAGCACCTGCGCGACATCAGCCACGTCTCCAAGTTCGACCGCCTGGAGATCCAGCACTTCTTCGAGGTCTACAAGGACCTCGAGCCCGGCAAGTCCGTCGAGGGCGCAGAGTGGGTCGGGCGCACCGAGGCCGAGGCCGAGGTCACCGCCTCCTTCGAGCGCGCCAAGACCAACGGCCACTGAGCCACGCGGCCGCCGGTGAGCTTCATCGGCCGCCGGGCGCCCGCCGCCCTCAGCCGAGGTCGCCGACCAGGGCGGGGGCGCGCAGCATCTCGGTCGGCACGCCGAAGGCGTCGACGAGGTCGTTGGCCAGCGGGCGCACCTTGCGGCACAGCGACGCCACCTCGCGGCTGATCGCCTTGGAGCGCTGCACGGACAGCCGGCCGTGCTCCATGAACCAGGCCCGGTCGGCCTCGATCACCGAGAGCGCGTAGAGGTCGCAGAGAAGGTTGAGCGCGACCTTCTGGTCGCCGTCGGGCAGCGCGCGGTTCTTCGCCACGAACGCCTCGAGCACCAGGCGCTCCATGTGGGCGTCGGCGGCGCCGATGACGTGGTCCTGCACGCGCGAGAAGACCGCGCCGGGGTGCATGCCCTGGTCGACGCCGCGCTTGAGGCGCCGGGCGGCGCCGCTGATCATGTGCTCCTCGCGGAAGCGCAGCATCGCGAGCTGGTACTCCGGGTCGAGCAGCCCCGCCTCCTGGTCCCACTCGTCGCCGCCGGGCAGCAGGTCGCGCACCCGCTGCAGCAGCTGGTGCACCCGGGTCTTCTCCACCACGGTCTCGACGGCCAGGCCGGCCACGAAGCGCGCCATCCCGAGCTGGTCCATGTCCTCGAACTCGCTGGCGTAGTCGGTCAGCAGGCCCTTGGCCACCAGCTGCAGCAGCACGTGGTTGTCGCCCTCGAAGGTGGTGAAGACGTCGGTGTCGGCCTTGAGCGCGGTGAAGCGGTTCTCGGCCAGGTAGCCGGCGCCGCCGCACGCCTCGCGGCACTCCTGGATGGTGCGGGTGGCGTGCCAGGTGCCGAGCGCCTTGGTGCCGGCGGCGCGCGACTCGAGCTCGCGCTTGGTCTGGTCGTCGTCGACCGCGCCCGAGAGCACGTCGTGCAGCTGCGTGGAGAGCTCCTCCTGGGCGAAGTGCAGCGCGTAGGTGCGCGCCAGCAGCGGCAGCAGGCGGCGCTGGTGCATGCCGTAGTCGAGGAGCAGCTCCTCCTGGTCGTCGTCGCTGGCGTCGAACTGGCGGCGCTGCAGCGCGTACTTCACCGCGATCGCGAGCGCGACCTTGCTGGCGCTGATCCCGGCCGCGCCGACGCTGACCCGACCGGTCACCAGGGTGCCGAGCATCGTGAAGAAGCGCCGGTTGGGGTTCTCGATCGGGCTCTCGTAGACACCGGCGGCGGTGACGTCGGCGAACCTGTTGAGCAGGCTCTCGCGCGGCACCCGCACCCCGTCGAACCACAGCCGGCCGTTGTCGACGCCGTTGAGGCCCATCTTCAGCCCGTCGTCCTCGATCCGGACCCCCGGCGCGGGCTCCCCGTCGACCCGGATCGGCACCACGAAGGCGTGCACGCCGCGCCCCTCGCCGCCGACCTCGAGCTGGGCGAAGACGACCGCGAGCTCGCCGTGCGCGGCGGCGTTGCCGATGTAGTCCTTGGCGGCGTCCTCGCGGGTCGTGGTGATCACGAACTCCCCCGCCTCGACGTCGTACGTCGCGACGGTGCCGATCGCCTGCACGTTGGAGCCGTGCCCGGTCTCGGTCATCGCGAAGCAGCCCAGCAGCTCGCCGGTGATCAGCGGGCGCAGGTAGCGCTCGTGGTGCCGCTCGGTGCCGAGCTGCTGGATCGCGCCGCCGAAGAGGCCGAACTGCACGCCGACCTTGACCAGCACCGACAGGTCGCCGAAGGCGAGGGTCTCGAAGGCCGCGATCGAGGCGCCCACGTCACCGCCGCCGCCGTACTCGGTGGGGAAGCCCATGCCGGTCTGCCCGGTGGCGGCGAGCTCGACGACGAGGTCCTTGACCCGCTCGCGGTAGTCCTCGCGGCTCAGCGTCTCGGCGTCGGTGAGGATGTCGGCGTGCTCGACGAGGTTGCGGCGCACGAGCCCGCGCACCTCGGCGTAGCGCCCGTCGAGCAGCCGTCGCAGCGACTCGACGTCGACCTCGGGCTGCACGTAGCCGTCGGCCCGGGGCTCCTGCTCGGAGCCCGGCGGGGCCGGGACCTCCGTGGTCTCGGCGGGCGGGACGGGTGCGGGCGTCTGGGTCGACATGGCCCCACGCTACCCACGCGCGAGGGGTGAGGGGGCCGCTCGCCGGCGCTGGTCCCGGGACTGGTCCTGCGGCTAGTCCTTGGAGACGGGGATCTTCGACGTGGTGGTGGTGGGGTGCGAGGCCAGCCCGCCGTGGTCGAACTTCTGGCCGGTGGCCAGCCCGCCGACGTAGAAGGCCACCAGCGCGATCATGATGCCGGCGAGGTCGTCGGCGACGTAGTGCCAGCCGAAGTAGAGGGTGGCGACCACGGTGATGCCGAAGTTCACCCAGAAGACGATCTTGAGCACCTTCGAGCGCAGCGTGTACTGCACCAGCAGGGCCACCAGCAGGGTGATCGCGGTGTGCAGGCTCGCGAAGCCGGCCACCGACTGCACCTGCCCGGTCAGGCCGCCGAGGATGACGCCCTGGCGCGAGGAGACCAGCGAGTCCATCAGGTCGTTGGTGGGGGTCTGGGCCAGGTCGGCGTAGAGCGCGACGTACTCCAGGCCCGGGCCCAGCGTCGGCAGCGCGTAGTAGGACACCGTGCCCAGGCTCCAGGCGATGCACTGCGAGGTGACGAACCAGTAGCCGTAGGACATGTTGCGCGACCACACCAGCCAGGCGGTCAGCGCCAGCGGCACCAGCGGCAGGAACCACAGGTAGATGTAGGACAGCACGTAGGCCATCACGTCGGTGCCGAGCAGCCCGTGCAGCACGATCGCGGGGTCGTTGCCGAAGAACAGCGCCCGGTCGAGCAGGTGCAGCTCGCGGTCGTACTTCGTCTCGATCATGAACGGCAGGAACGACTTGAGGTTGCGGTAGCAGACGTAGGTCACGTAGAAGCACACGATGCCCAGGCTCACCAGCGTCAGCCGCTCGCGGTTCCAGTGCGTGCGCAGCCGCTCGCGGGCCACCGAGACCATCGCCCGCGGGTGCCCCTTGCCGAACCACAGCGAGCGCGGCAGCAGGTCGAGCAGCAGCGCCCCGGTCAGCAGCAGCGGCAGCCGCAGCCACGACGGGCCCAGGAAGCTGCCCTCGGGGTCGACCAGCCGCTTGTCGAGGATGAGGGCGGTGACGATGGCCCACAGGCCCATGACGAGGGCAGTGCCCACGAGGAGGGCATAGGCGCGGCGGTACACGGGACCGGAGTCTAGTGAACGCCGCTCAGCTGGCGCCCGGCGCGCCCGGGGACCCCGGCGACCCCGACGAGCCCGGCAGCACCGCGAGGCGGGTCGCGTCGACCCGCAGCCGCACCCGGTCGCCGGGGCCGAGCCGCCGGTCGAGGCCGGCGACCGCGTCGGCCTCGCCGACGCCCTCGACGTCGACCACCAGCCGCTGCAGCTCGGGGGTGGCGCGCAGCGAGCGCACCACGCCGGCCAGCGGCCCGTCGTCGCCCACCTGCAGCGCCGAGCGTCGTACGGCGACCGCGACGGCGCGCTGCTCGCCCGGGGTGCGCTGGTCGGCGGCCGCGAGCACCCGGCGCGCCGCGGGACCCTCCAGCACCCGCGCGTAGCCCAGGAACAGCGCGGTGGCGGTGTCGACGGGCGCGCGCCAGACCTCCTCGATGCCGCCCTCCTGCACCAGGTGCCCGCCGCGCATCACCGCGAGCCGGTCGGCCACGGCGAACGCCTCGTCGTGGTCGTGGGTGACCATCAGCGCGGTGGTGCCGGCGCGGTGCAGGATGTCGCGCAGGTCGCCGGCCAGCCGCTCGCGCAGCCCCGCGTCGAGGGCCGAGAGCGGCTCGTCGAGCAGCAGCAGCCGCGGCTGGACGGCCAGGGCGCGCGCCAGGGCGACCCGCTGGCGCTCGCCGCCGGAGAGGGTCGCGGGGAGCCGGTCGGCGTACCCCTCGAGGCCGACGAGCGCGAGCAGCTCCTCGACCCGGCGGGCCACGTGGGGCGCGCGGCGCAGGCGCAGCGCGTAGCCGACGTTGCGGCCCACGGTGAGGTGGGTGAAGAGCTGGCCGTCCTGGAACATCAGCGCGAAGCCGCGCTTGTGGGTGGGCACCCGGCCCAGGTCGTCGCCGTCCCAGCGGATCGAGCCGGTGCTGGGCTCGAGCCCGGCGACGGCGCGCAGCAGCGTCGACTTGCCGCACCCCGAGGGCCCCAGCACCGCCAGCACCTGGCCGTCGGGCAGGTCGAGCGAGACCCCGCGCACGGCGGGCACCCCGTCGTAGGCGACGTCGACGTCGGTGAGGGACAGCATCAGAAGGCTCCTAGGGAGGGCACGCGCAGCCGCTCGACGGCGAGCACGACCACCGCGGTCGTGAGCGCCAGCACCACCGAGGCTGCCAGGGCGGTGCCGTAGCTGAGCTCGCCGGGGCGCCCGATGAGCCGGAAGATCAGCACCGGCAGCGTGGGGTCGTCGGGGCGGGCCAGGAACGAGGTGGCGCCGAACTCGCCCAGCGAGATCGCGAAAGCGAACCCGGCGGCGGCCAGCAGGGGTCGCCACACCACCGGCAGCTCGACGGTCGCGAGCGTCCGCAGCGGTCCCGCGCCCAGCGAGGCGGCGGCCTGGCGCTGCCGGTCGTCGACGCCGGCGAGCACCGGCACGAGGGTGCGCACCACCAGCGGCATCGCCACCAGCGCCTGGGCCAGCGGCACCAGCACCGGCGACTCGCGCAGGTCGAGCGGGGGCGAGTCGAGGGTGATCAGGAAGCCGAAGCCCAGGGTGACCGCCGAGACGCCCAGCGGCAGCATGAACAGCCCGTCGAGCACCGAGCGCACCCGGCGCTCGGCGCGGCTGCGCGAGCGCCGGGTCAGCACCAGCGCGACCAGGCCGCCGAGCAGCAGCGCCATCCAGGTGGCGTCGACGGCGGTGCGCAGCGACGTCACCAGCGCGCCGGTCACCGGCGCGGGGAGCGCCTGCAGCTCGGCGCTGCCGCCGAGCGCCCGGTAGTAGGCGAGCGACCAGGCGCCGTCGACGCGCAGCGAGCCGACCACCAGCGTGAGCACCGGCAGCGCCACCAGCCCCAGCAGCACCGCCGTGGCCAGCAGCTGGGGGACGTCGCTGCGCCGGGGCCGGCGCGGGCGCGCGGTGCTGCGCGCCAGGGTGGGGTCGGGCACCGCGCGCAGCCGGCCGGCGACGACCAGCAGCGCCACCACCGCGACCAGCTGCAGCACCGACAGGGCGGCGGCCGCGCGCAGGTCGAGGAGCTCGGTGGTGAGCAGGTAGATCTCGGTCTCGACCGAGGAGTAGCGCAGCCCGCCGAGGGTGAGCACGATGCCGAACGCGGTGGCGCAGAAGAGGAACACCACGCTGGCCGAGGAGACCACGGCCGGGCGCAGCATCGGCCAGGTCACGGTGCGGAACACCTGGGCCGGCGAGGCGCCCAGCGCGGCCGCGGCCTCCCCCGGCCGGGCGTCGAGCCCCTCCCAGGCCGCGCCCACGCCGCGGATCACCACCGCGACGTTGAAGAAGACCATGCCCGCGACGATCCCGGCCGCGGTGCCGTCGAGGTCGACCCGCCCGCCGCTGAGCGCCATCACCGGGCCGGAGTCCCCCAGCAGCTGGCGGAACGCGACACCGACCACGACGGTGGGCAGCACGAACGGCACCAGCAGCGCCGAGCGCACCACCCCGCGCCCGGGCCAGCGCAGCCGGTGCAGCGCGTACGCCGCCGGCAGCCCCAGCAGCACCGCGAGCACGGTGGCCACCGCCGAGGACCACACGGTGAACCACAGCACCCGCCCCGTGCGGGGCCGGGTCAGCACCTCGAGCACCCCGCCGACGTCGAGGTCGCCGTCGACCACGAAGCCGCGCCCGACCATCCCGGTGACCGGGAGCACGAAGAAGACGCCGAGCACCGCCAGCGGCAGCCCGGCCAGCGCGACCAGGCCGAGCACGCGGCGGGGGGCGGTCATCAGCGGCTGACCAGGTCGCTCCACTCGCGCAGCCACGCGTCGCGGTTCTCGTCGATCTCGGTCGGCTCGACGGCCCAGGGGTCCTCGGGCCGCTCGGTGAGGTCGGCCCACTCGTCGGGCAGCGCGGTGCCCTCGACGACCGGGTAGACGTACATCGAGGACGGCAGCGCCTCCTGCACCTCCGGCGAGACCAGCCACTCCACGACCGCGCGGGCGCCCTCTGGGTTGTCGGCGCCGCGCAGCACGCCGGCGTACTCGACCTGCTCGTAGCAGGTGTCGAGCAGCGCGCGGGTGGTCGTGCCGCCCTCGCCGTCGACGGTGAAGGCGGGCGAGGAGTCGTAGGAGGTCACGATCGGCCGGTCGCCCTTGCCGCCGCCCTGGGTGAAGTCGACCTGGTAGGCGTCCTCCCAGCCCTTGACCACCTTGGCGTCGTTGGCCAGCAGGTCCTCCCACCAGTCCTGCCACCCGTCGCCGTACGCCGCGATCGTGGTGAGCAGGAACGCGAAGCCGGGCGAGCTGGTGGTGGCGCCGGGGGTGACGAAGAGGCCCTCGTAGGCCGGGTCGGTGAGGTCGTCGAGCGTCTCGGGCGCCTCGAGGTCGCGCTCGGCGAACCAGGTGGTGTCGACGTTGACGCACACGTTGCCGGTGTCGACGGCGACCAGCGCGCCCTCGTCGTCGCCGGGCAGCGCGTTCTCCTCGACCCCGGCCGGGGCCTCCAGGTCGACGGGCGCGAAGACGTCGGCCTCGAGCGCCCGGGAGCCGAAGGTGTTGTCGACGCCGAAGGCGACGTCGCCGATCGGGCTGTCGGTGTTGAGCACCAGCTGGCTGGTCAGCGCGCCGGCGTCGCCGCCCGCGCGCTGCTCGAGGTCGTAGCCGCTCTCGCGCTCGAAGCGCTTCACCAGCTTCTCGGGCAGGTAGAAGCTGTCGTGGGTGACGAGCACGACCGTGCCGCCGGCACCGTCGTCGCCGGTGGCCGGGTCGGCGGCCGACCCGTCGTCGCCGGTGCCGACCAGCGAGCAGCCGCTCGTCAGCAGGCCCAGCGAGGCCACGAGCGCGGCGACCGCGGTCCTCGTCGGGTGGATGGGCGTACGCATGCGTCGCATCTGGACTCCCTTCGCCGGTGCTAACCGGTGCAGGTTCGGAGGGTCTGCGGCTGGTCCGCACTCTCAGCACGTCCCCGGGTGGTCCGGGCGGGTGCTCCCCTGTCTGTCGTCGTCGAGCGTATCCGGCACCCGGGTCCGGCGACGTGGTGGGATGGGCGGGTGACCCTCGCCATCACCGCGCAGCCCTTCGCCACCCTCGACGCCGCGACGGCGTACGACGCGTGGCGGCTGCGCCAGCAGGTCTTCGTCGTCGAGCAGGAGTGCCCCTACCCCGACCTCGACGGCCGCGACCCCGAGCCCGGCACCCGCCACGTGCTGCTGACCGAGGACGGCACCCTCATCGGCTACGCGCGGGTGCTCGACGACGCGACCACCTGGCGCGTCGGCCGGGTCGTGCTGGCCCCCTCCGCCCGCGGTCGCGGCCTCGCCGACCAGCTGGTGCACACCGCCCTCGAGGTCTGCCCCGACCGCGACGTGGTGCTCGACGCGCAGTCGCCGCTCGCCGGCTGGTACGCCACCTTCGGCTTCACCCCCGACGGCGAGGAGTTCCTCGAGGACGGCATCCCGCACGTGCCGATGCGCCGGGTGCATGAGTCACCGGTCGACCGGTGACTCATGCACTTGTCAGGGGTTGCAACACCTGACAAGTGCAGGAACCCCCGGCTGACCGGGGACTCATGCACGCGGCCCGGCTCAGCCGGTGGCGGCGAAGAGGACGCCGCCGTCGGTCTCCTCGCGGGTGACCCGGCCGCGAGCGTGCAGGAGCTCGAGGTGGGCCTTGGTCTCCATCGCGGCCATGCCCTGGCTGAAGACGTCGAGGGTGTCGTAGGCCTTCTCGTGGCGGGTCCAGCCGAGGTGGCCGGCGACGTCGCGGCCGGTGAGCGGGCCCGAGGACAGGGCGGCGAGGCTCTGCTCGAGCCGGTCCTCGTGGAAGGCCAGCAGCTCGTCGACCCGGGCGTGGGTCGAGGGCGAGACCGGCCCGTGGGCGGGCAGGACGCGCAGGTCGGGCAGCGAGCGGACCTTGGTCAGCGAGGCCATGAAGTGGCCCAGCGGCTGGTCCATCGGCGGCACCGTGAAGCCGATGGAGGGCGTGATCGTGGGCAGCACGTGGTCGCCGGCGAAGAGCAGCCCCGCCTCGGCCTCCGCGAAGACGTAGTGGCCCGGCGTGTGGCCCGGCGTGTGCACGGCGTCGAGGGTGCGCGCGCCGACCTCGATGCGCTGGTCGCCGTCGAGCCAGGTGGTCGGGTACTGCCACTGGGTCAGGTCGGGGTCGTCCTCGCCGACGCCCAGCCAGACCTCGGCGACCTCGTGGGCGCCGGCCGAGCGCAGCACCGCCACGAACGGGTTCTCGGTGAGGTCGCCGGCGTTGTTGAGCAGGTCGAGGGCCGGCTTCTCCTCCGCGCCCAGCGCCACGTCGATGCCGAGCTCGCGGCCCAGCACGGTGGCCATCGTGAAGTGGTCGCGGTGCACGTGGGTGACCAGGAAGCGGTTGATGTCGGCGAACCCGGCGCCGATCCCCTTCAGGCACCGGTCGAGCAGCTCGCGCGCCTCGGGGATCGCCCACCCGCCGTCGACCAGGGTCAGCCCGTCGTCGGTCTCGATCGTGTAGACGTTGATCGCCTTCAGGCCGTCCATCGGCAGCGGCAGCGGGATCCGGTGGACGCCGGGCGCGACCGGCCAGGCGCCCTCGGCGGTCCAGTGCTCGCCGGAGTCGGGCGAGACGGCGTACGCCGTCGGCGTGCCGCCGCGCGGCTCGCGCGGTTCGCGGGACTGCTGGCCTGCACTGGTTGACACGGTCACCCGTCGAGCCTAGGCGCCGGGCCCGGCGGCCCTCACGCGAGGTCCGGCAGCCCGAGGTCGAGGTTGGGCTGCTGGATGCCGCCGTCGACCTCGAGCACCTTGCCGGTGACGTACTGCCCGGCCCGCGAGGACAGGTAGAGCACCGCCGCCGCGATGTCCTCGGCCTCGCCGACGCGGCCCAGCGGGGTCTTGGTCTCGAGCTGGTCCATCATCTCGGGCTGCCCGGCGACGAACTCCAGCGCGCTGGTCATCACCGAGCCGACGTAGATGCCGTTGACCCGGATCCGCGGCGCCAGGTCGGTGGCGGCCAGGCGCGCCCAGTGCGCGAGCGCTGCCTTGGCGGTGCCGTAGGCCAGGTAGCCCCGCCCGGAGGCCCGCCCCATCATCGAGGAGATGTTGACGATCGAGCGCTGCGCGTCGTCGGGGCCCTTCAGCATCAGCGGCACCGCGGCGACGCTCAGGGCGTGCGCGGTGGAGACGTTGAAGTGGAAGGCCTCCTCCAGGTACGCCACGTCGGTGTCGAGGAAGGCGTTGGGGATGGTGCCGCCGACGTTGTTGACGACCGTGTCGAGCCGCCCGAACTCCTCGTACGCCGCCCCCGCGAGCGCGGCGACCGCCGCGGTGTCGGACAGGTCGGCGGGCACGACGAGGGCGCGCCGGCCGGTGGCACGCACCGCCTCGGCGACCCGCTCGAGCTGGGCCTCGGTGCGCGAGGAGAGCAGCACGTCGGCGCCGGCCTCGGCCAGCGCGACGGCGGTGGCGGCACCGATGCCGCGTCCGGCGCCGGTGACCACGGCGACGTGGTCGGTGAGGGTGAACCGCTCGAGGATGCCCATCAGCGCGCCACCAGCCCGCGACCGGTGACCAGCGGCAGGTCGAGGGCGGTGACCAGGCCGGGTGCGGCGGCGCAGACGGCCGGCAGCGAGTTCACCAGCCGCTGGGCGGTGGTGATCATCCCCGACACGTTGTGGTCGCCGTGCTCGCCGTGGTGGGTGAGGTCGACCTTCATCATCGGCTCGCCGAGGATCTCGACGCGGTAGCAGCCGTCGTCCTCGGGCGGCACCGGCCACTCGGGCACCTGGTCGGGGGCGGTGCGGGTGACGTGCTCGAGCACGACGCGCTCGACGCCGTCGACCTTGCCGACCACGCGGAAGCGGACCGCGCCCATCGTGCCGGCGGCGATGTCGCCGCTGACGCTGGGCGTGTCGACCTCGGCGGCGCGCCGGTCGACCTCCTCGGTGAGCGGCTCGTCGAGGGTGATGTCGAGGCCGGCGGCGATCTGGCGCACCACGCTGCCCCACGCCATCGACAGGATGCCGGGTTGCCACAGCATCCCGACCTCCTCCATCGGGCGTCCGAAGCCGAAGAGGTCGCCCATCACGACGGGCTGGTAGTAGGTGGAGTAGTCGGCGATCTCGCTGACCCGCACCAGGTCGATGCGCTGCGACAGGCTGGTCATCACCAGCGGCAGCACGTCGTTGGCGAAGCCGGGGTCGATGCCGTTGACGTAGAGGCTCGCGTCGCCGCGGCGCCCGGCCTCGGCGATCCGCTCGAGCATGTCGGGCGGCAGGATGCCGGCGGGCCACTGCAGCAGCACGGGTCCGGAGGAGACGACGTCGACGCCCTGCTCGAGCATCCACAGCAGGTCCTCGATGGCCTCGAAGGGCCGGTCGTCGGTCATCGCGGCGTGCAGCACGGCGTCCGGCGCCAGCGCCATCACCTCGTCGCGGTCGGTGCTGGCCCGCACCCCCAGCTCACGGCCGAGGCCGGCGAGCTCGCCGGCGTCGCGGCCGTGCTTGGCGGGGCTGGAGACCCAGACCCCCACCAGCTCGAGGTCGGGGTGGGCGTCGATGCCGGCGATGGCGTGGCAGCCGATGGTGCCGGTGGACCAGACGACGACGCGCAGGGGCTTCTCGGGGACGACCTGTGTCATGTCCGCAATCTAGAACACGTTCTAGATCTGCGGAAGGGGTTCCGTGCGGCCGCCCGTGGCGGCGGCGTCCCGCACCGGGCACCGGGTGCCGGTGTAGATGGTGGGCATGCACAGGTTGCAGTGGATGCAGGCGCCCTCGCCGCTGCGCCCGGCCGCGCGCTCGCGGGCCAGCCGGTCGACCAGGCCGGGCTCGCGCAGCACCGCGCGGGCCAGCGCGACGTACTCGAACCCGTCGGCCATCGCCTGCTCCATCGTGTCGAGGCGGTTGATGCCGCCGAGCAGCATCAGCGGCAGGTCGACCGCGGCCCGCACCCGCAGCGCCTTGTCGCGGAAGTAGGCCTCCTCGAAGGGGTAGGACCTCAGGAAGGAGCGACCCACCGGGGTGCGCATCCCCCACCCCGCGAGGCCGCCCATCGCGGCGGCGAGCTCGCGGTGCGGCACGTCGCCGCGGAAGAGGTACATCGGGTTCATCAGCGAGGAGCCGCCGGAGAGCTGCAGCGCGTCGACGGCGCCGTCGGCCTCCAGCATCTGCGCCACCTCGACCGCCTCGTCGAGGCCCACCCCGCCGCGGAACCCGTCGGAGAGCGAGACCTTGGCGGTCACCGCGACCGCGTCGCCGACCTCCTCGCGCACCGCGCGGGCCACTTGGCGCGCGAGCCGGGCGCGGTTCTCCAGCGAGCCGCCCCAGCGGTCGGTGCGGCGGTTGAGCCCGGGGGCAAGGAAGGAGGAGATCAGGTAGGAGTGCGCCATGTGCAGCTCGAGGCAGTCGAAGCCGGCGCGCACCAGCGTGCGCGCGGTGGCGACGTACGCGCCGGTGACGCGGGTCAGGTCGGCCTCGGTGGCCGCGGCGACCAGCTGCAGCGACAGCGGGCTGGGCATCCGGCTGGCGGCGATCGCGCGCACGCCGTTGGAGCGGCCGTCGGCCACCGGGCCCGCGTGCCCGACCTGCCCGGCGACCGCGGCACCGGCCCCGTGCACGGCGTCGGCGAGGCGGGCCAGGCCGGCCTCGGTGGCGGGCCCCACGACGACCTGCTCTCGGTGGGTGCGCCCCTCGGGGGCGACCGCGAGGTACGCCACGGTGGTCATCCCGACGCCGCCGCGGGCGACCTCGAGGTGGTAGTCGACGAGCTCGTCGGTGACCCGGCCGTGCGGCGTGCGGCCCTCGAAGGTCGCGGCCTTGACGGTGCGGTTGCGCAGCCGCACCGGTCCGAGCAGCGCGGGGGCCAGCACGTCGGGGGTGGGGGTCATCCCCGGATCGTACGACGCTGCGAGAACGTGTTCTAGTTCTGGGTCGGACGACTGCTCCTGCCAGACTGCGGCCCCATGAGCGAGCGCGACCCGATCCGCGAGGCCCACCGGCAGTGGGTCGCCCACGGCTGGGACGACGCCGCCGACGGGATGGCGCTGGTGACCTCGGTGGTGCGCGTCCAGCAGCTGCTGAGCAGTCGGATCGAGGCGGTGCTGCGCCCGCTCGACCTCACCTTCGCCCGCTACGAGGTGCTGCGCCTGCTGTCGTTCTCCTCGGCCGGGCGGATGCCGATGATGCGGCTGGGCTCGCTGCTGCAGGTGCACCCGGCGTCGGTCACCAGCGCCGTCGACCGCCTCGAGGCCCAGGGCTTCGTACGCCGCGCGCGCGGCGACGGCGACCGGCGCGTGGTGCTGGCGGAGATCACCGCCACGGGGCGCGAGGTCGTCGAGCGCGCGACCGCGGGCCTCAACCGCGAGGTGTTCCGCTCCCCCGGGATCGGCCCCGACGCCACTGCCGAGCTGACCCGGCTGCTGGGCGAGCTGCGCTCGAGCGCCGGCGACCGGGTCGACTGACCCACCCTCGACGACTACCGGTCCGTAGGGGTTCCGGGTGCGACGCGCGTCACTTACGATGTATTAGTTGGACGTCCAAGTATCTTCCCCCGGAGCGAGCCCCGCATGAGCGACCTGCACCAGCCCACCCACCCGATCCGCCTGGTCACGGCCTCGAGCCTCTTCGACGGCCACGACGCCTCGATCAACATCATGCGGCGGATCTTCCAGAGCCAGGGCTGCGAGGTGATCCACCTCGGGCACAACCGGTCGGTGGCGGAGGTCGTCGACGCCGCGCTCGAGGAGGACGTGCAGGGCGTCGCCGTGTCGTCGTACCAGGGCGGGCACATCGAGTACTTCGAGTACCTCGTCGAGTCGCTGCGCGCCCAGGGCGCCGGCCACGTGAAGGTCGTCGGCGGGGGCGGCGGCGTGATCGTGCGCGACGAGATCCAGCGGCTGCGCGACTCCGGGGTCACCATCTTCTCGCCCGAGGACGGCCAGCGGATGGGCCTGGTCGGGATGATCAACAGCGTCGTCGCCGACTGCGACCACGACCTGTGGGCGGCCGGGGCCGTCACCGCCGAGCAGGTGCTCAGCGGCGACCGGTTCGCGGTGGCCCGCGCGATCACCGGCGCCGAGCTCGGCCGCCTGGGCGGCGAGCTCGAGACGATCCAGCAGGCCGCGGCCCGCAGCCACGCCCCGGTGCTCGGCATCACCGGCACCGGCGGCTCGGGCAAGTCGTCGCTGACCGACGAGCTGGTGCGCCGCTTCCGCGTCGACCAGCAGGACAAGCTGCGCGTGGCCGTCATCGCCGTCGACCCGACCCGCCGCAAGGGCGGCGGGGCGCTGCTCGGCGACCGGATCCGGATGAACAGCCTCGACGGCGACCGGGTCTTCTTCCGCAGCCTGGCCACCCGCGGCGCCCACGAGCTGCCCGACCACCTGCCGCACGTCATCGACGTGGTCAAGGCCGCCGGCTTCGACCTGGTGGTCGTCGAGACCCCCGGCATCGGCCAGGGCGACGCGGCGATCGTGCCGTTCGTCGACACCGCCATGTACGTGATGACGCCCGAGTTCGGCGCCGCCAGCCAGCTCGAGAAGATCGACATGCTCGACTTCGCCGACACCGTGGCGATCAACAAGTTCGAGCGCCGCGGCGCCAAGGACGCGCTGCGCGACGTGGGCCGCCAGCTGGTGCGCAACCGCGAGGCGTTCGGCCAGCAGCCCGACCAGATGCCGGTCTTCGGCACCAGCGCCGCGACGTTCAACGACGACGGCGTGACCGCGCTCTACCAGCACCTGCGCGGCATCCTGGTCGAGAAGGGCCTCCCGGCCCAGGAGGGCACCCTGGCCCCCGTCGAGGTCAAGCACTCCTCGGGCATCCGCGCCGTGGTGCCGCAGGACCGGGTGCGCTACCTGGCCGAGATCACCGAGACCGTGCGCGGCTACCACGCCCGCACCGAGCAGCTGGTCGAGGCGGCGCGCCGGGTGCAGCGCCTCGAGGCGGTCAGCGCCGAGCTCGAGGACCACGACGCCGGCGACGTGCCCGCGCTGCTCGAGAAGGCCCGCAAGCAGCTCGACCCCGAGGTCGCCGAACAGCTGGAGGCGTGGCCCTCGGTCGTGGAGTCCTACTCCGGCGACGAGCAGGTCGTGCGGGTGCGCGACAAGGAGATCCACACGACGCTGACCCGCGAGTCGCTCAGCGGCAACAAGATCCCCCGCGTCGCGCTGCCGGCGTACGACGACGCCGGCGAGCTGGTGCGCTTCTGGCGCCGCGAGAACCTGCCGGGGCTCTTCCCGTACACCGCCGGCGTCTTCAAGTTCAAGCGTGACGGCGAGGACCCGGCGCGGATGTTCGCCGGCGAGGGCGACCCTGCGCGCACCAACCGCCGCTTCAAGATCCTCTCTGCCGACGGTGAGGCCAAGCGGCTCTCGACCGCGTTCGACTCGGTGACCCTCTACGGCCGCGACCCCGACGAGCGGCCCGACATCTACGGCAAGGTCGGCACCTCCGGCGTCTCGGTGGCCACCCTCGACGACATGAAGGTGCTCTACGACGGCTTCGACCTGGTCGCGCCGAGCACCTCGGTCTCGATGACGATCAACGGCCCGGCCCCCACGGTGCTGGCGTTCTTCCTCAACACCGTCATCGACCAGCAGGTCGACGCGTTCCGCGAGCGCGAGGGCCGCGAGCCCGACGAGGAGGAGACCGCGATGCTGGCCGCCCACGCGGTCGCGAGCGTGCGCGGCACCGTGCAGGCCGACATCCTCAAGGAGGACCAGGGTCAGAACACCTGCCTGTTCTCCACGGAGTTCTCGCTGCGGATGATGGCCGACATCCAGGAGTGGTTCATCGAGAAGCAGGTGCGCAACTTCTACTCGGTCTCGATCTCCGGCTACCACATCGCCGAGGCCGGGGCGAACCCGATCAGCCAGCTCGCCTTCACCCTCGCCAACGGCTTCACCTACGTCGAGGCCTACCTGGCGCGCGGCATGGACATCGACGACTTCGCGCCCAACCTGTCGTTCTTCTTCTCCAACGGCATGGACCCCGAGTACTCCGTCATCGGCCGCGTCGCGCGCCGGATCTGGGCGGTCGCGATGCGCGACAAGTACGGCGCGAACGAGCGCTCGCAGAAGCTGAAGTACCACGTGCAGACCTCGGGGCGCTCGCTGCACGCGCAGGAGATGGACTTCAACGACATCCGCACCACGCTGCAGGCGCTGATCGCGATCTACGACAACGCCAACAGCCTGCACACCAACGCCTACGACGAGGCCGTCACCACCCCCACCGAGGACTCGGTGCGCCGTGCGCTGGCGATCCAGCTGATCATCAACCGCGAGTGGGGCCTGGCGATGAACGAGAACCCGCTGCAGGGCTCCTTCATCATCGACCAGCTCACCGACCTGGTCGAGGAGGCCGTGCTCGCCGAGTTCGACCGGATCAACGAGCGCGGCGGGGTGCTCGGCGCGATGGAGACCGGCTACCAGCGCGGGCGGATCCAGGACGAGTCGATGCTCTACGAGCACCGCAAGCACGACGGCTCGCTGCCGATCGTCGGTGTCAACACCTTCCTCAAGCCCGGCGGCGACGACGCCACCCCGGTGCACGTCGAGCTGGCCCGCGCCACCGACGAGGAGAAGGAGTCGCAGCTGCGCCGGGTGCGCGAGTTCCAGCGCACCCACGAGAGCGAGGCCGCCGAGGCGCTGGCCCGCCTCAAGGCCGCGGCGACCTCCGGCGAGAACGTCTTCGCGGTCCTGATGGACGCCGCCCGCGTCTGCTCGCTCGGCCAGGTCACCGAGGCGTTCTTCGAGGTCGGCGGCGCCTACCGCCGCAACGTCTGACCCGTCCCACATCTCCCGTCGAACCGTCCCATATCTTCCGCTGAGCCGTCCCAGATCTCGCCCCGAGCCGGCCCGAACCGGCGACGGAGGATCGGGGCCGGGTCGGTGTGAGACATGGGCCGGGCCGGCGTGAGATATGGGCCGGGTCGGGGTGAGATATGGGCCGGGTCACGGACTGCTGGGAGGTGGGGATGGACGACCTGGGGACGACGTACGACGGGCCGCGCCCGGCGCGGCGGGTGGTCTCGCTGGTGCCGTCCCTGACGGAGGCGCTGGTCTCGGTGGACCGCGCGGGCGTGGTGGGGGCCACCGAGTGGTGCATCCGCCCGGCCGACCTCGAGACCACGCGGGTACGGGGCACCAAGAACCCCGACCTGGCCGCGGTGCGGGCGCTTGAGCCCGACGTGGTGGTGGCCAACAAGGAGGAGAACCGCGAGCTCGACGTGCGCCGGCTGCGGGAGGCGGGCGTGCGGGTGTGGGTCACCGACATCGAGACCGTGCCGGGCGCGGTCGCCTCGATGGAGCGGCTGCTCGACGGGATCGGCTGGGAGCGCCCCGACTGGCTGGCCCGCGCCCGCGAGCTGTGGTGCGGTCCGCTGCCCGAGGTGACCCGCCGCGTGGTGGTGCCGATCTGGCGCGACCCGTGGATGGTGGTCGGCCCGGCCACGTTCACCAGCGACCTGTGCCGCCGGCTGGGCTGGCAGACGCTGCCCGGCCCCGGCGACGCGACCCAGGGCCGCTACCCCGCGATGAGCGTCGAGGAGGTCGACGCGCTGGGCGCCGATGCGGTGCTGCTGCCCGACGAGCCCTACGAGTTCACGGCGACCGACGGCCCGGAGGCACTGGATTCGCCCTGCGAGCTCGTCGACGGCCGCCTGCTGACCTGGTACGGCCCCTCGCTGCTCGAGGCGCGCAGGTCGGTGGCCCGCCGCGGCGCCTGACGGCGCGAGCGCTCCGGGCGCCCGGGCATCGAGAACAGCCAGGTCGCGCCGAGGCGCAGCAGCACCTGGTGCGCGCCGAGGGCCACCAGCACCGCGACGGCGCTGAGCAGCAGCGGGTGCAGCACGCCGCGCACGACCGAGCCCTGCTCGAGGTCGAGCAGCGGCGGCAGGTGCAGCAGGCCCGCCAGCACCACCGTGTGCATCACGTAGATCGGCAGCGTGCGGCGCCCGACCCAGCCGAGCAGCCGCGCCGGCGGGCCGCTGCGCGCCAGCGCCACGGACACCCGCAGCCCGAGCGGGACCCCGACGACGCTGGCCACCAGCAGGTGCGCGCTGGTGGGCAGGTCGACGAGCCACAGCAGCCCCGTGAGGGCGGCGTACGCCGTCGTCAGTGCGAGGACGCCGCCCCAGGGCCGCGCGGGGTGCTCGGTCAGGCGGCGCACCAGCCTCGGGGCGAGCGCGCCCAGGGCGAAGTAGGTGAAGTGGAAGAGCACCGAGAAGCGGTTCCACTGCTCGATGCCGAAGACGAACGACAGCGCCGAGAAGGTCGCGGCCCCGGCGATCACCCAGCCCGGCGGCAGCCCGGCCAGCAGCTTGGCCAGCACGAAGTAGACGGCCAGCGCGTAGAGGAACCAGACGCCGGTCGAGGCCCACACGAGGTCCTGGGCGAGCTCGCCGAGGTCCTGGGTGCGGTTCATCGGCAGCAGCCGCTCGACCGAGAAGAACGCGCCGAGCAGCAGCAGCCACACGACGTAGGTGTAGTACGGCGACAGCGCGCGCCGGCGCACCTGCGCCCAGGGCCGGTGCACGGCCCGCGAGGCCACGAAGCCGCTGAGCACGAAGAAGAGCGGCATCCGCACCGGCTTGAGGGCGCTGGTCAGCGCACCCCAGCCGGCGACGACGCCGGCGAGCGACTCGGGGGCGTCGATCTCGAGGTTCTTGACGACGGCGTGGTGCAGCACCACCAGCAGGATGCTCAGGCCCTTGGCGACGTCGATCCACAGCACCCGCGACGTGCCGGCCCCGGCGACGACCGGGGCGGAGGTGGCGGAGAGGGGCGTGTGCACGTACCCGAGTGTCCGGTGCGGGCGCGTCCGACCGGGAATCTCGACACCCCGTCGTGACAGGGTTCACACAGGCCGGGGCCGCGCCAGCTCGGTGGCCGACGGGCGCCCGCGCAGCACCGTGGAGCCGGCCCCCTCCCACCGCTCCGCCTCGTCGTCACCGGGTACGCCGGCAGCGGCCCGCACGGTCTCGACGGTGCTCAGCACCCGGGGCCGCTCGGCCTTGGCCAGCTCGGTGAGCCGGGCCGCGGCGTTCACCGCGTCGCCGACGACGGTGTACTCCAGCCGGCTGCGGGTGCCGACGTTGCCGGCCACCGTGGTGCCGGCGCAGACCCCGATGCCGGCGACGACGTCGGGGCGCTCGGCCACCAGGCGCCGGTCGATGCGACGGGCGGCGCGCAGCCCGGCGGCCGCGTGGTCCGGCTGCTCGACGGGGGCGCCGAAGACCGCGAGGACCGCGTCGCCGAGGAACTTGTTGACCATGCCGCCGGCCCGGTCGACCTCGTCGACGACCACCTCGAAGAAGGCGTTGAGCACCGCCACCACCTCGGCGGGGTCGCGCTCGGCGGCCATCGCGGTCGACCCGACCAGGTCGACGAACAGCACGGTGACCTCGCGGACCTCGCCCCCGAGCTCGACCCCGCCGGCGGCCGCGACGCGGGCGACCTCGCGCCCCACGTGGCGGCCGAAGACGTCGCGCAGGTGCTCGCGCTCGCGCAGCCCCTCGGCCATCCGGTTGAACCCGGCCTGCAGCTCGCCGAGCTCGGTGGCGTCGTAGACCGCGACCCGCTGGTCGAGGTCGCCGCGCTCGACCTCCTGCAGCGCGGTGCGCACCGCCTCGAGGGGGGCCACCACGGAACGGGCGTTGAGCACCGTGACCAGCAGCCCGACCACCAGCACCACGCCCCCGAGCACCAGCACCTCCACGGCCAGCCGCTGGGTGCGCACCGGGTCGCCGACCAGCACCAGCAGCGCCGCCAGGCACAGCCCGACGACAGGGGCAGCGGTGCCGAGCAGCCAGAACATCAGCATCCGGCCCCCGACGCCCAGGCCGCGCAGGCGTCGGTCCGCGCCGCGGGCGGCGCCGCCGGTCAGGGCGCGCGCGGCGACCGGGCGCAGCGCGAACTCCGACAGCAGGTAGGCGACCGCGCAGGCCACCACTCCGCCGATCGCCACGGTCAGCCCCGTCGTCAGGGCCCGCTCGGGCTGCAGCCACAGCGCGATCGCCACGAAGAGCACGTCGGCGACCAGCCACAGCAGTCCCGCCAGCACGGTCAGGCGCAACGGCACCCGCAGCACCCGACGGCGCTCGTGGGCGGTCGGCTCGTCGCCCTCGAGCGCCCAGCGGACCCCGCGCAGCGCCACCCGGGTGCCCCACACGGCGCCGACGACCAGCGCCAGGCCGACGTACACCGGGACCGCCACGGCCAGCGCCAGCCAGGTCGCGCCCGCGGGGCGCGGAGCGGTGACCACGAAGAGCGAGAGCAGCAGCACCACGCCGGCGCCGACCGCGTGGGTCACGGTGAGCGCGAGCGTGAGCAGGGTCTGCACGCGCACCCGCAGCCGGCGCGGCGACTGGGCCTCGGGACCCAGCACCCACGAGCCGAACGGCGTACGACGGACCGGGCCGCGCGGTCGGGCGGTCGAGCGGGGCTGGGGGGTGGTCTCCACGCCGCGCATCATCTCGCAGCAACCCGATGGGGTGAGGCTGTGGAAGGTTTGTACAAGGTTGTGTAGGTTCCTGTTCACACCACCTCGGGAGCACGACCGGGCACGACCGAGCAGGACACGGAAGGCAGCAGGACATGACCACCTCCCTCGCCGAGCGGCGCAGCACCTTCCGCGCCACCGACGCCGAGCGCGCCGCCGCCACCTCCACCCTGCTCGCCCGGGCCGCCGCCACCGGCGACGACGACGAGCGCCGCGCCTGCCACGACGAGGTGGTGCGGGTGAACATGCGGGTGGCCGAGGCGGTCGCGCGGCGCTACGCGCGCCGCGGCGTGCCGATCGAGGACCTGACCCAGGTCGCCTACCTCGCTCTGGTGCGCGCCGTGCGCCGCTTCGACACGGCCCACGACCGCGACCTGCTCGCCTACGCCGTGCCGACCATCGAGGGCGAGATCCGCCGCCACTTCCGCGACCACGGCTGGACGATCCGGCCGCCGCGCGACGTGCAGCGCGCCCACACCCGCCTGGTGCGCACCGGCGCCAGCCTCGAGCGCTACGACACCCCGACGCTGGAGGGCCTGGCCACCCAGGTCGAGGAGTCGGTCGAGGTCGTGCGCGAGGCGCTCTCGGCCCGCACCTGCTTCACGCTGCTCTCGCTCGACCAGCCGACCGGAGCCGCGGAGGGCGAGGGCCCCACCCCCGACGTCGCCGACGACGGCGACCGCTCGCAGGAGCAGGCCGAGGCGCGGCTGCTGGTGCAGCCGCTCGTGGCCTCCCTCGACCGGCGCGACCAGCAGATCCTGCACTGGCGCTTCGTCGAGGAGCTCTCGCAGCGCGACATCGCCGAGCGGCTCGGGCTGTCCCAGATCCAGGTCTCGCGACTGCTCCAGCGGGTGCTCACCCAGATGCGCGGCGCCCTCGCCGAGGCCGGCTGAGCGACCGCGCCCCTCAGGACTGGCGGTCCCCCGAGGCGTCCTCGCGCCGCGGCAGGTCGGCCTCGGCCGCCGCCTGGTGCATCCCCACCCGCTCCATCCAGCTCAGCCCCGGCGACCACGCCGAGCGCATCGAGACCTCCCCGTCGGGCTCCATCACCTTGAGCAGCACGACCGCGCCGAGCACGAGCTCGCCGTCCTCGGGCCGGTGCTCGACGCCGAGGGAGTCGATCAGTCGGCCGATGGGCTGGGGGTCGGGCACGGGGGTCACACCTCTCACGTCGGGCGGGGAACGATCGCGGCCCGCTCGGACCGCTCCCCTCATCCAAGCACGCGGTGTGCAATGTCCGTGCAAGGTTGCCACCAGATCGGGCCACCCCGGGCGTGCAGGGTTCGTCTAAACTCGCCCGCAGCGGCACCCGTCCAGCAGCGACCGCTGCCGGGGCCCGCGACCACGTCCGCGCCGAGGAGGTCCGCGACACCATGACCTCCCGTCCCGCCCAACGCTGGCGCATCGGCGTGCTGGCCTCGCGCGTCGGCGTCTCCGAGACCCTGCTGCGCGCCTGGGAGCTGCGCTACGGGCTGCTGAGCCCCACCCGCAGCGACGCCGGCTACCGCCTCTACGGCCCCGAGGACGAGCGCCGCGCGCGGGCGATGCAGGACGCGCGCCGGCGAGGCGTGCCGGCCGGCCAGGCGGCCGCCGAGATCCTGGCCTCCGAGCGCAGCACCAGCCCGCCGCCCGGCTCGGCGGCTCCGCGCTACCCCGCCACCGCGGCCCTCGACGTCGAGCGCACCCGCCAGGAGCTGGAGGCCGCGATGGTGGCCTACGACGTCGGCTCGATGCACGCGGCGCTCGACCGGGTCTTCGTCGAGGTCTCGGCCGAGACGGCGATCAAGGACGTCCTGCTCCCCTTCCTGGCCGGGGTGGGGGACGGCTGGGCCGCCGGCGACTTCGACGTCGCCGACGAGCACTTCGCCAGCGACCTGGTGCGCGCGCGGCTGGCGGCGCTCTCGATCGGCCCGGGCTCGCGCACCGGGCCCGTCGCCCTGCTGGCCTGCCCGCCCACCGAGTCGCACGACATCGCCCTCAAGGCCTTCGAGGTGGTCCTGATGCGCGCCGGCTGGCGCACCCGCTTCCTCGGGCCGATGACCCCGGTGCGCTCGCTCGAGGTCGCCGTCGGGGTCGTGGCCCCCGACCTGCTGGTGCTCGCCGGCACCGGGCCGGGGTCCTTCGACGTCGCCGACGACGACGCCGAGGTCGTGGCGCGCATCGCCGCCGCGACCCGGGTGGCCATCGCCGGCGCGTACGCCGACGACGAGGCCGCCGCCCGCTGGGGTGCCGAGGTGCTCGAGGGCGACCCGGTCACCGCCGCCCGGTCGCTGGTCGGCACCGCCCGCCGGGCCGCCACCGACGACGTGCGCGAGGCCCCCGAGACCTGAGGCGGGACCGTGCCCATGCACGCCGGCTTCAAACCTCCGCCCACCCGTCCGGGTGAAATCATTCCGCAGGACGGTTGAACTCTGCACCAGGCGGATATCAGAGGGGTGCAGGCAGTTCGGCGCAGCGCCGCCGCCGCCGGTCACAGCCACAGTTCACCGCACAGCCGAAACCCCAGAGGTGTTGAGAATGTCGCACGAGAACGCCGCCCCGCTGACCATCACGATGGTCGACGACCACGACCTGGCCGTCGCCGGCCTGCAGACGCTGCTGACGCCGTACGCCGACCGGGTGCAGCTGGTCGACATGCGCCAGGCGCTCGCGCACCCCGAGGACCTCGACGTGGTGCTCTACGAGCCCGTCGGGCAGTCCGCCTTCGGCGCCGCCATGCTGCGCGACCTGCAGCGCTCCGCCGACGCCCACCCCGTCGTCTTCAGCTGGGCGCCGGGCGACCAGCTGCCGGCCTCTACGGCCAACATGTACCTGCCCAAGACCCTGACCGCCGCCCAGCTGGTCGTGGCGCTCGAGGACCTCGTCTCCGGTCGCCGCGTGCCCACCGCGCCCGCCCCCGAGAAGGCCCCCGTCGTCGAGGCCCCCGCCCCGGCGCCGCTGCGTCCCGAGGCGCCCGCCGGCAGCCGCCTGACCCCGCGCGAGCTCGAGATCCTCACCCTGATCACCGCAGGCATGACCAACGGCGAGATCGTCGAGAAGCTCAACCTGAGCATCAACTCGATCAAGACCTACATCCGCCAGGCCTACCGCAAGATCGACGTCGAGCGCCGCACCCAGGCCGTCGCCTGGGGCATGGCCAACAACCTCGTCGTCGACGAGGCGCCCGAGAGCGCCGAGGTGCTCGAGGTCGAGGCCTCGATGGCCGGCTGACCCGACGACGACGACACCTGCAACAGCTGCACGACCCGCACGGGCGGGGGCGCGGACCCACACGGTCCGGAGGAGCGCCCCCGCCCGCGGTGCGTCCGGAGGACGGCCCGGAGTGGGCGCCTCAGGGTGGGAAGGTTAGCCTTACCAACACCCGGACGTCCGTCCGTGGCCCCTTCCCCGGCCGCCTGAGGAGAACCCGCGTGAAGCGCAGCGCCCGCACCGTCCGCACCGCCGCCACCGCCCTGGCCGTGTCGGCCACGCTCGCCCTGGCGGGCTGCTCGGCCCTCGGCGGCGGCGAGGAGGCGGACCTGCAGATCTACACCGCGCGCCACTACGACCTCGAGGAGGCCTTCGCGGCCTTCACCGACGAGACCGGGATCAGCGTCGAGTTCCTCTCCGGCGACGACGCCGAGCTGCTCGAGCGGCTCAAGGCCGAGGGCGACTCGACCCCCGCCGACATCTTCATGACCGTCGACGCCGGGATGCTGTGGAACGCCGCCGAGCAGGGCGTGCTCGAACCTGTCGAGTCGACCGTCCTCGACGAGGCCGTCCCGCAGGACCTGCGCGACCCCGACGGGCAGTGGTACGGCCTGGCCATGCGCGCGCGCACCGTGGTCTACGACCCCGAGAGCGTCGACCCCGCCGACCTCGACCCCGACGACACCTACGCCGCTCTCGGCGACCCGCAGTGGGCCGGCCGCGTCTGCATGCGCGACGAGACGGCGTCGTACACCCAGAGCCTGGTGGCCAGCCTGATCGACCTGCACGGGCGCGAGAAGGCCCTCGAGATCGTCGAGGGCTGGGTCGCCAACGACGTGCAGGTCATGAGCAACGACGTCGAGCTGCTCGAGGCGATCGACGCCGGCGGCTGCGACATCGGCATCAGCAACCACTACTACCTGGCGCGGATGCTCGAGGAGGACCCGGACTTCGACGTCGAGCTCTACTGGGCCAGCCAGGAGGGCGACGGCACCCACGTCAACATCTCCGGCGCCGGCCTGGTCGAGGGCACCGACAACCCCGAGCAGGCCCAGCAGCTCCTCGAGTGGCTGGCCACCGACGGCCAGAGCGCCTTCGTCGACGCCAACCACGAGCTGCCGGTCAACCCCGACGTCGAGCCCGAGCCGCTGGTCGCCTCCTTCGGCGACTTCGAGCGGATGCCCGTCGACGCCCGCGCCTACGGCGCCCTGAACTCCGAGGCCGTCGAGCTGCTCGACGAGGCCGGGTACCGCTGACGTGACCGCACTGGCCCGGGGCGCGGGGCGACCGGGCTGGTCGGCCGCGGTCGTCCTGATCGCGCTGCTGGTCGCCAGCCCCGTGCTGGCCGTGGCCGGCTACGCCCTGGGCCAGGGCGGGCTGCGGATGCCCGGCGGGGTCGCGTCGATGGTCGGGACCACCCTGGCGCTGCTGCTCCTGGTCGCCGCCGGCACCGCGCTGCTGGGCACCGGCCTGGCCTGGCTGGTGACCGCCTACGAGTTCCCGCTGCGCTGGGCGCTGAGCTGGCTGCTGGTGCTGCCGCTGGCGATGCCGGCCTACATCCTGGGCTTCGTCTTCCTCTCCACCTTCGACTACGCCGGGCCCGTGCAGGGCGCCCTGCGCTCGGTGCTCGGTGACGACCTCGGCGCGCTGCCGGTGCGCTCGCTGGGCGGCGCGGCCGTGGTGCTGGTCCTCACGCTCTACCCCTACGTCTACCTGCTGACCCGCGCCGCGTTCCTCGAGCTCGCGCCGACGGCGTACGACGCCGCGCGCACGCTGGGCGCCTCGCGCGCCCGCGCCTTCCGCTCGGTGCTGCTGCCGCTGGCCCGCCCCTCGCTGGCCGCCGGGCTGGCGCTGGTGACGATGGAGGTCCTCACCGACTTCGCCACCGTGCAGTACTTCAACGTGCGCACCGTCTCGGTCGGGGTCTACCTGACCTGGAAGGGCACCTACGACGTCGGCTCCGCGATCTCGCTGGCCGTGCTGGTGCTGGTCTTCGCGGTCGCCGTGCTGGCCGCCGAGCGGGCCCTGCGAGGGCGGGCGCGCTACCACCAGAAGGGCGGGCGCGGCCGCGGTCTCGAGCGCCGACGGCTCACCGGCTGGCGCGCGGGCGCCGCCACCGCCGTCGGGCTGGGCGTGGTCGGGGCCGCCTTCGCGCTGCCGGTCCTGCGCCTGGTCACCTGGGCGCTCTCGGCGATCGGCGACGACGGCGCCGCCGTGGTCGACGACCGCTTCCTCGACAACCTCACCAGCTCGCTGGTCGTGGCCGCGATCGCCGCCCTGGTGTGCGTGCTGGTCTCGCTGACCATCTCGCACGCGCTGCGCCTGGGCGGGGGCCGGCTGGTGCGCGGCGCCGCCCAGGTCACCACGTTCGGCTACGCCGTGCCCGGCGCGGTCGTGGGCATCGGGGTGCTGGCGGTCTTCGCCGGCGCCGACCGGGCCCTCGTCGCGCTCGGCTTCGAGAACGGCACCGGGCTGCTGGCGACCGGGTCGGTGCTGGGCATCCTCGTCGCGTACGTCGTGCGGTTCACCGCGCCGGCGTACCAGGCGGTCGAGGCGAGCTTCTCGCGCGTCTCCCCCAGCGTCAGCGCGTCGGCGATGACCCTCGGTGCCGGCCCCGGGCGGCTGCTGCGCTCGGTGCACCTGCCGCTCGCCCGGCCGGGGGTCGCGGTGGCCGCGACGCTGGTGCTCATCGACGCGGTGAAGGAGCTGCCGCTGGTGCTGATGCTGCGCCCGTTCGGCTTCACGACGCTGTCGGTGTGGGTCTACGAGCTGGCCTCGGAGAACTTCTGGGAGCGGGCCGCGCTGCCGGCCCTGCTGATCGTGCTGGTCGCCGTGGTGCCGGTCGTGCTGACCTTCCGGGCCACCGGCACCCGCGCCGAGGTCGACCCGGCCGCCACCGGCGCGACCGCCCCGGCGGCGCTCTCGGGCTCGCTGCCCGCCGCCCCCGGCCAGGTCAGCACCACGCTGACCCTCGACCGCGGCGGTGCCGACGGCCCAGGCAGGATGGAGCCATGACCAGCACCCGGAGCACGACCGTCGGCGGAGCCACCGTCGGGTCCACCGTCGGGTACGGCGTCCCGGCGCTCGAGCTGGTCGCCGCGACCAAGAGCTACGGCTCGCACCCGGCGGTCCGCGGCGTCGACCTCGCGGTCACCGCCGGCGAGGTCGTGACCGTCATCGGCCCCTCGGGCTGCGGCAAGTCGACGCTGCTGCGCCTGGCCGCGGGCCTCGAGCGCCCCGACGGCGGCGAGGTGCGCGTGGGCGGCAAGGTCGTGGCCGGGCCGACGTGGGTGCCGCCCGAGCGCCGGCGGGTGGGCATGGTCTTCCAGGACCACGCGCTCTTCCCGCACCTCGACGTGGCCCGCAACGTCGCCTTCGGCCTCGACGAGCTGCCCCGCGCCCAGCGCGCCGGCCGGGTCGCGGAGGTCCTCGAGCTCGTCGGCCTCTCGCACCTGGGCCACCGGCACCCGCACGAGCTCTCCGGCGGCGAGCAGCAGCGCGTGGCCCTGGCCCGCGCCCTCGCGCCGCGACCCACCGTGGTGCTGCTCGACGAGCCGTTCTCCTCCCTCGACGCCAACCTGCGCACCCAGGTGCGCGCCCAGACCCTCGAGGCGCTGCACGAGACCGGCAGCGCCGCGCTCGTGGTCACCCACGACCAGACCGAGGCGCTGTCGATGGGCGACCGGCTCGCGGTGCTCAAGGACGGCCTGGTGCGCCAGGTCGGCACCCCCCACGAGGTCTACGAGTCGCCCAGCGGCCGGTTCGTGGCCTCGTTCATGGGCGAGGCCGACTTCCTGCCCGCCCACGTGCGCGACGCGCTGCTGACCTGCGAGATCGGCGTGGTCTCGACCGTGCCGGGCTGGGGCCGCACCGACCTCGACGTCGAGGTGATGCTGCGTCCCCACGAGGTCGCCCTGCGCGTCGACCGCGCCTCGACGCACCGCGTCGAGCGGGTCGAGTACCACGGCGCGTTCGTGCTGCACCACGTGCGCCTGGCCTCCGGCAGCACGGTGCGCTCCTGGCAGCAGCACGGCGTGCAGCACGCCCCCGGCACCCCCGTGGCCGTCTCGGTCGTGCCCGGCTCGCGCCCGGTGCTGCTGGCCGGCGACGACGCCCTCAGCGCCCCGCCCGACGCCGCCCGCCGCTGACCCGTCCTGTATCTCCCGCTGACCCGGCCTGTATCTCCCGCTGACCCGTCCCGTATCGCGCGCTGACCCGGCCCTGATCTCACACGGGTGGGCGGGCTGGGTCACGAAGGAGATTTGCGCCGGGTCGGTAAGAGATACGGGCCGGGTCGGCGGGAGATCTGCGCCGGGTCGGCGGGGGATCTGCGCCGGGTCGGCGGGAGATCTGCGCCGGGTCGGCGGGGTTGTGGGCTGGGTCAGCGGCGGCGCAGGCGTCGCTCGGCGGTGGTCACGCCGCGCCACACGAGCACGCCGACCACGAGGCTGAGCAGCGTCGCCAGGGCGGGCAGGTCGTCCTCGAGGTGGGGGTAGACCTGCCAGTGCGTCAGGTAGATGTAGAGCGAGGCGCCGGCCAGGGTGGCCGCGAGCCGCGCCGCGAGCGCCGGCAGGCGGACCTGGCGCGACCAGGTCAGCAGCAGCAGCCCGGCGACCACCACCGCGGAGCGGGCGTCGTCGGCGAAGAACCCCGGCACCGTGAGCACGGCCAGCGCCGAGACGACCAGGCGGTGGCCGGTGGTGCGGGCGCGGGCGACGGCCCAGCCCAGGGTCAGCAGCCAGGCGACCACCGGGGCCCGGTGGATGACGTCGCCGTCGGGCAGCGGCACCAGCTCGTAGCGCGTCAGCAGCGCCAGCAGGGTCAGCGCCACCGGGAACCAGAACGGCCAGCGCCGCTCGGTGCGGTCGAGCACCGGCACCGCGACCAGGGCCGCGACGCCGAGCACGAGCAGCACCAGGGCCTCGATGAACCAGTGGTGCCACGCCGGCTCGGTCCAGCCCGGCGGGCCGAGGAAGCCGTTGACCAGCAGGGCGGTCTGCCAGGGGTAGGCACCCAGCGCCAGCGCGGTGCCGCCGATCCAGAGCACCGCGGGCACCGCCACCCGGGTCGCCGCGGTGAGCAGCCGCTGCACGCGCTCGCGCCGGGACACGTCGCCGAGGGCGAAGCGGGCCAGGTTGAACCCGGCCAGCGCCAGCAGCAGGTGCGCCCCGCCGAGCAGGGTGAGCAGGTTGGCGTGCGTGCCGACGATGGCCACGATCGCGGCGGCGCGCAGCACCACGTTGGTCTCGACGCCGCGGCCGCGACGGGTGCGGGCGGCCGGGCCTGCCTCGAGCTCGGCGACGGTGCGCAGGTGCCAGTCGGGCGGCAGGTGGCCCAGCGCCTCCTCCAGCCGCACCGAGGTCTCGACGTAGGTCAGCGAGTCGCCGCCCAGGCCGGCGAAGGTGTCGTCGTCGCCGACACGGCGCCCGAGGACCTCGGCGAACAGGTCCCGCACCCCCGTCGGCGCCCCTGCGGCACGCGCGGGCGCCGGCGCCGCGAGCGCGGCGACCGAGCGGTGGTCGGGCTTGCCGTTGCCCAGGCGGGGCAGCTGGGCCACGGCGTGCACCTGCACCGCCGCGGCGGGGAGTCCCGTGCCGGCGGTGACCAAGCGGCGTACGCGGGTCAGCAGCCGGGCGGAGCCGCCGGTGGCCCGCGGCTCGACGGCCACGACCAGCTGCTCGGCGGCGCCGTCGGTCGCCGGGGTGCTCGCGACCAGGGCGCGCACTCCGTCGGCGACCAGCGCCCGCTCGACGCGGTCGAGGTCGATGCGCTGGCCCAGCACCTTGGCGGTGCGCGAGAGACGACCCACCACCTCCCAGAGCCCGTCGTCGCCGCGGCGGGCCAGGTCGCCGGTGCGCAGGCTGGACACCTCGCGGCCGCGGGCCAGGTCGGCCGGCGACTCGGCGTAGCCGAGCATCACGTTGGGGCCCTCGTAGACCAGCTCGCCGGCACCCTCGGGAGCCCCCGGCACCTCGGCGAGCGTGAAGCGCCCACCGGGCACGGGCACGCCGATCGCCCCCGGGCGCTCCCCGGCCAGGTCGGGCGGCAGGTAGGCCATCCGCGCGGTCGCCTCGGTCTGGCCGTACATCACGAAGAGGTCGAAGCCGCGGCGCTGGCCCAGCTCGGCGTACGCCCGCACCTTCTCGGGGGCCATCGCGCCGCCGGCCTGCGTCAGGTAGCGCAGCGAGTCGGGCGCCACGGCGTCGAGCCCGACCCGGTCGAGCAGCTCGAAGGTGTGCGGCACCCCGGCCAGCGAGGTCGCGCCGTGCTCGCGGGCGGCCGCCCAGAAGCACGGGTCGACCACGGAGGCGCCGGGCAGCAGCACCGCGGCGCCGCGCAGCAGGTGGGTGTGCAGCACCGAGAGCCCGTAGCAGTAGTGCAGCGGCAGGCTCAGCGCGGCGAGGTCGTCGCCGCGCAGCGGCAGGTAGGCCGCGATCGACTCGGCGTTGGCCTGCAGGTTGTCGGCGCTCAGACGCACCAGCCGCGGCGAGCCGGTGCTGCCGGAGGTCGACAGCAGGGCGGCGAGGTCGGGGTGCAGGTCGTGGGCGGTGCCGGGGCGCTGCTCGTCGAGGGTGGCACCGCGCGCCACCACGTCGGGGTCGTACGCCGCCCGGGTCGCGGCCACCACGTCGGGCCGGGCCGCGTCGACGACGACCACCGGGTGACCGCCCGCGAGCGCGGCCAGGTAGGTCGCGACCGAGTCGACGTCGGAGGCCATCTCGAGCAGCACCAGGCGGCGGACCGGGCCCAGACGGGCCGTGCGCTCGTCGACGAGCCGGGCGAGGTCGGCGTACGAGACGACGCGACCCTCGTGCACCAGCGCCCGCCGGGCACCCCAGGCCGCGAGGTCGCGGGCGAAGCCGACACCCGTGACGGGTGCGGCGGCCGGCGACCCGGAGCGGTCCGGGTGGTGGGGGGCGATGCTCACCCGTCGATAGTAAGGCAAGCCTCACCTATCCACGAGTCGGCGTCCGCCTCCCGGTCCGGGAGCTTCATCGGCCGGCCGACAGAACTCCTGGGTGGACGATGAAGTTTCATCGTCCACCCGTCAGGTTCAACGGCCGGCCGATAAAACTCCCGCGAGGGGCGGCTCAGGCGGACTCGACGCCCCCGAGGCGCAGCCAGGTGTCGACGACGGTGTCGGGGTTCAGCGACATCGACTCGATGCCCTGCTCGAGCAGCCACTGGGCGAGCTCGGGGTGGTCGGAGGGGCCCTGGCCGCAGATGCCGACGTACTTGTCGAGCTTCTTGCAGGCGGTGATGGCCAGCTCGAGCATGTGCAGCACCGCTGGGTCGCGCTCGTCGAAGCCGTCGGCGACCAGGCCGGAGTCGCGGTCGAGGCCCAGGGTCAGCTGGGTCATGTCGTTGGAGCCGATGGAGAAGCCGTCGAAGTGCTCGAGGAACTGCTCGGCGAGCACCGCGTTGGAGGGCAGCTCGCACATCATCACGACCTTGAGCCCGTTCTCGCCGCGCACCAGGCCGTGGCTGGCGAGCAGCTCGATGACCCCGCGCGCCTCCTTGAGGGTGCGCACGAACGGGATCATCACCCAGACGTTGGTCAGGCCCATCTCGTCGCGCACGTGGCGCAACGCCTCGCACTCCATCGCGAAGCAGTCGGCGAAGTCCTCCGAGAGGTACCGCGATGCGCCGCGGTAGCCGATCATCGGGTTCTCCTCGTCGGGCTCGTAGCGCTCGCCGCCGACGAGGTTGGCGTACTCGTTGGACTTGAAGTCGCTCATCCGCACGATCACCGGCTCGGGCGCGAAGGCGGCGGCGATCGTCGCGACGCCCTCGACCACGCGCTGCACGAAGAAGTCGCGCGGCGTGGCGTACGCCGCGATCATCTCCTCGATCTCGGCGCGCAGGTCGCCCGACAGCGCCTCGGGGTCGTCCTGCAGCTCGAGCAGCGCGCGCGGGTGGATGCCGATCTGGCGGTTGATGATGAACTCGAGCCGGGCCAGGCCCACGCCCTTGTTGGGCAGGCTCGAGAAGGCGAAGGCCTGCTCGGGGGTGCCGACGTTCATCATGATCTTGACCGGGATGTCGGGCAGCGAGTCGAGCTCGGTGCGCTCGACGTCGAAGTCGAGCAGCCCCTCGTAGACCAGCCCGGTGTCGCCCTCGGCGCAGCTGACGGTCACCTCGCGGCCGTCGGCGAGCTCGCGGGTCGCGCCGCCGGTGCCCACGACGGCGGGGATGCCGAGCTCGCGGGCGATGATCGCGGCGTGGCAGGTGCGCCCGCCGCGGTTGGTGACGATGGCCGAGGCGCGCTTCATGATCGGCTCCCAGTCGGGGTCGGTCATGTCGGCGACCAGCACCTCGCCGGGCGTGAACTCGTGCATCTGGTCGATGTCGGTGAGCACGCGCACCGCGCCCGAGCCGATCTTCTGGCCGATCGCGCGGCCCTCGACCAGCACCTCGGCGGCCCTGGCGACCGCGGGGTCCATGGCGTAGCGCTCCAGCGCGCCGGAGCGGCGCGACTGCACGGTCTCGGGGCGGGCCTGCAGCACGTAGAGGTGGCCGTCGACGCCG
>JBFGFQ010000006.1:0-31094 GCA_041579495.1 Nocardioides sp.
CCGGCTGCCGCGGCTGTGGACGGCGCGGTCGGCCCGCCCCGACCGCCTCGCCGGGACGTCGTACCTCGGGCACGGACGGACGTCCGGCCCGTATGACGTCCCGCGCCGGCGGCGGGCGCCGGCTGGCCTCACCAGATGCGCACCCGCAGGGACGGGTCGAGCCAGAGCCCGTCGCCCTCGCGGGTCTCGAACACCTCGTGGAACTCGTCGAGGTTGCGCACGATGTTGGCGCGGAACTCCGGCGGGGAGTGCGGGTCGATGGTGAGGTACTGCGCCTCCTGCTCCTTGCGGCGCTTGGTGCGCCACACGTAGGCCCAGTTCAGGAAGAGCCGGCGCCGGTCCTCGACCGGGGCCTCGCCCTCGGTGGAGATCAGGTACGCCTCGTGGGCGATGGTCAGCCCGCCGAGGTCGCCGATGTTCTCGCCGACGGTCAGCGCGCCGTTGACGTGCTCGCCGGGCAGCGCGCGCGGCTCGAAGGCGTCGTACTGCTCGATGAGCGCCTTCGACTTCACCTCGAAGGCGGCCTTGTCGTCGGCGGTCCACCAGTCGTTGAGGTTGCCCTGGCCGTCGTACTGCGCGCCCTGGTCGTCGAAGCCGTGGCCGATCTCGTGGCCGATGACCGCGCCGATGCCGCCGTAGTTCTCGGCCGGGTGGGCGTCGGGGCTGAAGAACGGCGCCTGCAGGATGCCGGCGGGGAAGCAGATCTCGTTGGTGCCGGGGTTGTAGTAGGCGTTGACGGTCTGCGGCAGCATGAACCACTCGTCGCGGTCGACCGGCGAGCCGATCTTGGCGACCTGCCGGTCGGTCTCGAAGGCCGAGGCGGCCGCGACGTTGCCCATCAGGTCGTCCTGGCGCACGACCAGCGCCGAGTAGTCCCGGAACTTCTCGGGGTAGCCGATCTTGGGCCGGAACGTCGCGAGCTTCTCGTAGGCGCGCTCCTTGGTCTCCTCGGTCATCCAGTCCAGGCGCGAGATCGAGACCCGGTAGGCGGCCAGCAGGTTGGCGACCAGCTCGTCCATCATCTGCTTCGACGTCGGCGGGAAGTGCCGGTCGACGTAGACCCGCCCGACCGCCTCGCCGAGCGCGCCCTCGACGAGCGCGACCCCGCGCTTCCAGCGCGCCCGGAGCTCGGGGGTGCCCGACAGGGTGCGGCCGTAGAAGTCGAAGTTGGTCTCGACCAGGTCGTCGGTCAGGTACGGCGCCGTGGCGCGCAGCACGTGGGAGGCCAGCCAGTCGCGCCACTGCTCGACCGGCACCTCCTCCAGCACCGTCGACAGGTGCTCGAAGTACGACGGCTGGCGCACGCACACCTCGCCCAGCACGTCGTCGGCCCCACGGGTCGAGGCGGTGAGGTTGGTGACGTAGACGTCGAAGTCGAAGGCCGGGCACATCTCCTGCAGCTCGGCCAGGGTGCGCAGGTTGTAGGTCTTCTGCACGTCGCGGGTGGCGGCGCGCTCCCAGTGGCCGGCGGCCAGGCGGGTGTCGATGGCCAGGATGGTGCGCGCCGCGCCCTCGGGGTCGGCGTGCCCGCCCAGGCCCAGCAGCCGGGTCAGGTAGGCGACGTACTTCTCGCGGGTCTCGGCGTGCTTGTCGTCGCGGTAGTAGGACTCGTCGGGCAGCCCGAGCCCGCCCTGGACCAGGTGGAAGAGGTAGCGGTCGGAGTCCTTGTCGTCGGTGTCGACGTAGGAGCCGAAGAGGCCGTGACCGCCGATCCGCTCGAACTCGCCGAGGAACGCCGCCAGGTCGCGCACGTCGCGCAGCCCGGCGGCCGCGGCGAGCAGCGGCTGCACCGGCTCGAGGCCCTTGGCCGCGATGGTCTCGGTGTCCATGAACGAGGCGAAGAGGTCGCCGATCTTGCGGGCGTCCTCGTCGGGCGCCTCCTGGTCGGGGGCGGTGGCGAGCGCGGCGAGGTCGGTGATGATGTCGCGCACCTGCGCCTCGGCGGCGTCGGCCAGCTGCACGAAGGGGCCCCAGCTCGAGCGGTCGGAGGGGATCTCGGTCTCCTCCAGCCAGCGCCCGTTGACGTGACCGAAGAGGTCGTCCTGGGGGCGGGTGTCGGGGTCCATGCCCGGGCGGGCGTCGTCGAGGATGCTCACGACCGCGACCCTAGCCGCCGCTGCCCCGTCCGCGCGGGTGGCTTCGCCGAGGGCGAACGGCGAGCGAAGGCGCGGGCGCTCAGCCGGCGGCCTGGTCGATGGCGGCGCGCACCGACATCACCACGCTCTCGGGGTCGACCCCGTCGCGGGCGGCGAGCTCGGCGACCAGGCGGCGCACCACGAGCATGACCCCGCCCATCAGCGGGGAGATGTCGAGCTCGAGCTCCTCGCTGTCCTCGTCCATCTTCAGCTCGACCGCGCCGATCTCGAGCAGGTGGCCGAAGGCGAGCTCGACGGGGTTCGGCCCGCCGGGGACCACGTCGGGGTCGGCCTCGGCGGCGACGACGCCGTCGAGGATCACGTGTCCGGCGCGGCGCAGCCGCTCCTCGGGGTCCAGCACGGGCTCGTCCACGCGCCCATCATCGCCGGTGTCGCCCTGTCGCCGCGCAGCGGCTGCCGCTAGGTTCGCCCCATGAGCGAGCACCTGCGCGTCGTCGCGACCATCCCCACCGACCCCGAGCAGGCCGAGGCGGTGCGGGCCGGGCTGCGCGACCTGGTCGCAGCGACCCAGCAGGAGGAGGGCTGCGTGGCCTACGACTGCTTCGAGTCGGCCGCCGCGCCGGGCACCTTCGTGATGGTCGAGGAGTGGGCCAGCCAGGAGGCGATGGACGCCCACATGCGGATGCCGCACATGGCCGAGGTCTTCAAGGTCCTCGGCCCCGCGCTGGCCGGCGACGTGGCCATCCACCCGCTGCGCCCCCTGGGCTGAGCGGGCGGGGCTGAGCGGGCGCGCTCAGCGCATCCGCACGACGCCCTTGCCCAGCGTGCGGCGCTGGTCGAGGTCGAGCAGCGCCGTGCCGAAGTCGTCGATGTCGTACGTCGCGCCCACCGGCGGCCGGATCGTGCCGGCCTCCATCATCGGCACCAGCTCGGCCCACTGCTGCTCCATGAAGCCCGGGCGCACCATCGCGTAGGCGCCCCAGCCGACGCCGCGCACGTCGATGTTGTTGAGCAGCAGCCGGTTGACCTTGACCTCGGGGATGCCCTGCCCGGCGGCGAAGCCGACCACCAGCAGCCGGCCCTGCGGGGCGAGCGCGCGCAGCGAGTCGGTGAAGACGTCGCCGCCGACGACGTCCATCACGATGTCGACGCCGGCCCCGCCGGTCAGCTCCTTGGCGGCGTCCTTGAACCCGTCGATCAGCACGGCCTCGTCGGCGCCGGCGTCGCGGGCGACCTGGCACTTGGCCTCGGTCGAGCAGACCGCGATCGTGCGGGCGCCGTAGCCCTTGGCGACCTGGATGGTCGCGGTGCCCACGCCGCCGGCGGCACCGTGCACGAGCACGGTCTCGCCCTTGCGCAGGCCGCCGCGCTCGGCGAGGGCGAACTGGGCGGTCAGGTAGTTCATCGGCAGCGCCGCGCCCTCCTCGAGGCTGAGCGCGTCGGGCAGCGCGAACGTCGAGACGGCCGGGTTGGCGACCAGCTCGGCGGCACCGCCGTACGGCGCCACCCCGGCGACCCGGGTGCCGGGCGCGAGGTCGGCGCGGCCCTCGGGCGCGCTGACCACGACACCCGCGAAGTCGACGCCGAGGGTGAAGGGCGGCTCGGGGCGCAGCTGGTACTCGCCGCGGCTGAGCAGCAGGTCCGGGAAGGACGTGCCGACGGTGTGCACCTCCACCAGCACGTCGTCGGGGCCGGGGGTCGGCTCCGCGACGTCGTTGACCTGGAGGTGCTCGGGACCGGTGGTGTCGATGACCTGGACTGCGCGCATGGCGCCACCGTAGCCATCCGGTCGGGCCGCGGGTCCGAAGGTCCGTTGTGCGAGCCGCCCAACATCTCCAGGCGATGCTGCTGCACGCCACCGCCCGGTTCACCGTCCGCTACGGCGAGCGCCTGCGCTTCGCCGGCTCCGACCTGCCCCGGCCCCGCCGGCTGCGGGTGCCGACCCGGCACGGGCCGGTGCCCGTGTGGGAGTACGCGCCGCCGGCGCTGCGCGGTCGCGACGACGCCCCGGCCCACGTGCACCTGCACGGCGGCGCCTGGCTGATGCGGCACCCGTTCATGGACGACTGGTGGTGCCGCTACCTGGCCGCCACCGCAGGGGTGCGGGTGCTCAACGTCGACTTCACCACCGCGCCGTACGCCGTCTACCCGCGCGCCCAGGAGCAGTCCCACGACGTCGCGGCGTGGGCCGCCGCCTCGGCGCCGGTGTCGGTGGGCGGCTTCTCCTCCGGCGGCGGGATGGCCGCCGCGGTGTGCCTGATGGCCCGCGACACCGGCTCGTTCACCCCGCGGCTGCAGGTGCTCGGCGTGCCGGCGCTCGACCTGGCCACCGAGGTGCCCCGCGGCGCGGGCGCGATCTCGCCGTCGCTGCGGGCGCTGGTGCGGGCGGCGTACTTCCCCGACCCGGCGAGCAGGTCGGAGCCGTACGCGTCACCGCTGCTGGCGCCCTCGCTGAGCGGGCTGCCCCGGGCGCTGGTGCTGACCGCCGAGCGCGACACGCTGCGCCGCGACGGCGACGACTACGCGGTGCGGCTGCGCGAGGCCGGGGTCGAGGTCTGGCACCACACCACGCCGGGCGTCGACCACTACTTCCTCACCGAGGACCCCGTCCGCGCCCGCACCACCATGGCGCGGGTCGCTGACGAGGTCGCCGCCGCCCTGGGCTGAGCCCGGACTGACGCCGGCTCAGGGCTCGGTCGGCTCCTCCGGCTGCGTGGGCTCGGTCGGCTCGGTCGGCTCCTCCGGCTCGGTGGGCTCGGTGGGCTCGGTGGGCTCGGCCGACTCCTGGCACGACGCCAGCCGCTCCTCGGCCTTGGCCAGCCGCTTGACCTGGGCCTTCTTGGCCTTCTTGGCCTTGGAGCGGTCCTCCTTGGCCTCGTCGAGCTCCGCCTCGGCCTCCTCCTGCTCCTCGGGCTCGGCCTGGGCCTCGGCCTTCTTGGCCTTGCGCACCTCGCGCTTGGCGCGGGTGAAGACCTCCTGCAGGTCCTCCAGCTTGGCGGCGGCCTTGTCGACCTGGGCCTGCTGCTTCGAGCAGTCACCGGCGGGGGCGGCGGCGTGGGCGGCGGGCACCGGCCCGAGCGCGAGCAGGGCCGCGGCGGCGAGCCCGGCGACGGGGGTGACGAGACGGGAGCGGGACATCGGGTCCTCCTGGTTCGGGGGCACCGGCTCGGGGAGGCCGGCCAGGAGACATGGTGGCGCAACACCGCGCCGCGCGAGCGGGTTTTCGCCAGGTCTTTGCCCGGCTCAGCGCACGTCGACGATGCGCACGGCCTCGAAGTGCATCGGGTCGGTGTAGCGCCAGTCGCCGCCCCACCCGAAGCCCCACCTCTTGAAGATCGCCACGACGGTGCGGTCCATCTCGCCGACGGTGCCGCGCTGGTTGCCCGGCACGTTGAGGTCGAGGGCCAGGCCGAAGGAGTGGTTCGACAGCGTCGTGGAGCCCGCGATGAAGCGCGGGTAGTAGCAGCCGGCGTACTCGCCCGGGTTGATCTCGTCGGCCAGCCCGGTCTCGACGACCTCGCGCAGCGCCGCGGTCAGCTGCGGGATGATCGCCTTGTTGCAGGTGACCGAGCCGAGGATCGGGACCTGGGCGGTGGTGATATGGGCGCGCACCCAGGCCGGCTCGGGCGCGATCCGGCCGCCGCCGAGCACCGTGTAGTTGAAGACGCCGACGGCCGAGGAGACCGAGCCGACGACGAACGCGGTCTGCTTGGCGTTGATGTCGAGGCCGAAGCGGGCCACCGCGTCGAGGCGCTGCACCGAGGTCTGCTCCGGCAGCAGCCTCGTCAGCGGCTTGACCACCTTGTCGGGAGCGGTGATGCCGGTCGAGACCAGCAGCGCGTTGCCGGGCTCGGCGCCGAGCTCGGCGCCCCACTTGTCGTTGACGACCGCGTCGACGGCGTTCTCGATCTGCGGGGCCAGGGCACCGAGGTGCACGTCGGGGCTGGCCTGGTCGAGGGTGACGAAGCCCTGGTCGTCGATCGGCAGCCGCTTGCGCAGCTCGGGGCTGATGGCCAGCTCGCCACCGGCGACGCGGTCCCAGACCTCGCGGCTCTGCGGCACCTGGCCGGGCGTGAACCGGCGGAACGTCGCCGGGTCGACGGCGGCGAGGTTGAGCACCCGGTTCTCGATGCCGACCTGCAGCATCGAGAACTGCTCGACGTCCTGGACGCCCGGCAGCTCGCGGATCGCGGCGAGGGTCTCGTCGGTGATGCCCGCCTGGGACTGCACCAGGATGTCGGCGGTGCGGGGCAGGTCCTTGAGACGTCCCGGCGGGTCGACCGCGAACGCGGGGTCGAGTCCCACCGTGGGCTGCTCGCCGTCGGTCGAGCCGTCGCCGTCCTCGGAGGCGGCACCGGAGCCGCGCTTGCCGGCTCCGTCGGGACCGGTGGCGGCCGCCCGGGTGGACTCGGAGCCGGGCTCCTCGGCACCGGTCCCATCGCCACCGTCGGACCCGCCGCACGCGGCGAGGCCCGCGGCGAGCACCACCACGAGCGCGGCTGCGGCGGTCCCCGTCGCGCGCCCCGCTCGTCGCTGCCGCCGCACGGCGTGCTCCTTCCCCGGGCTCACCCCACGCGGCCCCCTGCCACCAGCGTAGGCGAGGGGGTGAAGGCCGTCACAGCGAATCCGGCCACCGGTCAGTCGCGGGCGGCGAGGTCCTCCAGGCCGGCGCGCGGGAGCGTCAGCCACGCCAGCAGGCCGCCGAGCACCAGCAGCGCGGCGCAGCTGAGCACCACCAGCGTCCAGGCCGGGTCCAGCGCCGCGGGGTCGGCGTACTCCTCGCCACGCAGGCCGACCAGGCTCGGCACCGCCGCGACCGCCAGCAGTCCGCCGGCGCGCGAGATCGCGTTGTTGACCCCGCTGGCGATGCCCGCGTGCTCGTCGGGCGCCGCCGCCAGCACGGTCGCGGTCAGGGTCGCCACCAGCAGCGCCAGGCCGAGCGCGAAGACCACCACGCCCGGCAGCACCGCCACGACGTACGCCGCCTCCCCGGCGCCGATGAGCAGCAGCACGCCGGCCGCCATCACCAGCGGGCCCAGCGTGAGCGGCAGCCGCGGGCCGATCCGCGCCCCCAGCGCGCCGCCGCGGCCGGCGAGCAGCAGCATCAGCAGCGGCAGCGGCAGCGTGGCCAGCCCGGCGACCAGCGGCCCGTCGCCGCCGACGACCTGCAGCTGCAGCGGCAGCATGAAGAGCAGCACCGACAGCGCCCCGTAGACCAGCAGGGTCATCGCGTTGGCGGCCGAGAAGGTCCGGTCGGCGAAGATCCCCAGCGCCAGCATCGGCTCGGCGACCCGCGACTCCACGAGCACGAACCCCGCACCCGCCGCGAGCCCGACGCCCAGCGCCGGCCACGCCGCGGGGTCGCCCCACTGGACCAGCGCGTAGGTGACCCCGCCGAGCGCCACGGTGGCCAGCACCGCGCCCGGCAGGTCGAGCCGCCGCGCGGCCGCGGGGTTGCGGCTCTCGGGGACGCTGCGCGCCAGCCAGACGGTCAGCGCCGCGACCGGCAGGTTGATCCAGAAGACCAGCCGCCAGTCGGCGTACTCGACCAGGGCCCCGCCGACCAGGGGCCCCGCGGCGGCCGCGATCGCCCCGAGCCCGGTCCAGGTGCCGATCGCGCGGGCCCGGTCTGCGGGGTGGAAGGCGCCCTGGATCATCGCCAGGCTGCCCGGCACCATCAGCGCCGCGGTGACTCCCTGCAGCGCGCGGGCGGCGACCAGCACCTCGGCGGTGGGCGCGAGCCCGCACAGCGCCGAGGCGACCCCGAAGCCGAGCGTGCCGGCCACGAAGACGCGGCGCCGGCCGAGCCGGTCGCCGAGGGAGCCGCCGAGCAGGATCAGCGAGGCGAGCGCGAGCAGGTAGGCGTTGGTGATCCACTGCAGGTCGTTGATCGAGGCGTCGAGGTCGTCGCCGATGGTGCGCAGCGCGACGTTGACGACCGTGCCGTCGAAGAGCGACATCGCCGAGCCGAGGGTGGCGGCCGCGACCACGGCCCGGCCCGTCGGCGAGCCCGTCCGCACCGCGCCGGCGCCCGCGTCGTCGGGCGTTGCGGGCGTGGGCACCGCCCCACCCTAGGATCCAGGTGTGTCTCGCCCGCGTCCCTCAGCCCAGCGCCTCATCGACCACGTCGACCGACTCGGGGCCGAGCACCCGCCGCTCAGCCTCGCCTCGGTCGACTTCACCGTCGTCGACCCGGTCGGGTTCGAGGCGCGCTTCGGCCACGTGCTCGACTACATGGCCCGCGTCGAGCTCGAGGTCGACCGCAACGTCCTCGAGCTGATGACGATGCTGCCCGACCCGCCCGACATCGACGTGCACTTCTACCGCGACGTGTGGCAGCCCCAGGAGATCCAGCACGGGCGGATCCTCGACGAGCTGCAGGTGCGCCTGGGCCGCTCCCCCGCCGACGCCGACCTCGACTCGATCGGCGCCAAGCTCAAGGTGCTCGGCGCGCTGGGCCACGCCGGCGCGTTCCAGGACGTCTCGCGGATGCTCTACTACCTGACCGGCATGGCCACCGAGCGCTCGGCGGTGCTGGCCTACAACCTGCTCCACGACGGGGTCGTCGAGATGGGTGAGACCGCGGTGGCGCAGACGATCATCGCCCCCATCCGCCGCCAGGAACCGGGCCACTACGCCTTCTACCAGCTCTCCGCACGCGCCCTGTGGGGCGAGCTGGCGGCCTGGCAGAAGTGGCTGGTGCGCCACCTGCGCCGGATCTCCTTCTCGCCGGTCGGCGCCAACAACGAGACCCAGCTCGCCGACTTCGGCGACCTGATGACCACCCTGGGCATCGACGACTCCTCCGACTTCACCGCCCAGGTCGCCCGGGTCGAGATGGAGCTGCTCTGGGCGCGCGACAAGGGCCTGCCGGTGCCGGAGTACGTCACCCGCGCCTTCCGCGAGGCCCGCGAGCTGGCGCAGGCCCGCGCGGCCCGCTCCGCGGCCTGACCCGGCCCGCGGGAGTTTCATCGGCCGCCCGATGAAACTGTCGCCGGGACGATGAAGTTTCATCGTCCCGGCGGGAGTTCTGCCGGCCGCCCGACGAAACTCCCGGGCCCGGCCGCTCAGGACCCGCCCAGCACCCGGGTGGCGATCCAGGCGATCTGGTCGGCGGTCTCGTCGGCGGGGCCGGAGGGCTGCATGACGTGGCTGAGCACGATCCGCACCACCATGTCGATGGCGGCGTCGAGCTCGGCCGCGCCGAGCCCGACGTCGTACGGCGCGATCCGCTCGGCGACGACGTGCTTGGCGACGGCCAGCAGCGAGCCCGCGTGGGTGGTCAGCAGCGGCAGCAGCTCGGTGTCGGCGCCGTGGGTGGCCGAGACCACCGCGTGCAGCAGCGGGTTGTGGGGGGCCACCTCGAGCACCGAGCGGGCCGAGGCGCGGATCGCCTCGACCAGGTCGTCGGGGTGCTCGTCGAAGGAGGCGGTGACCGCGGCCAGGAAGCGGTCGAGCTCGCGCAGGATCATCGCCTCGGCCAGCCCGGCCTTGGTGCCGACCTCGTTGTAGACGGTCTGCCGCGAGACGCCGACCTCGTCGGCCAGGCGCGCCATGGTGACCTTGGCCCAGCCCACCTCGGTGGTCAGCCGCACGGCGGCGTCGACCACGCGGTCGCGCATGCTGGGGACGGCGGCGGTGCTCACGCCCCCGAGTGTAGGAACCGCGAGCACCGACGCCGTCATCACCGGGCCCGGCCCGGCCCGCTCACCCGTGCAGGCTGAGCGCGAGCACCGGGCAGGCCTGCACCGCCGCGTGCACGTGGGCGCGCCGCGACTCCTCGGGCGTCTCGTCGAGCACGTGCACCACCTCGTCGTCGTCGAGCTCGAAGACGTCGCTGGCCATCGCCTCGCACATGCCCAGGCCCTCGCACCGCTCGCGGTCGACCTCGATGCGCATCAGCGGGCCTCGGCGTTGCTCAGCGCCACGAAGTCGACCTTCTCGCGCACCCCGCAGTCGGGGCAGCACCAGTCGTCGGGGACGTCGGCCCACGCCGTGCCGGCGGCGAACCCCTCGAGATCGTTGCCGACCGCGACCTCGTAGGTGTAGCCGCAGCCGGGGCAGCGCGCGGCCAGCACCTCCTCGTCCTGCACCGCGGAGTCCGGCCCCGCGGCGTACTGCGGTACGCCGCCCGCGGTGGGCGCGGCCGGCGCGGCCGGCACCGGCGGCGCGGCGACCCGCACCCCCGCCCCGACGGGCACCGGGTGCGCGGCGAGGATCCGCTCCCGCTTGCGGGGGTCGAGGTTGGCGCGGCTCAGGTCGCCGTCGAAGTGGGCGAGCACGCGGGGGTCCATCACCCGGCGCCACAGCGGCGGCACCAGCGCCAGCACGATCATGCCGGCGTACCCCGTGGGCAGCACCGGGCTCTCCTCGAAGTCGCGCAGCGTCTGGTAGCGCCGCGTGGGGTTGGCGTGGTGGTCGCTGTGGCGCTGCAGGTGGTAGAGCAGCACGTTGGTGGCGATGTTGTTGGAGTTCCACGAGTGGGAGGGATCCACCCGCTCGTAGCGCTGGCGGGTGCCGGTGCCGACCTTCTGGCGCAGCATCCCGTAGTGCTCCATGTAGTTGACGACCTCGAGCAGCGAGAAGCCCACCACGGCCTGCAGCAGCAGGAACGGGAGGACGACCGGGCCCAGCCACACGACCAGCGCCCCCCACAGCACCACCGACATCGCCCAGGCGTTGAGCACGTCGTTGCCGAGGTGGAAGGGGTGGGTGTCCTTGCGGGCGTAGCGCTTCTTCTCCAGGTGCCAGGCGCTGCGCAGCGAGCCGAGCACGGTGCGCGGCCAGAACCGGTAGAAGGACTCGCCGAACCGGCTGGAGGCGGGGTCCTCAGGGGTGGCGACCCGCACGTGGTGGCCGCGGTTGTGCTCGATGTAGAAGTGGCCGTAGAAGCTCTGGGCCAGGGCGATCTTGGAGAGCCAGCGCTCGTTGGCCTCGCGCTTGTGGCCCAGCTCGTGGGCGGTGTTGATGCCGATGCCGCCGATCGCGCCGATGGAGGTGGCCAGCCCCACCTTGTCGAGCAGGCTCAGCTCGCCGAGGCCGAACGGCGCGCCCTCGGCGATCACGTAGAACGCGCCGACGAAGCCGACGTACTGGATCGGCAGGAAGGCGTAGGTGATCCAGCGGTAGTACTTGTCGTTCTCGAGCGCCTCGATGGCGTCCTCGGGCGGGTTGGCCCGGTCGAGCCCGGCGACGAGGTCGATGGCCGGCACGATGCCCAGCACGACGATCGGGCCGATCCAGAACCACACGCCCCAGCCGGTCAGGGCCCAGCCGCCCCACGCGACGAAGGCCAGCGAGGGCACGACGAGCCCGATCAGCCACAGGTGGCGCTTGTGGTCGCGCCAGGCGTCGGTGGAGCCGGCGGGCACGGTGGCGCGCGCCGCGGGTGCCGGTGCTGACGGGTCGGGTGCTGACGAGGGGGACGTCGGGGTGCTGCTGGCCACGGGAGCCTCCTGGCGGTGACGGGCGGTCACGATCTCTGCTTGACAACAAGGTAGGGAATGTCAAGCAGGTTGACAAGAGGTGTCGGGTTGTAAAGCCGGTTCCGCCGCGTCGCTACCCCGCACAGGTGAAGCCGCCGGCGGCGCGCGCGGGGCACAATGAGCGGGCCCGGCCGCGCCACCGACCACGAGGAGGCCGACGTGAGTGCTCCCCGACGCCCCGACGCGCAGGGCGACGCCGCGCCCGACAACCCGACCGACACCCGGCTCGACACCCGTCCCGACCCGCAGCCGGGGCTGCCCGCCGGCATGCTCGAGGCGCTCTACGCCCGGCCCAGCCGTGCGCGCACCGCGCTGGTCCTGGTGCCGCTGCTGGCCGGCCTCGGCGTGGCGGCGTACGTCGGCAGCACGCTGCTGTGGCCCGGCGACGACGAGCCGGAGGCCGCCGGCACCGGGACCGCGTCCGACACCAGCGGCGTGACCTGCTGGAACGGCGACGAGAAGACCGACGAGCGCTCGTGCGTGCTGCCCACCGGGCGCGCCGGCCTCGAGCACGTCTTCCCGTCCTTCGACCCCGAGCGGCTCGACTGCCGCGACGAGCTGAAGACCAACCCGCAGTACCGGCGACCCGCGATGTGGACCTGCGACACCGAGATCGCCGGCCCGGTCTCGATCACCTACAGCCAGGTCAACGGCGCGAAGGCCGCCAAGCGCTACTTCGACCAGCTGCACGGCGTGAAGGCCACCAAGGACCGCTCCTCCAGCGGGGTGCGCCGCGACCGGTGGCGGGCCTCGCCGGTCAAGGGCGCTAAGAAGCCGGCCCTGTGGTCGGGCAGCTTCCTGGTCAACGGTGCGCCGTACGCCGTCACGGTCACCGCCCAGCGCCGCGCCGACGTCGGCCGCGCGCTGGACCGCCGCGTCAGCGTGCGTCCGCTCGACGAGCTGCGCCTGGCCGCCCCCGAGGACCCCGACGCCTGAGCGCCGACCCGCTCAGCCCTTGATGGCCGAGGCCACCGCGCCGGGCACGTCGGGGTGGAAGACGGTGGGGATGATGAAGCTCGGGTTCAGCTCCTCGTCGTGCACCACGTGCGCGATCGCCTCGGCGGCGCGCAGCATCATCTCGATGGTCACGTCGGTGGCGCGGGCGTCGAGCAGGCCCCGGAAGACGCCGGGGAAGGCCAGCACGTTGTTGATCTGGTTGGGGTAGTCCGAGCGGCCCGAGGCCACCACCGCGGCGTACCTCGCCGCCTGGGCGGGGTCCACCTCGGGGTCGGGGTTGGCCAGCGCGAAGACGACCGCGTCGTCGGCCATGTCCTGGATCCACTCGGCCTGCAGCACACCGGGCGCGGAGACCCCGATGAAGACGTCGGCGCCGTGCAGGACCGAGTGCAGGTCGCCGCTGCGGCGCTCGCGGTTGGTGCGCGAGGCCAGCTCGCTCATCGCGGGCGAGAGCGTCTCGTCGTCGGCCGACAGCGCGCCGTCCTTGTCGCAGACCACCACGTCGCCCACCCCGGCGGCCAGCATCAGCGTCACGATGGCGGTGCCGGCGGCCCCGGCGCCGGCCACCACGACCCGCGCCTGGTCGAGCTGCTTGCCGACCACGCGCAGCGCGTTGGTCAGCGCCGCGAGCACGACGATGGCGGTGCCGTGCTGGTCGTCGTGGAAGACGGGGATGTCGAGGCTCTCGCGCAGGCGCCGCTCGATCTCGAAGCAGCGGGGCGCGGCGATGTCCTCGAGGTTGATGCCGCCGAAGCCGGGCGCGATCAGCTCGACGGCGCGCACGATCTCGTCGGTGTCCTGGGTGTCGAGGCAGATCGGCCAGGCGTCGATGTCGGCGAAGCGCTTGAAGAGCGCCGCCTTGCCCTCCATCACCGGCAGCGCGGCGCCGGGGCCGATGTTGCCGAGGCCGAGCACCGCCGAGCCGTCGGTGACCACTGCGACCGAGTTGCCCTTGATCGTCAGCCGGCGCACGTCCTCGGGGTTCTCGTACAGCGCCATGCTGACCCGCCCGACGCCGGGCGTGTAGGCCATCGAGAGGTCGTCGCGGTTGCGCAGCGGCACCTTCGAGCCGACCTCGATCTTGCCGCCGATGTGCAGCAGGAAGACCCGGTCGCTGGTGCGGTAGACCTCCACGCCCGGCACGGTCGCCGCCACGTCCTGCAGCTCCTGGGCGTGGTCGGCGTCGCCGGCCGAGCAGGTGACGTCGACGACCAGCCGCTCGTGGCTCGACTCGGCCACGTCGATGGCGGTGACGATGCCGCCGGCCTGGCTGATCGCGGTCGCGACCGCACCCACCACCCCGTGGTCGGGCGCCGTGTGCAGGCGCATGGTGATCGAGTACGACGACGTGGTGGCTGACCTGGACACCTGCCCAGCCTCCGCCCACCCGACGGTTACCGGCAAGTCGGACACTCCTCCGTCGCGCTTGTGATCCCGGGCACAAAGTTCTGCACTCTTGATCCAGTAGTGCAGACTGCACTCCATGACCGAAAGTGCAACCAGTGGTGCGGGGCGACCCGGCAAGCAGGCGGCCACCCGCGCCCGCATCCACCACTCGGCGGTGCGGCTCACCCAGGACCGTGGCCTCGACGGCTGGACCATGGACGACCTCGCCGCCGTCGCGGAGGTCTCGCGACGCACCTTGTTCAACTACTTCGGCACCAAGGTCGACGCCGTGCTCGGCGCCGTCGGCTCCCCCACCCGGCGCCAGGACCCGGCGGCGCAGGCCGCCTTCGCCGCCTTCGTCGCCGGCGGACCCACCGGCGACCTGGTCGAGGACCTCGCGGTGCTGGCCCGCCTGGTGCTGGCCGACGAGGACTTCGGCGCCCAGCACGTCGAGGCGCGGCGCACCCTGCTGACCTGCTCGAGCCGCCTGGCCGAGGCGGTCCACCAGCAGTTCGAGGAGACGGCCGACGACATCGCCGCCCTGCTCCTGCAGCGCGACCCGAGCCTCGGCGCCGACCGGGCGCACCTGCTGGTGCACCTGCTGGTGGCGGTCTTCGACTCCGCCATGCGCGTCTACCTGGCCGCCGACGACCCCACCGACACCGACCTCGCCGCCCTCTACGTCGAGCAGCTGCACGCCGCCGGCGAGCTGCTGGGCCGCTGAGGCCGACCACCACCCGACGTACCCACGCCGTTCACAGGAGACACACGATGGCCACCCTGCTCGCCCGCCTCGGGACCACCGCCTACCGACGCTGGCCGTACTTCATCGCCGCGTGGGTGGCCGTCCTGGCCGTCCTCATCGGCCTCGCCGCGGCCTTCTCCAAGCCGATGTCGGACAACTTCACCATCCCTGGCATCCCCTCCGAGCAGGCCGCCGACCTGCAGGCCGAGCTGTTCCCGGGCGCCACCAACGCCTTCGACCAGGCCAACGTCAACGTCGTGGTGCAGGCCCCCGCGGGCGAGGCCCTGGCCGACCCCGACAACGCCGACGCCGTCGACGCGCTGATCGCCGACCTCGAGGCGCTGCCCCAGCAGGCCGACGACGTCGAGATCCTGCCCCCGGGCCAGGTCGCGGCGGGCCAGGAGCAGGCGCTGGTCGACGCGGCGAAGGCCTCGGGGGGCTCGGTCCAGCAGGCCCGCGCCGACGCCGCGGCCCTCTCCCCGCTGACCGAGGACGGCCGCACCGGCCTGGTCACCTGGACCTGGGACGTCGAGACGCCCGTCGACGTCGAGCCCGCGACCCTCGACGCCCTCGACGAGGTGATGGCCGACGCCCGCGACCAGGGCCTGGTCGTCGAGGCCAACGGCCCCGGCGCCACCGGCTTCGCCACGCCCGGTCTGGCCTCCGAGGCCATCGGCATCGGGGTCGCGCTGCTCGTGCTGGTCCTGACCTTCGGGTCCCTGGTGGCCGCCGGCCTGCCGATCATCACCGCCCTCATCGGCGTGGCCATCGGCCTGACCGGCGTCACCGCGATGACGGCCTTCGTCGACATCTCCAGCAGCACCTCGATCCTGGCCACCATGATCGGCCTGGCCGTCGGCATCGACTACACGCTCTTCATCCTGGCCCGCTACCGCACCGAGCTGCACCACACCGACGACCGGGCCCGCGCCGTGGGCGTCGCGGTCGGCACCGCGGGCTCCGCGGTGGTCTTCGCCGGCCTGACCGTGCTGATCGCGCTCTCCGCGCTCTCGGTGGTGGGCATCCCGTTCCTGACCGCGATGGGCCTGGCCGCCGCCGCGACCGTCCTCGTGGCCGTGCTCATCTCGCTGACCCTGCTGCCCGCCGTGCTGGGCCTGCTGGGGCGGCGTGCCTTCGGCGGCCAGGTCCGTCGCTACGCCCCGCAGCGCGACGAGCAGGGCCTCGTCGTCAACAACGGCGTGCGCTGGGCCCGCTGGGTCGGCCGGCGCCCGGTCGCCCTCGTGCTCGTCGTCGTCGTCGCCCTCGGCGCCCTCGCGATCCCGCTCAAGGAGCTGCGACTGGCCTTCCCGACCGACTCCACCGCCGCCAGCGACACCACCCAGCGCAAGGCCTCCGACCTCATCGCCGAGGCGTTCGGCCCCGGCCGCGAGGCGCCGCTGCTGGTCGTCGTCGACGCCCGCGACGTGGCCGACGGCGAGCAGGGCGCGGCGTTCGGCGAGGTCGTGGGCTGGGCCTCCGGTCTCGAGGGCGTCGAGAACGCGCAGGTCGTGGCGACCAACGCCGACCCCACCGCCGAGCCCGGCACCCCCGGCGCGGCGGCCACCGGCGCGCTCGTGCAGGTGCTGCCCACCGTCGGCCCGGCCGACCCCGAGGCGCAGGACCTGCTGAGCGACCTGCGCGAGGGCGAGGCGGGCATCGAGGACTCCACCGGCACCGACATCGGCGTCACCGGCCTGACCGCGATCACCACCGACGTCTCCGACCGGCTCGCCGACGCGCTGCCGGTCTACCTGACGATCATCGTCGGGCTGGCGTTCATCCTGCTGATGATCGTCTTCCGCTCGATCCTGGTGCCGCTGACCGCGACCCTGGGCTTCCTGCTCTCGGTGCTGGCCACCCTGGGCGCCACCGTGGCGGTCTTCCAGCTCGGCTGGGGCGGGCTCGTCGAGGGCCAGCCGCTGGTCAGCTTCATCCCGCTGTTCCTGATCGGTGTGGTCTTCGGCCTCGCGATGGACTACCAGGTCTTCCTGGTCACCCGCATCCGCGAGGCCCGCGTGCACGGCATGTCGACCCCCGAGGCGATCGTCGACGGGTTCCGCAACTCCGCCCGCGTGGTGACCGCGGCCGCCGCGATCATGACCGCGGTCTTCTCCGCGTTCATGCTGCAGGACGACGCGATCATCAAGTCGATGGGCTTCGCGCTGGCCATCGCGATCGTCTTCGACGCCTTCGTGGTGCGGATGGTGCTGATCCCGGCACTGCTGTTCCTGATGGGCGACCGGTCGTGGTGGCTGCCGGCCTGGCTCGACCGGCTCCTGCCCGACGTCGACGTCGAGGGCGAGAAGCTGCAGCGCAGCGACGTCGAAGGCGAGCTCTCCGGACTCGCCGGGCTGCCCGAGGCGGGCTCCGTGCGGGTCTGACCCGCGCCGACGGCGTACGACGCAGCAGCCCCCGGCCGACCCGGCCGGGGGCTGCTGCGTGCGTGGGGCCGCGTGGATCCGCGGCTCAGGCCTCGGTGGTGCCCAGCCGGTCGAGCAGGTTCTTCGAGAACCGGTCGCCCATCTTCTCGATCACCCCGCTCATGGTCGCGGTGACGGCCTTCGAGGAGACCTTCGGCAGCGGCAGGTCGAGGGTGATCTCGAGGCTGGTCGCCAGGCGGGTGCCCTCGTCGGCGTCCGAGAGGTCGTACCAGCCCTCGACGGCCGAGCGCTCGGTGGTGCCCTCGGGCGGGTCGTGGCGGAACTCGATGCGCTCGAGGTCGGTGAAGGTCATCTTCTCGGTGAAGGCGGGCGAGACGTTCTTGCCCAGCACCTCGAGGCCGCTCATCTCCCAGCGCCAGTGGTCGCCGTCGGCGGTGATCCGCTTCACGAACGGGGTCATCTCGGCGATGGCGTCGGGGTCGACCAGGAGGTCCCAGATCTCCTGGCGGGTGGCCTTGACGACCGCGGTGGCCTCGGTGCTCGCGGAGAATCGGGTCATCGGGTGAGCTCCTTCTCGATGTCGGCGGCGATCTTCTCGGGCTTGGTGGTGGGCGCGTAGCGGTCGACGACCGACCCGTCGCGCCCGATCAGGTACTTGGTGAAGTTCCACTTGATCTTGCTGCCCAGCACCCCGCCCTTCTCCGAGCGCAGCCACTGGTAGAGCGGGTGGGCGCCGTCGCCGTTGACCTCGACCTTGGAGAACAGCGGGAAGGTGACGCCGAAGTTGCGCTCGCAGAACCCCGCGATCTCGTCGTCGGCGCCGGGCTCCTGCCCGCCGAACTGGTCGCAGGGGAAGCCCAGCACGCTGAAGCCGCGCTCGGCGTAGGTGTCGTGCAGCTGCTGCAGCCCCTGGTACTGCGGGGTGAACCCGCACTGGGAGGCGGTGTTGACCACGAGCACGACCTGGCCGCGGTAGTCGGCGAGGTCCACCTCCCGGCCGTCGATGCTGCGGGCGGTGAAGTCGTCCAGGGCGGTCATGCCCGGAAGTGTGGCAGCCCCCCGGTCACCGCCACCCCACCCGCCAGGACGCGAGCCGGCGCCACTTCCCCGCCGAGCCGGCGCCACTTCCCCGCCGAGCCGGCGCTACTTCCCGCTCAGCCGACCATCGTGCCGCGGACCTCGACGCCCTCGCGGTGCCCGGCGGGGTTGTGGTGCCCGTCGAGGTGCACCCGCACCCGCCGGTCGCCCACCTCGAGCACGACCTCGTCGTCCTCCAGGGCCGCGACCGCCCCGCGCACGCGGTAGGACTGGCCCTCGATGCGCTCCAGCAGCCCGTCGGTGTCGGCGCTCGGCTGCAGGTCGCCGGTGGCCAGCAGCCGCAGCTCGGGCCGCAGCCGGTGCCGCAGCACCAGGAACAGCCCGACCAGCACCACCAGCACCCCGTCGGCGACCAGCGTCGTGACCAGCGCGGCGTTGCCCGAGTCGCGCCCGGTGACGCGGTAGACCTTGGGGTTGTCGGGCAGGTAGACGACCTCGGCGCTCCCGCTCGCCACCACGTCGTCGTACGCCGTCTCCTGCAGCGGCACCACGACCCGCTCGTCCTGCGCCTCGGCGGCCCCCTCGGCGCGCTGCTGGCCGACGACAGCCTCGACCACCGCGTCGGGCAGGCTCACGCCCACGAGCCGTTCGACCACGTCTTCGCCGGCGCCCGGCGCCACCGTGACCGGCTCGGCCGGCACGTCGACCCGGGTGCCGTTCGACTCCAGGTCGCGCTGCTGCAGCACGCTGCTGAGCAGCGGCAGGTTGATCATGGCGACCAGCACGCCCACGAGCAGCAGGGTCTTCAGTCGTCGACTCACGCGACCAGTATCCGGGCCGCTCGAGGGGCTCAGCGCAGCCGGGGCGTCCCGGTGACGGTGGCGACGTACTCGAGCAGGCGGGCGCGCAGGTCGGGGTCCTGCTCGCGCTGCCAGCCGAAGGTGGTGGGGCGCTGGGCCCGGTCGTGCCAGAAGTGCTCGCCACCGGAGTCGGGGCGGGTCGCGACCAGCCACACGGCCGTGTCGGCGCCGTCCTCGGGCTCGCGCAGCAGCCGGCTGACGACCTTGTCGAAGGTCGGCAGGCTCTCGGTGACCCCGGGGGTGCGCACCCAGCCAGGGTGCATGCTCTCGACCTTCACCCCGGTGCCGGCGAGCTCGGTGGCCCAGGCGTCGGCGAGCACCACCTGCATCCGCTTGGTGCGGGCGTAGGCCTGCACGCCCTTGTACTCGCCGCGGCGGTACTCGATCGCGTCGTCGTCGCGGCTGGCCAGCCCCGAGCCGTACATCCCGCCCGAGCTCATCCACACCACCGAGCCCGGACCCGCCACCAGCCGCTCCCGCAGCAGGTGGGTCATCAGGTGCGGGCCCAGCACGTGCGCGGCCAGCGACATCTCGTGGCCCTGGGCGCTCTCGGTGCGCTCGGGCGGCATCAGCCCGGCGTTGTGCACGAGCCCGTGCAGCGCGTCGACGCGCCCGGCCAGGTCGGTGGCGAAGGCGCGTACGGCGTCGAGGTCGCTGACGTCGCAGACCTCCTCGACGACGTCGGCGTTGGGCACCTCGAGGCGCAGCTCGCGCGCGTAGTCGGCGACCTTGTCGGGGTTGCGGCCCAGCAGGTGCACGGTCGCGCCGAGGTCGAGGAACGAGCGCGCCATCGCCTCACCGATGCCGGAGGTGGCGCCGGTGACCAGCACCCGCTTGCCCGCGAGCGAGCCCGGCTCGGGGTCGGCCGGCCAGAACCTCCGGCGTACGCCCGAGCCGATCGAGGTGTAGCCCAGCACCACCGAGCGGTCCAGGGCGGTGTCGACGGCACGGGTGAGCAGAGACTGCGGGTCCATGCCAGGAGCCTAGGCAGGCGGCGCGCCGCGCCCGCTCACCCCCGCACCCCGAGGGACGCCGGGCAGGGACCGCCCGGGAACGACGAACGGCCGGGCCCTGAGGACCCGGCCGTTCGACATGTGGTGGTGCGCGAGGGGGGAGTTGAACCCCCACGTCCTTTCGGACACACGGACCTGAACCGTGCGCGTCTGCCTATTCCGCCACTCGCGCTTGAAGCGTGATGAGGTTAGCCCAGCGGCTCGCCGTTCCCCAAACCGGGCCGCCTCCAGGGGTCGGGGGTGCCCACCCCGACCCTCCGGCCCCGTTACGATCGGGTGCGACCCGGCACCCCCGCCGGGCCGGTCGGCCTGCGTGAGGAGCCGGCTCCCCGCGTCGCCGAGGACGGAAGGAGGCCGAGTGAGCGCCTTGCAGCGGTTCGAGCAGCGGCTCGAGCAGATGATCTCCGGAGCGTTCGCCCGGGCGTTCCGGTCGGCGGTGCAGCCCGTGGAGATCGCGGCCGCGCTGCAGCGCGAGTGCGACAACAACGCCCAGATCCTCTCCCGCCAGCGGCGCCTGGTGCCCAACGACTTCCACGTCGAGCTCGCCGGCACCGACCTGGAGCGCCTGGCGCCCTACGACACCGCGATGGCCGACGAGCTGGTGCGCCAGCTCGAGGAGCACGCCCAGGCCAACGCCTACTCCTTCCCGGGCCCGATCAGCATCGAGTTCGAGGGCGCCGACGACCTGACCACCGGCCGGTTCCGGATCCGCAGCCAGGCGCAGGCCCGGGTCACCGGCAACGCCACCCACACCCAGGTCGGGCGCGCCCGGGCCCTGCTCGAGGTCAACGGCACCCGGCACCCGCTGCTGGGCGGCAGCGTCGTGGTGGGCCGCGGCACCGACGCCGACGTGCGCATCAACGACCCGGGCGTGAGCCGGCGCCACATCGAGTTCCGTGTCGACCTGGCCGGCGAGCGCCCGCGCGTCGACGTGCGCGACCTCGGCTCCACCAACGGGATGCTGGTCGACGGGCAGAAGATGACCAGCTCCATCGCCGACGACGGCACCGAGGTCAAGATCGGCAGCACCACCATGACCGTGCGGATCGAGCAGGAGCACGCCGATGTCTGAGCTGACCCTGCTGCTGATCCGGATCGCCTACCTGGCGGTGCTGTGGATCTTCGTGCTCTCGGCGATCTCGGTGATCCGCTCCGACATGTTCGGCGCCCGCGTGCCCGAGACCGCCCGGGGGGCCGCGGCGCCCCCGGCCAAGAAGGAGAAGCGCGGCAAGGCGGCGAAGGCCCCCGGCAAGCGTCGCGGCGCGCCCACCCACCTGCTCGTGGTCGAGGGCGGCAACGCCGGCGAGCGTGCCGACCTGGCCGACGCGCCGCTGCTGATCGGGCGCGGCTCCGACGCCGCCATCCGCCTCGACGACGACTACGTCTCGACCCGGCACGCCCGGGTCGCGGCCTCCGGCGACCAGTGGTTCGTCGAGGACCTCGGCTCGACCAACGGCACCTACATCGGCACGGTGCGCATCACCCAGCCCACGACGATCACCATGGGCACCCAGGTGCGCATCGGCAAGACGATCCTGGAGCTGCGCAAGTGAGCGGCCCGCTCCGGCTCCACTACTCCGCGATCTCCGACGTGGGTCGGGTCCGCAAGGACAACCAGGACTCCGGGTACGCCGGCCCCTGGCTGCTCACCGTCTGCGACGGCGTCGGCGGCGCCGCGCGCGGCGACATCGCCAGCGGCACCGCGGTCCAGCAGCTGCGCCGGCTCGACGAGGACCCGCCCGGCGACCTGTCGCCCGACGACCTCCTGGGCCGCGTGGCCGGGGCGCTGCACCGCGCCCACGACCGGATCGGCGAGATCGTCGACGACGAGCCCGCGCTCAACGGCACCAGCACCACCGCCACCGTCCTGTACTTCGACGGCACCCGGGTCGGGGTGGGCCACATCGGCGACAGCCGCGCCTACCTCTACCGCGCCGGCGAGATCAGCCAGCTCACCCACGACCACACCTTCGTGCAGAGCCTCATCGACGAGGGCCGGATCACCGAGCCCGAGTCGCGCGTCCACCCGCACCGCAACCTGATCCTCAAGGCCCTCGACGGCGTCCACGAGGCCGAGCCCGACCTGTTCCTGGCCGACCTGCAGCCCGGCGACCGGCTGCTGGTCTGCTCCGACGGCGCCAGCGGGGTGCTCGACGACGCGCGCCTGGCCGACATCCTCTCCACCGGCACCCCCGACTACGCCGCGGTCGAGCTGGTGCGCGCCAGCCTCGAGGCCGGCTCCTCCGACAACGTGACCTGCGTGGTCGCCGACGTCCTCGACGAGGAGGCCGCGGCCGCGCGCGCCGACGACCTCGACGACCTGCAGCCGCTGCTCGTGGGCGCGGCCGCCGAGCTGCGCCGCCGCCCGCCCAAGGGCCCCCGCCCCACCGGCATCTTCCGCGGCCACCGCTCCGGCGACACCGGCGAGCTCGAGCCGGTGCAGGCCGACCTGCCCGACCTGCCCGCCGACGTGCACGCCATCCCCAGCGACCCGATCGACCCCGAGACCGCCCGCTACGCACCGCGCGCCCCGTCGCGCTTCTACTGGCTGCGCCGGCTGATGGTGCTGCTGATCGTCGTCGGCGTGGTGTGGATGATCGCCGCGGCCGCCTGGACGTGGAGCCAGGCGCAGTACTACGTCGGCGAGCAGGACGGCACCGTGGTGATCTACCGCGGCGTCAACACCAGCCTGCCGGGCCTCGACCTCTCCGAGCCGTTCGCCACCACCAACGTCGAGCTCGACCTGCTGCCCGCCTTCGTCGCCGAGGGCGTGCGCGACGGCATCGCCGCCGACGACTTCGCCGACGCCGAGTCGATCGTCGACAACCTGGCCGCCGAGATGACCTCCGACCCCGCCGAGGTGGACGCCCCGTGAGCGCCCCCGCCGCCGGCCCCCCGGCCCCGTCCGGCCCCCTGGCCTTCGTGCACCGCCGCCGCCGCGGCGCCGAGCTGTTCCTGCTGGTGCTCGCGCTGATGGTCGGCATCGGCGCCTACGCCGCCGTCGGCATCGGGGTCGAGGAGAGCGTGCCCACCGACCTGATCGGGTACGGCGGCTGGCTGGCCGCGCTGATCATCGCCTGCCACGTCGTGGTGCGCCTGGTGGCGCCGTACGCCGACCCGGTGCTGCTGCCCGTCGTGGCCGCCCTCAACGGGCTCGGCCTGGCCGTCATCCACCGCATCGACCTCGACCAGGGCAGCGGCTTCGCCTCGCGGCAGCTGACCTGGATGAGCGTCGGGGTGGGCCTGTTCATCGCCACCCTGGTGCTGCTGCGCGACCACCGGGTGCTGACCCGCTTCACCTACACCAGCGGGCTCGCGGCGATCGTGCTGCTGCTGACCCCGATGATGCCGATCATCGGCAACGAGGTGCGCGGCGCGCGGATCTGGATCCAGCTCGGCCCGTTCAGCCTGCAGCCCGGCGAGGTCGCCAAGGTGCTGCTCGTCGTCGCCTTCGCCGGCTACCTGGTGCTGCACCGCGACGCGCTCGCCCTGGCCGGTCGCCGGGTGCTCTTCGTCGACCTGCCCCGCGGGCGCGACCTGGGCCCGGTCCTCGGGATGTGGCTGATCAGCCTGGGCATCCTGGTCTTCCAGAAGGACCTCGGCTCCAGCCTGCTGTTCTTCGGCCTGTTCCTGGTGATGCTCTACGTCGCCACCGAGCGGCCCGGCTGGCTGGTCGTCGGCGGCGGGCTGTTCCTCGGCGGCGCCCTGGTCGCGTGGCGGATCTTCGACCACGTCCAGACCCGCGTCGACATCTGGCTCGACCCGTTCGCCCACTACGGCGCCGGCACCGACGGCCGCGGCGAGCAGCCGCTCGAGGCGCTCTTCGGGATGGCCTGGGGCGGGCTGATCGGACGCGGCTTCGGCTCCGGCGACCCCGGCCGGGTGCCGTTCGCCGAGTCCGACTTCATCATCGCCGCGATCGGCGAGGAGCTCGGCCTGACCGGCCTGATGGCGGTGCTGCTGCTCTACGGCATCATCGTCGAGCGGGCCCTGCGCGCCGCGCTGATCTCCCGCGACGGGTTCGGCAAGCTGCTGGCAGCCGGCCTGGGCGCGGTCCTGGCCCTGCAGGTCTTCGTCGTGGTCGGCGGCGTCACCGGGCTGATCCCGCTCACCGGCCTCACCACGCCGTTCCTGTCGTACGGCGGCAGCTCGCTGGTGGCCAACTGGGTCATCGTGGCGCTGCTGCTGCGCGTCTCCGACCTCGCCCGCCGCCCGCTGCCCGACCTGACGGCCGCCGCCGCGCAGGCCTCCGACGACGACACCCAGGTGGTGAGGGTCCAGCGATGAACAAGCCGATCCGCACCATCGCCGTCTTCTGCCTGCTGCTGTTCGTGGCGCTGCTGGCCAACGTCACCTACCTGCAGTTCTGGCGCGCAGACGGGCTCAACGACGACCCCAACAACCGCCGCGCCCTCGACGAGCGGTTCTCCCAGCAGCGCGGCGCGATCCTGGTCGGCAACGACCCGATCGCGCGCAGCGAGCCGGTCGACGACCGCTACGACTACCAGCGCACCTACCTCAAGCCGCTGCTCTACAGCCACCTCACGGGCTGGTTCAACTTCTACAACGCCCAGCCCGCGACCTGCGCGGGCTGCCAGCAGCGCGTCGAGCAGACCTACAACGAGCTGCTCTCCGGCGAGGACGACCGGCTCTTCGTGACCCGCCTGGTCGACCTGCTCAGCAACAAGGAGAGCCAGGGCGGCAACGTCCAGCTCACCATCGACCCGGCCGCCCAGCAGGCCGCCTACGACGGCCTGCGCGCGGTCGTGGGCCCCGAGGGCCAGGGCGCGGTGGTGGCCCTCGAGCCCCGCTCGGGCAAGGTGCTCGCGATGGTCTCGCTGCCCACCTTCGATCCCAACCAGCTGGCCTCCCACGACCTGAGCGAGGTCAACGCCGCCGCCGAGCGGCTGGAGGCCGACGACGACGAGCCGCTGCTCAACCGCGCCATCCAGACCACGCTGCCCCCCGGCTCGACGTTCAAGGTCGTCACCGCCGCGGCCGCGATCGAGAGCGGCGACTACGAGGCCGACGACCTGGTGCCCGGTGGTCCGAGCTACCAGCTGCCGCTGACCAGCGACGACTCCGGGCTGATCGACAACGAGGGCCGCGACTGCGGGGCCGACCGGATCCCCTTCGCCCAGGCGATGGAGAACTCCTGCAACACCACCTTCGCCCGGCTGGCCGTCGACCTGGGCGCCGAGGCCATGCAGGAGCAGGCCGAGGCGTTCGGCTTCAACCAGCAGTACTTCGAGGACCTGCTGCCGCAGGCCACCTCGCGGTTCCCCGAGGGCATGAACGAGCCGCAGACCGGCCAGACCGGCATCGGCCAGTTCGAGGTCGCCGCCACGCCGCTGCAGATGGCGATGGTCGCGGCGGGCATCGCCAACGACGGCTCGGTGATGAAGCCCTACCTCGTCGACGAGGTGCAGAGCCCGGAGTTCGACCAGATCGACGCCACCGACGAGGAGGAGCTCTCCGAGGCGATCTCGGCCTCGACGGCCGACCAGCTGACCGAGCTGATGGTCTCCACCGTCGACAACGGCACCGCCAGCCCGGCCGCGATCCCCGGCATCCAGGTGGCGGGCAAGACCGGCACCGCCCAGAGCGGCCAGGACGACGTGGCGCCGTACGCCTGGTTCGTCTCGTTCGCGCCGGCCGACGACCCCGAGGTCGCCGTCGCGGTGATGATCCAGGACGCGCCCGGTCGCGCACGCGGCGAGATCGCCGGTGGCCAGCTCGGCGGCCCGATCGCGAAGGCCATCATGGAAGCGGTGATCAACCGATGAGCGACGACACCCCCACCGGCGTCCTGCCCACCGGCGACGGCGAGGAGCGCTTCGCCGACGACGCGCGCCGCTACCGCCTCGACTCCCGCCTCGCGACCGGCGGCATGGGCGAGGTGTGGCGCGGCACCGACACCACCCTGGGCCGCACCGTGGCGGTCAAGCTGCTCAAGGCCGAGTACGCCGAGGACGCGACGTTCCGCCGGCGCTTCGAGACCGAGGCCCAGCACGCGGCCTCGCTGCACCACCCCGGCATCGCCGCGGTCTACGACTTCGGCGAGGGCGGCTCGAGCGACGCGCCCGGACTGCCCCGGCCCTACCTGGTGATGGAGCTCGTCGAGGGCCAGCCGCTCTCGGCGCTGCTGCGCCCGGGCCAGCCGATGGATCCCGAGGTCGCCTCCGACCTGATGGCCCAGACCGCGACCGCGCTGGCCGCCGCCCACGCGGCCGGGATCGTGCACCGCGACGTCAAGCCCGCCAACCTGCTCGTCACCCCCGACCGGCGGGTGAAGGTCACCGACTTCGGCATCGCCCGTGCGGCCGAGGCCGTGGGCGTCACCCAGACCGGCCAGGTGATGGGCACCCCGCAGTACCTCTCCCCCGAGCAGGCCCGCGGCCAGACCGCCACGGCCGCCTCCGACGTCTACGCCCTCGGCGTGGTCGCCTTCGAGTGCCTCGCGGGCCGGCGCCCCTTCCAGACCGACTCCCCCGTCACCACCGCGCTGGCGCACCTCAACCAGCCCGTCCCCGACCTCCCCGACGCCGTCCCGGCGCCGCTCGCGGCCGTCGTACGCCGCGCGCTGGCGAAGGACCCCGCCGAACGCTGGCCCGACGCGAGCGCGCTGGCCGCCGCCTTCCGCGACCCGAGCGGCGCCGCCGGGGCCGCCGGGGCGCCCACCGCGGTCGTCGACCAGCCGCCCGCCGACTCCACCCGGGTGCTGCCCGCCGCCGGCGTGGCCGCCGGTGCCGGTGCGGGGGCGGCCGCCGGCCTCGCCGGCGGTGCCGCGGCGAGCACGCCCGCCCAGGGCACCCCCGCTGCCACGGGCACCACGACGAGCACCACCGACAGCACCGGCGGAGCCGCCGGAGCCGGTGGCTCGGGACGCAGGCCCTGGATGATCGTGCTGATGGTGCTGCTGCTCGTGGCCGTCGCCGCCCTCATCGTCGTGCTGCTGGTGACCGGGGGCGACGACGAGGAGCAGCCGACCGAGCGGCCCTCGCGCGAGCCGTCGCCGACGTCGTCCTCGGCGGAGCCGACGCCCACGGAGCCGACCACCACGGCGCCGGCCACCGTCGAGGTCGTGGAGTCCGACTACACGGGCCGCCAGGTGCGCGAGGTCGAGGCCGACCTGCGCAGCCGGGGCCTGTCGGTGACGCTCGACGAGCTCGACAACGACGGCACCCACGAGCAGGGCGTCGTGGCCTCGGTGAACCCGACCGGCACCCTGCAGCAGGGCGACACCGTCACCGTGGGCTACTGGGGCGAGGCCCCCGAGCCGACCCCGACCGAGGACCCGCTCCCCACGGGCCCCACCGGCAGCCCCAGCCCGGAGCCCAGCGACACCGCCGGCGACGGGGCCAGTCCCAGCAACGGGGCCGGCCAGCGGTCCTCGGGGGCCACCGCACCGTCCCCGAGCGCCGCCCCGACGCAAGGAGCCACCGGATGAGCGGCACCCCCACCACCGTCGGCGGGCGCTACGAGCTCGGCGAGATGCTGGGCCGCGGCGGCATGGCCGAGGTCCGCAAGGGCACCGACGCCCGCCTGGGCAGGGTCGTGGCGGTCAAGCGGCTGCGCACCGACCTGGCCAGCGACGCGACGTTCCAGGCCCGCTTCCGCCGCGAGGCCCAGTCGTCGGCCTCGCTCAACCACCCGGCCATCGTCGCGGTCTACGACACCGGCGAGGAGGAGGCCACCGACGGCTCGGGGGTGCAGCAGCCCTACATCGTGATGGAGTACGTCGCCGGGCGCACCCTGCGCGACATCCTGCGCGAGGGCCGCAAGATCCTGCCCGAGCGGGCCCTCGAGATCACCAGCGGCGTGCTCGCCGCCCTCGACTACAGCCACCGCGCCGGCATCATCCACCGCGACATCAAGCCCGGCAACGTGATGCTCACGCCGACCGGCGACGTCAAGGTCATGGACTTCGGGATCGCGCGCGCCATCAGCGACGCCTCCTCCACGATGACCCAGACCGCCGCGGTGGTCGGCACCGCGCAGTACCTCTCCCCCGAGCAGGCGCGCGGCGAGACCGTCGACTCCCGCTCCGACGTCTACTCCGCCGGCTGCCTGCTCTACGAGCTGCTCACCGGGCGGCCGCCGTTCGTCGGCGACTCACCGGTCGCGGTGGCCTACCAGCACGTGCGCGAGCAGGCCCAGCCGCCGTCCGACCACGACACCGACCTGCCGCCCGAGGTCGACGCCATCGTGATGAAGGCGCTGGCCAAGCGGGTCGAGGACCGCTACCAGTCGGCGGCCGCGATGCGCACCGACATCGAGCGCTACCTCGCCGGCCGGCCGGTGCAGGCCACCGTGCCGCCGCCGCTGCCGGCGCCGGTGGCCCCGACCGCCGTCGCCGCACGGGCCGTGCCGACCCAGCCCGCCCCGCTGCCGCCGGTGGAGGAGGAGCGCCGCCCGGTCGGCTGGCTGGTGGCTCTCGGGCTGCTCGTCATCGGGCTGGTCGTGGCCGGTGCCCTGCTGTGGCCCCGGCTCTTCCCGGCCGCCCCCGACGAGGTCGCCGTGCCCGACGTGGTGGGGCGCCAGGAGGCCGCCGCCAGCCGGATCCTCGGCGAGGAGGGCTTCGCGGTCGACACCGAGTTCGAGACCTCAGACAGGCCCGCCGGACGCGTGATCGGCCAGGACCCGTCGGGCGACAGCTTCGTCACGCCCGGCTCCACCGTGCTGCTGACGGTCTCGGCCGGGCTGCCGGAGGTGGCCGTGCCCAACGTGACGGGCTTCTTCCGCGAGCAGGCCGTGCGGGCGTTGGAGGACCAGGGTCTCGACGTCGACGTGCAGCGGCGCTCCTCCGACGCCGACCGCAACCTCGTGCTCGAGCAGCAGCCGCCCGCCGGCACCCAGGTCGAGGACGGCTCGACGGTCACCCTCATCGTCTCCGAGGGCCCCGAGAAGGTGCCCGACGTGGTCGGCGACCCCCAGCAGGTGGCCGAGCAGAAGATCCGGGACGCCGGGTTCAACCCGGTGATCCGCGAGGACTCCGACCCCGACGCCGAGCCCGGCACCGTCACCGAGCAGATCCCCGCGGCCGGCGAGCGGCTGTCGCAGGGCCAGGACGTCAACCTGTTCGTGGCCCAGGAGCCCGAGCCGACCGAGGAGCCGTCGGAGGAGCCCAGCGAGGAGCCGTCCGAGGAGCCGTCCGAGGAGCCCACCGACGAGCCGCCCTCGGCGTCCGGGGGCCTGCTCAACCCCGGGAACGGCCAGGGCAACGGACAGGGCAACGGCCAGGGCAACCGACGCCGCCAGGGGCGCCGCCGCCCGACCGCGTGAGGTCTCAGGTGATGGGCTCGGCGTACGACAGGTCGAGCAGGCCGGAGTAGGCCGGCGCGGTGAGGTCCTCGACGGTCTCGGCCTCCCAGCCGATCAGCACGTCCTCCTGCTCCGACTGCTGGCGGTAGAGCGAGAGGTAGCGGTCGGCCTCGATCGAGGCGCGCAGCTCGTCGGGGTCGCCGATCCCCGAGATGACGTACGGCGGCGGGTAGGGCACCCCGTGCAGGGTGACCGACGGGCCCTCGCACTTGATGCCGGTGGTCGAGACGAGTCGCTGGCCCTGGATGGTGACCGCCTCGGCGCCGGCGCGCCACATCGCGTTGACGACGGCCTGGATGTCCTGCTGGTGCACCACGAGGAAGCGCTCGGGCTGGTCGGTGTCGTCCTTGCCCAGCGGGCTGTCGGTCAGCGTGACCGTCATCCCCTCGCCCTCGACGGGCTCCAGGCCGGCCGGGTCGGCGTACTCCTCGATGCGGCCCTGCACGCGGGCGACGTCGCGGTCGGCGAGGCTGCTGGTCAGCGCGTTGACCTCCTCGGTCAGCGCCTCGACGCGGCTGCGCAGCTGCTCGTACTGCTCGGCCTCCGAGCTGACCAGGGTCACCAGGTCGGTGATGCCCGGGCGCAGGTCGGTGCCGTCGGAGCTGACCGCGCTCACCGCGAAGAGACTGCCGCTGAGCAGCGCCACGGTGGGCGTGAGGATGCGCCACGCACCGGGCCTGCGGCCCTCGGGGGAACCGCCGGCCACCACGCCCGCCCGGGCGCGCACGCGCGACCACCAGCCCCGGGGCGCCTGCCCCGGGGTCGGCCTAGCGTGGGAACCCGATGTCATGACCACTAAGGTAGCCCGCGAGCCGCGGGCGCACCGAGCCCGCGGGGGCTCGCGCGCGGTCAGATGCGACGTGGCCCACCACCCCGCCAGGAGTAGACGTGAGACAGAAGGTCAAGGACGAGCTGGCCGAGCCCCGGGGCCCGGTCGTGACGCCCCGCTCGGTGGCGGCGCTGCTGCTGGTCGTCGCCGGCATCGCGTGGATCCTCTACTACTACTTCGGCGTGCGCGCCGACCCCACCGACTTCGAGGCCGAGCCGGGCAGCCCGGCGTGGATGGCCGACCTGGTGCGGTGGAACTACGTGATCGGCTTCGGCCTGCTCTTCCTGGGCCTGGCGATCTCGGCGCACCCGAGCACCCCGATGGGCCGCGGCCGGGGCGTGGTCACCGGCATGCTGGGCTGCTTCCTGATCGGCCTGGTGTGGATCTGCATCTACTACATCTTCGCCAACGACAAGCTCGACCAGATCCCGGTCTTCAACGACCTGCTGCAGTCGAACCTGTTCGTCGGCATCGCCTTCATGGGCGTCGGCTTCATCTTCGCCACCCGCTGGGAGTGATCCCGGCCGGGCCCCCGGGGCCCGCTCGGCACAGCACGTCGGGACCGCCCGTCACCGCTCAGGTGGCGGGCGGTTCTGCACACCTGGGGACAACACTGTGGACGAATCACACCCGTGTAGTTCTCCACACCTGTGGACCCGCCTGTGGAGAACCTCCCCCATCCGGGCCTCCCCCAAACCGATCGACCCCACCCGCACCGCCGACCCGGCCCATATCTCCCCCTGACCCGTCCCCTTTCTCGCGTCGAGCCGGCCCGGACCCGCAGCGCGGCAGGACCAGGCGGAGCCGCGTCGACATCGGCCGGGTGGGCGGGAGATCTGCGCCGGGTGGGCGGGAGATCTGCGCCGGGTCAGCGGGGGATTTGGGCCGGGTCAGGAGAGGGCGGCGATGCGCAGGGCCGCGGCCGCGAGCAGGGTCAGGGTGATCAGCACCAGCCCGACGAGCTGGAAGGCCGAGCGGCG
>JBFGFQ010000007.1:0-28545 GCA_041579495.1 Nocardioides sp.
GGCGGCCACCAGCACCTCGACCAGCTCGACCAGGCCGTCGACGTCGTACGGCGCCGGGTGCGGTCCGATGGTCAGCGCGGCGTCGACGAACGCTCCCCCGCGTGGCAGCACCGCCCCGGCCAGCGCGGCGAGCACCCGCCCCAGCGCCTCGCCCGCCGAGGCGGCCCGGCCGTCGTCGAGCCGCGGCAGCAGCAGGTCGCCCCGCTCACCGGGCAGGAAGCCGGTGACCAGCAGCCCCGGCACCCCCTGCCCGGGGTCGGCACGGCGCACCTCGAGCACCGGCGGCACCCCCGGCACCACGCCGGCGGCGTGCGCCAGCACGGCGGCGTCGATGGCGGGCGCGTCGGGTCCGCGACGCCCGGAGTAGATGCGCACCACCGTGCGCTCGCCGCCGGCCTCGGCCACGAACGTCTCCCCCGACCAGCCGCCCTCGAGCGGCTGGAGCGAGGCGAAGGCCGGGTCCGGTGCGTCCACGCCACGGATGCTGCCACGTGGTCGTCTCCCCGGCCGCCGGGGACCGTACCGTTGGCCCATGCCGTTGCCGCTGCCCCCGAGACTGCTCGACGCCGCCCTGCTGCCGTGGCGCGTCGGGGTCGCCGCCACCCGCACCACGCTCGCGCTCGGCGTCCTGGCCTCGCCCGAGGGTCCGCTGCGCCGCCCCGGCGGGTACGCCGACCTGCTCCTGCGGGTCATCGGCGAGCGCGGTTACGCCGAGCAGCTCACCCACCTGCTCACCGACGAGCAGGGCCCGATGCGGCTGGCCGGTGCCGTCAACGAGCTCGTCGCCCCCGACCGCCCGCTGGGGCGGATGCTGCTGCGCGACGGCGTCGTCGACCGGCTGCTCGCCCCGGGCGGTCCCGTCGACCGGCTGCTCGCGCCGGACGGAGCGCTCGACCGGCTGCTCGCCGAGGACGGCGCGCTGGAGCGGGTCGTGGCCGCCGACGGGGTCCTCGACCGGGTGCTGCGGCCCGGCGGCCTGGCCGACCGGCTGCTCACCGACGACTCCTTCGTCGAGAAGCTCCTCGCCGACGGCGGCACCCTCGACCAGCTGGTCCAGCTCGGCGCGACCCTGGAGGCCATCCAGCCCCGGCTCGCCGAGCTGGCAGAGGTGGTGCCGACGCTGTCGGCGTCGGCCGACGCCCTCGGCCGCGCGGTCGGGCCCCTCGGCGACCTCGCCGGTCGGCTGCCCATGTCGCGCCGCCGACCGACCCCGCTGGGCCCGTGACGACCTCGGTCCCCGGGCGTCCCCCGGTCTCCCCCGACTCGCGCGACCACCCGCCGCAGGCGCCGGTGCGCGCCGAGCGGCGCACGGTCACCGAGCAGGAGTCGCGCCGGGCCAACGGCCCCGACTGGGACCGCTACGCCGACGACTACCAGGCCACGCACGGCGAGTTCCTCGGCGACGTCGGCTTCGTGTGGGGCCCCGAGGGGCTCACCGAGGCCGAGGCCGGCGTGCTCGGCGACCTCACCGGCCGCGACGTGCTGGAGGTCGGCTCGGGCGCCGGCCAGTGCTCGCGCTGGGTGCGGGCGGCCGGCGGCCGCTCGTTCGGCCTCGACCTGTCGCACCGCCAGCTGCAGCACTCGCGGCGCATCGACGCCGCCACCGACGTGGCGGTGCCGTCCGTGCTGGCCACCGCGACCGCGCTGCCGTTCCGCGACGACTCCTTCGACGTGGTCTTCAGCGCGTTCGGGGCCCTGCAGTTCGTGGCCGACATCGACGTGGCCGTCGCCGAGGCGGCGCGGGTGCTGCGTCCGGGCGGGCGCTTCGCCTTCTCGATCACCCACCCGACGCGGTGGATGTTCCCCGACGACCCGGGCGAGGCGGGCCTGGTGGCCTCGCAGTCCTACTGGGACCGCACGCCGTACGTCGAGGTCGACGACGCCTCGGGCGAGGTGTCGTACGTCGAGCACCACCGCACGCTGGGCGACTGGGTCGGCCTGCTGTCGGGCGCCGGCTTCGCGCTCACCCGGCTGCTGGAGCCGGAGTGGCCCGAGCACCACGAGCGGGTGTGGGGCGGCTGGTCCGGGGTGCGGGGCCGGCTGACCCCGGGAACAGCGATCCTGGTGGCCGACCTGCGCTGAGCGCGCGGGCCGACCACCAGGACCGGGGTGCTGCGGGTCGGAGAGAGGTCAGCGACCGGCGCCGACGAGCTCCTGCTTCTGCTGCTGACGGCCGCGCGAGGCGGCCCGGCGGCGGTTGCTGCGCACGAGCAGGAAGCCGGCGAGCAGCGCAAGTGCGCCGCCACCGAGACCCACGATCGGCAGGTAGACGGTGAGCGCGTCGAGCAGGCGGCGGGACTCGGCGTTGTCCTCGACGTTGCCGGCGACCTGGTCGTCGGTGAAGGCCAGCTGCAGGTCCAGCGCCGGGGTGCCGTCGGCCAGGTAGCGCTGCTGGTCGTCGGTCTGGTCGATGATCGAGCCGGTCTTCGGCTCGACGAAGATCTCCTTGCGGTCCGTGTAGGTGCCGGGCACGCCCGAGGCGATCTCGATCGGCGCCTCGTCGATCTCCACGCGGTACACGTAGGTCTCGAGACCCTCGACGGTCTCGGTGCGGTCGAAGACGGCGTCGACGGCCTGCTTGGTCACACCGTCCCAGTAGGGGTAGGTCTTCTGCTCGGCGCCGAAGGGCCACTTGTTGACGAGGCCCTCGTGCGGCACGGCGTCGGCCGGCAGGTCGAGGCTCTCGTTGTCGGACAGGGCGGTCACCCGGTCGGTCGCGAAGACGTCGACGGAGGCGATGACCATGTCCTCGGAGCCGTCGACGCACTCGCGCTCGCCGCCGCGGTCGATCATCAGGCACGAGGTGGAGACCCAGGCGTTGGTCTCGTCGGTCGACAGCTCGGTGTCGGTGCGGGTGTCGCTGATGGCGTAGACCGGGTTCTCGACGAGGTCACCGGTGGAGGTGTCGAGCTTGCCGGCCTGACCCTCGAGGTAGGTGACGGTCTCGACCTCGATGGGCGTCTTCTCGACGACGCCGGGGGCCCAGACGAGGCCCAGCAGGCCGGCGACCAACAGGAAGCCGCCCAGGCCCAACAGGACCGGTCCTAGAATCTTGCGCACGAATTTCCCTCCCCAGAGAATGATGTGTCCAGGAGAGGGTACTGCCGAGTAGCCGATTCGGTGGCATCCATCACTAACACATCCGCCGGTGGCACACTCGGCGCCGTGCCGCACCCCTCCGTCTCCGGGCGTCCCGCCGTCCTGCTGGCCTCCGTCACGGTGCTCGTCGCGGGCGTCCTCGCGCGCGTCTGGGCACTGCACGGCTCGTGGTTCTACACCGACGACCACCGGCTGGTGCGCGACGCGCTGGCCACCGACTCCCCCGCCCGGCTGCTCGACCCCTTCGACTCCCAGCTCATGCCGCTGGGCCGGGGCCTGGCCTGGCTGGTCTCCACGACCTCGCCCGACCGCTGGGCCGCGGCCGCGACGACGACGGTGGCGCTGCACCTGCTCGCCTCGGTGGCCTTCCTGGCGATGCTGCTGGTGCTCGTCGGCGCCCGCTGGCGGGTCGTGGTCCTGCTGGCCCTCCACCAGACCTCGGCGATGCTGCTGCCGGCGACGATGTGGTGGGCCGCCGCGCTCAACCAGCTGCCGCTGCAGGCGGTGCTGACGGGCTCCGTGGCCACCTGGGTGCTGCACCTGCGCACCGGGCGGCGGCGCTGGCTCGTGGCCACCGCGGCCCTCGTCGCGCTGGGCTTGCTGGCGTACGTCAAGGCGGTCCTGGTGCCGCTGGTGCTGGCGGCGGTGCTGCTGGGCTGGTTCACCGAGGGCGGCCCGTGGCAGCGGGTGCGCTCGGCGGTGCGCGCGCACTGGCAGGCGGCCCTGGCGCTGGGCGTCCTCGGGGTGGCCTTCAGCGCCTACTACCTCACCCAGGTCCCCCAGGTGTTCGTCGAGTCGCAGACCGGCGAGCAGGTCACCGACGACCTGGCCCTCTCGATGCTGGGCTCGACGCTGCCCGTGGGCCTGCTCGGCGGCCCGTGGCGCTGGGACACCGGCAACCCGCCGACGTCGTACGCCGACCCGCCGACGGCGGCCGTGGTCGCGGCCTGGGTGGTGCTCCTCGCGCTGGCCGCGACGCTGGCCCTCACCCGCCGCCGCACCGGTCGCGCCTGGGCGCTGCTCCTGGGCTACGCCGGGGTCGCCTTCGTGCTCGTGCTCACCAGCCGCGCCCAGGTCGTCGGTGGCGTCGTGGGCCTGGAGTACCGCTACCTCACCGACGTGCTGCCGGTCGCGCTGCTGTGCCTCGTGCTCGCCACCACCCGGGTCGAGGGGGCGGTCGGGTCCAGCGAGCCACGCCCGGTGCGCCCCGTCCCCCGCGCCGTCCCCCGCGCCGCGAGCGCGGTGCTGGTGGCGGCGGTGCTGGCCGGCGGAGTGCTGAGCTCGGTCACCTACGTGCGCACCTGGCACCAGGACAACCCCGGCGAGGACTACCTGCTCACCGCCCGCGACTCGCTGGCCGGGCGGGGCAGCCTCGACCTGGCCGACCAGGTCGTGCCGCCCGCGGTGGTGCCCGGCTACCAGTTCCCCGCCAACACCACCCTGCGGCTGCTGCCCCTGCAGGTGCCGGGGCTGCGCTTCCCCGACGTCACCGACGAGCTGGTCGTGCTCGACGACACCGGCCGCGCCCACCGGGCCGAGATCGACGTCGCCGTCGAGGCGCCGCCGGGTCCCGAGGAGGGCTGCGGTTGGCGGATCGGCTCCTCGCCCGTCACCATCGAGCTCGACGGCACGGCCTTCGACAGCACCTGGTGGGTCCACCTGGGCTTCGCGGCGTCGTCGGACGACACGATGGAGGTGACGGTGCAGGACACCACGACGCGCGCTGCGGTGCGCCAGGGTCTGAACTCGCTGTTCTGGCGGGTGGAGGCCGAGATCGGCTCGGTGACCATCGGCGGCCTGCGCTCCGGCACCAGCCTGTGCGTCGACGTGGTCGAGGTCGGCGAGGCCGTGCCCGGGACCCCGCTGTGAGCACCCCGCCTCCCGAGCGCGTCGTCGAGCAGTTCCCGCACCTCGACGCGCTGCGCGCCGTCGGGGCCATCGCGGTGCTGACCACGCACACGGCGTTCTGGGGCGGCGAGTACACCGACAACGGCACGTTCGGCCGGCTGCTGGCCCGCCTCGACGTCGGCGTCGCGCTCTTCTTCGTGCTCTCCGGCTTCCTGCTCTCCCGGGCCTGGCTGCAGGCGGCCGCCGACGCGTCCCCGCGCCCGGAGACCGGCCACTACCTGTGGAAGCGCTTCCTGCGGATCGTGCCGGTCTACCTGGTCGCCGTGACCGCCGCGCTGGTGCTGATCGACGACAACGCCCTGCTCGACGCCGGCGACCGCGTGGCCGCGGTGCTGCTGTCCTCGTCGTTGGTCGGGCCCAGCTTCCCGGCCGGCCTGACCCACATGTGGAGCCTCGCGGTGGAGGTGCACTTCTACCTGGTGCTGCCGCTGCTGATGCTGCTGGCCACCGGTCGTCGGCGCGGGCTCGACGTGCGCCGCACCGTCGCGCTGCTGGTGGCGATGACCCTGGTCAGCGTGTGGTGGCACCTCGACGGCGCCGCCCGGGTCGGCACCGGTCGCGGCATCGACTCGGCCCAGTGGCTGCCGGCGTACCTCGACTGGTTCGCGGTGGGCATCGGCCTGGCCCTGGCCCAGGTGCTGCTGGTGCGCGGGCGCGCCGGCCGCGGGATCGGGCTGCTGGTGCGCCTCGCGGCCCAGCCCGGCGTCTGCTGGGCGGCCGCCGCCGGCCTGCTGCTGGTGGCCTCGACCCCGGTGGCCGGGCCGGTGCAGCTGGCCGCCCCCACGGTGGGCCAGTCGCTGACCAAGAACCTGGTCTACGCCGCGGTGGGCGGCCTGATCGTGCTCCCCGCCGTGCTGCGGGTGCGCCGTGCCGACGCGCCACCCACCACGTTCGACCGGCTGCTGACCAACCGCGTCGCGCGGCACCTCGGGCTCATCTCCTACGGCATCTTCGCCCTGCACCTGCCGCTGCTGCACCTGGTGATGTGGACGACCGGCTGGGAGCTCTTCGCGGGCCGCGGGCTGCAGATCTGGGCGCTCACCATGGTGGTCAGCATCGCTGCCGCCGAGGTGGCCTACCGGCTGGTCGAGCGCCCGGCGCTGCGCCTGAAGTCGGTCCACCCCCTGCGCCGCCGCGGCGCGGTCCCGGCCGAGAACAGCACGGCCGCCACCGGCAGCACCACCAGGTAGGCGGGCCAGGCCAGCGTCCCGGCCCAACCGTCCGGGTCGCCCCACGGCCGCACGGCGTACGCCGCCGTCGCGGCGAGCACCGGCAGCGCCAGCAGCCACGGCTCCGAGCCCGGCACCCGCCGGCGCAGCAGCACGACGAGGCCGATCGCGGCGGTGGCGACCAGCACGCCCCACCACCCGGCGAGCAGCCCGGCACCCACCAGCGCGGTCGCGGTGGCGGTCGCCGGCCGCGCCTCGCGGGCCCCCAGCGCGGGCAGGTCGGCGTCGCGCGGGCGGCCGCGGCGCACGAGCGGAGCAGCCACCACGAGCAGCAGCCCCAGCAGCGCCACGGCCCCGACGAGCAGGCCCCAGCGGTAGGCGCGGTCGGGGGCGAAGTCCAGCATGACCGGGCCGCTGGCGTCGCTCGGGAGCAGCCAGCCCTGCTGCCACCCGTCGACGACCACGGACGTCAGTGCCTGCCCGTCCTGGCGCGCGGTCCACCCCGGGTTGGCGTTCTCGCGCACGACCAGCAGGCTCGCCTCCTCGGGGGGCGCCTCGACCAGGCGGCTCGCGGGCTCCCGGTCCAGGTCGAGACCGCGGTCGAGCAGTGCCGCGGGGGGCGGCGTCGGCAGGGCGCCGAGCACCACCGACTCGGCCTCGAGCGCTTCGGTGTCGCCCATCCGCACCGTGGTCTCGCCGATCGGCAGGCTCAGCCGCCGCATCGAGGGCCCGGCGCCGGGACCGCACGGCACCACCTCGGCCGTGCGCCCCGCGGCCAGCTGCGCCGGGGACGCCTCGAGCCGGGTGCGCCACGTGGTCGTGCCGACCCGCAGGGTCGGTCCGCTGCCGCACTCGTAGCGGCGCTGGTCGAGGGAGAGCCGCAGCGGCTCGTAGGGCACCCCGCCCAGCCGCAGCTCGCCGATGCCCACCCCCACCGGGCGCGGGACGCCGTCGAAGCCGAGGTCGGTGACCTGCTCGCTGTCGAGCACCTCGATGCTCACCGCGTCGGTGAGCACACCCGGCAGCCGGGCGCGCCCGTCCTCGAGGTCGACCTCGACGCTGCCGTCCGCCCAGGTGACCCGCACCCGGGTCGGGGTGGCCGCGGCCGCGTCGGCGTCGGTGGCCAGCCGCAGCGACCGGACCCGCTCGGTGCCAAGCCACGAGACCCGCAGGGTCGGCGTGGGGTCGGCCGGGTCGGCGGTCCAGGTGGTGCCGGGGTCGCCGTCGAGGGCGGCCAGGGCCGAGCCCCGGGGGTCGGGCACAGCGGTACTGCTGGCCTGCACCGACACGGCGCGCCCCTGCAGCACCAGCTGCGAGAGCTCGTCGGAGGCGCGCGGGCGCACCCGCAGCGAGACCTCGGAGAACTCCGCGCCGGTGGTGAGGCGCACGACCCGGTCGATGCCGGTGGCCTCCTCGGGCTCGACCACGCGGCGCGGCACGCAGCGCACCTCCTCGCGGTCCTGCTCGGCGTCGCCGACCTCGACGCAGCCGCTGCGCCGGTCCTTGTCGGCGCGCAGCACCACGGCGTCGGGCGGCCCCCACGCCGGCGGCAGCAGCGGCAGCACCAGGGGGCGGCGCACCTGCACGCCGGGGATCCGCACCTCGGCGAGGCTCAGCGTGCGGTCGGCCTCGAGCGAGCGCACCTCGACGTACGACGTCGCGCCGCCCTCGAGCGGGACGGTGCGGCTCTCCCCCGGCCCCACGACCACCGGGGCGGACGTGCCGGCGCCGGTGCGCACCACCACCTCCTGGTCCTCGGTCGCGTCGGGGCCGCCGACCAGGCGCACGGTGCTGGGCGAGACGGGCGTCTCGAGCTCCAGGCGCCACCACGGGGTGCCGCTGCGCCCGGCACCGGAGCGCCAGGCCGAGTCGAGGGAGCCGTCGAGCGCCGCCCAGGGCGACGAGCCGCGCCGGATGCTGCCGAAGGAGTCGGCGTCGGAGGCCGACGACGACGCCGAGAGCGACTCGGCGCCCACCAGACGGGCGGTCGTCGACCAGCGCTGGTCGGTGTCGAGCTCGTAGTCGCGCACCGGGTTGCCGGTCCGCCGCACGTCGCCCTCCACGAGCACCGCCGAGCTGCCGTCGTGGATGCGCGCGAAGGACCGCTCCCGCACCCGGAGCCCGTCGGTCAGCACGACCGGGGCCTCGGCCAGCTGCTCGGGCAGCTCCTCGGGCGCGTCGGCGGCCAGCACCACGGGCCGGTCGTCGAGCGCGCCGGCGTCGACGAGGTCGGCGAGGTCCTCGGGGCCGGCCGCGACCAGAGCGGTCACGTCGGCGGCGACGGCCGGGTCGGCGTCGGAGACCTCCCAGATCTCGACGGCCTGGTAGGTGCTCTGCCAGCCGCCCGCCGCGAGCACCCGTCCCTGCTCGTCCTCCTCCAGCAGCGAGAGCCCGCCCAGCAGCGGCCCGAAGCCGGCCACCTGGGCCACGCCGGGGCTCTCGCGCAGCGCCTGGCGCACCAGCACCGGGTCGGGGGCGTCGTCCGCGCGCCGCAGGTCGCCGCGCACCACGACGTAGCGCAGGCCGGCCCGGCGCAGGGCAGCGGACAGGCCCGGGGAACCGTGCCCCTGGGCCAGCCGCGCCTCGATCCCGTCGAGGAGCCGGATGCCGCCCGGGGGCACCAGCGGCACCACGTTGCGCACCGCCCAGCGCGAGTCGGCCAACCACTGCAGCGGCTCGTCGTCGGGGTCGCCCCACAGGTAGCGACCGAACGGCGAGCCGGGCGCCAGCAGCGCCGTGGCGTCGCCGGTCTCGGCCTCGCGCTCCTCCAGCCAGGCCGCGGTCTCGCTCCAGTACGCCGGCACCTCGAGCACCGCGCCGGCCGGCGCGATGCGTCCGGCCAGCGCCGGGGCCGCCGCGCCCGCGACCACGGCCACGGTGACGGCCAGGGCGGTGGCGGTGTTGAGACGCACCAGGCGACGGGTGCGCTCGTCGCTCGCCCGGGTCGCCTCGCGGCGCCCGGCCCGCACCAGCGCGTCGATGCTCAGCGCGAGACCCACGACGAGCGGGAGCCGCACCACCGGGTCGAACTTGTGCACGTTGCGCAGCGGGGAGAGCACCCCGTCGAGCTGCGCCTGCAGCGCCGGGGCGAACCAGCCCTGCACGGCCCCGAGGTGCCCGGCGGTGACCATCAGCAGGCCCACCAGGAGACCCAGGCCCAGGAAGCGCCGGTGCGGGTGGCTGCGCAGCATCAGCCCGGCGAGCCCCAGCACCAGCACGGCCCCCGAGTTCAGCGCGAGGTACGACGTGGTGAGCAGGTCGCGCCCGGCGCGCGAGCCGGCCTCGATGTAGGGCACCCAGTTGGAGGTGCCGCGCAGCGCGTCGACGAGCGTGGTCGGGAAGGTCGTGACCGAGGCGGACTCGATGAAGTCGAGGAAGGGCGGGCTGTAGGAGCCCATCAGGGCGAGCGGGACCAGCCACCACAGGGTGCCCAGGAACGTGAGGGCCGGCCACCACAGCATCAGCGCGCGGCGCCGCGGGCCGGGGGTGCGGGTCAGCAGCCACACCGCGCCCAGCGGGATCACCGCGAAGGACGCGGCGGCGTTGACCCCGCCGACGAGGCTGATCGCCAGCGCCGACAGGGCGGCCGCCCGACGTGGGGAGCCCCGCTCGGCCCCGGTGACCAGCGGCAGCAGCACCCAGGGCGCCAGCGCGACCGGCCAGGTCTCGCTCGAGATCGGACCCATCGTGGTGAGCACCCGCGGGGAGAGGGCGAAGGCGGCGCCGGCGACCAGGCAGGCCAGGTCGCTGCGCACGCCCAGCGCCCGGGTCAGGCGCGCGACGCCGGCGAAGGCCACCGCGAGCACCAGGCCCCACCACAGCCGCTGCACGACCCAGCCGGGGACCGCCAGCAGCGCGCCCACCCAGAAGAAGCTGCCCATCGGCCACAGGTAGCCGTAGGCCTGGTTCTGCAGCTGGCCCAGGGCGCCCTCGCCGTCCCATAGGTGCAGCGCCCGGGCCAGGAAGTCGCCGGGCGCGGCGACCAGGTCGAACTTGGTGTCGGCGACCATCAGGCCGGGGTCCTGCACGAACGCCAGACCGACCAGCAGGGCGCAGCCCGCGAGCACGCGCAGCCCGAAGCGGCCCGGCTCGGTCGCCGTGCCGGTGCTGCTGCTGCGGGTGCTCACAGCCTGCGCAGCACGATGACGAGGTTCCAGGTCACGACCTCGCGCAGCACCGGGACCCGCAGCAGCCAGCGCGACCACCAGGGGTTGTAGCGCGGGCTCAGGTCGACCAGCTCCACGCCGCCCGTGGCGGCCTCGCGGCGCGCCCAGTCGAGACCGGCGCCGACGGTCACGGCGAAGAGCGACTCGCCGAACTTGTTCTTGGGCTCGTGGCCCTGCGTGCGCGCGTAGCGGCGGCGGGCGCGGGCGCCGCCGAGGTAGTGCCACGGCGCGGTCTCGTGGCCGCCCCACGGCCCGAACCACACGGTGTAGCTGATGAAGACCAGGCCGCCGGGCCGGGTCACGCGCACCATCTCGCCCGCCATGGTCCAGGGCTCGGGCACGTGCTCGAGCACGTTGGAGGAGTAGCAGACGTCGACGCTGGCGTCGCGGAAGGGCAGCTGCATGCCGCTGCCCACGACGGTGCCGTTGGCGATCGTGCCGAGGCCGGCGAGCTCGCCGACGTCGGAGTCGAGCGCGAGGTAGGTCGCGCCCGCGGCGGTGAAGGCGTCGCGGAAGTAGCCGGGGCCGCCGCCGACGTCGAGCAGGACGGCGCCGTCGAGGTCGGTGTAGGAGGCCAGCTGGGCGGCGGAGTCCTGGGCCAGCGCGGTGTAGAAGCGGGCCGGGTCGTCCTGCTCGTGGCGGAACTCGCGCAGCAGCCGCACCGAGCGGCGCAGGGTGGCCCGGAACCTGCGGGAGCGGGGACGGCTGGTCATCGGGCTCGGCACGCGCGCACCATACCCACTCGGGCACCCACTGGTACGTTCCCCCGATGCACGAACCGCACGCCGCACCATCCGCCGGGACCCGTGGTGGACCCCTCGCCGGGCGCCACGTGGCGCTGCTCAGCTGGCGCGACACCGCCAACCCCGAGGGCGGTGGCGCCGAGCGCTACCTCGAGAAGATGGCCGCCGGGCTGGTCGAGCGCGGCTGCACGGTGACGATCTTCTGCGCCGCGCACGCCGCCGCGGCTCCCGAGGAGGTCGTCGACGGGATCCGCTTCGTGCGGCGCGGCAGCAAGCTCAGCGTCTACGCCCAGGGCATGCGCGCGCTGCGCCGCGGCGACCTCGACGGGCCGCACGGGCCGCCGGACGTGGTGGTTGACGTGCAGAACGGGCTCCCCTTCTTCTCGCGCCTGGTCACCCGGCGCCCGGTGGTGGTGCTGGTGCACCACGTGCACCGCGAGCAGTGGCCGGTCGTCTACCCCGGTCGCCCCGGGCAGGTCGGCTGGTGGATCGAGCGCCGGCTGGCGCCGTGGCTCTACCGCCGCGAGCAGTACGTCGCCGTGTCGAGCGCGACCCGCGACGAGCTGGCCGAGCTGGGGGTCGACCCGGCGCGGACCGCGGTGGTGCACAACGGCACCGACCCCTACGTGCACGTCGACCCGGGCAAGAGCCCGACGCCGATGGTGGCCGTGGTGGGCCGGCTGGTCCCGCACAAGCAGGTCGAGCACGCGATCGACGCCGTGCTCGCGCTGCGCGGCCGCTTCCCCGGCCTGCGGCTGCACGTCGTGGGCTCGGGCTGGTGGGACGCCGAGCTGCACGCCTACGCCGAGGCGCACGGCGCCGGCGACAGCGTGGTCTTCGAGGGCCACGTCGAGGAGGAGCACAAGCACGAGGTGTACGAGCGCGCCTGGGTCCTGGCCCTGCCCTCGCTGAAGGAGGGCTGGGGCCTGGTGATCGGCGAGGCCGGCATGCACACCACGCCCACGCTCGCCTACCGCTCGGCCGGCGGGACCCAGGAGTCGGTGGTCGACGGGACCTCCGGCGTCCTGGTGGACGACCAGGCGCAGTTCACCGCCACGCTGGGTCGGCTGCTGGACGACGCGGCGCTGCGCGAGCGGCTCGGTCGCGGGGCCCTGGAGCAGAGCCACCGCTTCACGTGGTCGCGCGCGCAGCAGTCGTTCGCCGACGTGCTGGTGGAGGTGCTGTCGGGCCGGCGGGTGGCCGGCTCCGACTAGCCGCGGTGCTCGAGCAGAGGCTCGGGGACCGCTCGATCAGCCGTTGGTGCCGTACTCGACGACGGGCTGGTTGACGTTCGCCGGGGACGGACCCTGGGTGCCGGTGTTGGCGTTGACCAGACCGACGACGGTCACGGCGGCGACGACGCCACCCACGACGGTGGTGGTGACGGTGGCGACGATGGCGGACATACCGCCACTGAGAATTGCAGACAAAGTAGAACCCTCCCTCAAAGGTGACTGGAGAGTAACAGCGTCACCCCGGGGTGTGACGAATCTTTGACTCACCTGTGACGGGCGGCACGTAGCCTCCGCCCGGCCCGCAGGAGAGGGGCCGTCAGTAGCAGCAACCACCCGCCCCAGGCCACGGCCATCGCGACGACCCACCCGCGCGGCGCGGGACGCTCCCGGGCGCCGGCCACCTCGGTGACCACGAGGTCGTCGGCGGCCAGCAGCCGACGGCCCGCCACCTCCACCGCCCCGGCGTCGTCGCCGCCCGGCGCGGTCCGGTCACGCACCACGACCCCGATCCCGAGCTCGGCCAGCGCGGCCGCCCGGCTCTCCGGGTCGGCCCCGGCCAGGGCGGTGCGGGCCTGCCGCGCACGCGGGTCCTCCCCCGCCACCACCGCGCCCGAGACCACCAGCTCGTCGCTGGCCACGTGGTCGCGGCCCAGGTAGCGGCCCACCGGGTCCAGCACGGTGCGGCCCCCGTTCCAGGCCGGCGCCCGGAAGCTGCTCAGCGGCAGCACCAGCACGTCGCCCGGCCCGGCGGCGGCCACCGCCTCGCGTGCCTGCTCGTACGACGCCGGGTACGACACCGCGCGCAGCCCGCCGCCCGGCGTCCCGCCCAGGCCCCAGGCCACGTCGGGCATCAGCGTCACCGGCCAGACCACGAGCACGCCGGCCAGCACGACACGGGCCGGCGGCGGCACCGGTCCCGGCCACGACCCGGCGACCCGGGCGCGCACGTCGGTGACGCCCTGGGCAGCGGCCCCGACCAGCAGGGGGGCGCACAGCACCAGCACCCGGGCCCCGTCCCTGACCACCCCCGCGCCCGGCACCGCGGCCGCCACGGCACCCACCGCGTCCGGGGCCGCCCACGTCAGCACCGCCGTGCCCCAGCCCAGCAGCCACAGCACCAGCAGCCCGCCGGCCTCGCGCGCTCCCAGCCGCCGCCACCAGCCGCGCCAGCCCGCCGCCACCACGAGCACCACGAGCCCGGTCGAGACCCAGGCCGCCGGGCCCGTGCGCGAGCCGGGCAGCACCTGCGAGTTCCAGGCGCCGCCCAGGCCGAGGGCGGCCAACGGGCCGGGCAGGGAGCCCTCGTCGGCCAGCGCGAAGACCGCGGCCCCTGCGGGATCGCTGAGCGCCGCGCCGGCGTGCAGCAGCCCGGCCACCAGCCACGGCGCGTTGGCCAGCACCGCGACCGCCGCGACCCGCGCCACCTGCGCCGGGTCGCGACGGGTCGCCAGCACCAGCAGCACCGCCGCGGTGGCCAGCCCCGCGCTGGCGCTCAGGCTCGCGACCACGACCAGCAGCGGCAGCACCATGGGCATCCGGCCCTCCGTGCGCCAGCGCCGCGCCGCGCCGACCAGCCACGGGAGGGCGGCGTACCCCAGCAGCACGGGCCAGTGGCCCAGGCCCAGCCGCTCGGCCACCAGCGGGTTCCACTGCCACAGCGTCACTGCGGCGAGCGCCCCGACGAGACTCCCCGGCGGTGCGAGCCGGGCCGCGCCGATGCCGCCCACGACCAGCGAGGCCAGCAGCACGAGCTTCTGCAGCAGCATGCCGGGCACGACCTCGTCGAGGACCGCGACGACCGCGTCGGAGGGCACTGCGCGCGGCAGGCCGCTCCCGGTGCCGAGGGCGTCGGCGCGCAGGGCCAGGTCGGGCACCCACACCATGTCGTGGGCCAGCACGAAGCCGGGAGCCAGCGCCGGGCCGAGCAGGAGCACCGCCAGGAGCAGCGACCAGGCCGGCACGGCCCAGGCGCGCACGTCTCGTCCTCGCGACCGCTCCACGCGCGAAGGAAACCACACCGGGACGGCCCGGCCCCGCCGGAGTTGCCGGCGCGACCGCCCGCTGACCTACGCTCGACCCGTGACGAGCACCACGCCGGACGCGCAGAGCGGTCCCTCCGGACCCGGCGCGGGAGCCCCGGGCCGCTCCGGCCTGCGCGCACTGCTGCGTGGCAGCGCCGGCATCGCGGTGGCGATGGGCGTGATGAACGTGGCGACCTATGCCTTCCAGATGATCTCCGCGCGCCTGCTCGGGCCCGCCGACTACGGCGTCCTGGCACCGCTGATGGCGCTGCTGATGGTGGTCGCGGTGCTGCAGCTGGGCCTCCAGGCCACCGGCGCCCGACGGATCTCGGCCGACCCCGCGCACGTCGCGCAGATCGAGCGCGTCGTCCTCGGGGTCACCTACCGCGCCGCCCTCGGCCTCGGCGCCCTGATGCTGGCGCTGTCCCCCGTGGTCATGATCGTGCTGCGCCTCGACAGCGTGCTGCCCGCGGTGCTGCTCGCGATCAGCGCGGTGCCGCTGACGGTGATGGGCGGCCAGGCCGGCATCCTGCAGGGCGAGCGCCGCTGGCTGCCGCTGGGCATGGTCTACCTCGGCATGGGCGTGCCCCGGGTCGTGGTGGGCACGGCCTGCCTGCTGGTCTCCCCCACCGAGACCGCGGCGATGCTCGGCGTGATGCTGGCGATGTTCGTGCCGGCGCTCATCGGCTACGTCGCCCTGCGCCGCCCGCGCGAGGCCGGGACGCACAGCGAGGCGCACACCCGGCGCCCGGTCGCGGGCGAGGCGGTGACCGCCTCCCTGGCCCTGCTCGCCTTCTTCGTGCTCTCCAACGCCGACATCGTGGTGGCGCGCAACGTGCTCGACGACCACGAGGCCGGCCTCTACGCCGCCGGGCTGATCCTGACCAAGGCGGTGCTGTTCCTGCCCCAGTTCGTGGTCGTGGTCGCCTTCCCGTCGATGTCGACGGTCGAGGAGCGGCGCCTGGCGCTGCTGCGCAGCCTGACCCTGGTGGCCGCCCTCGGCGTGGTCGCCACCCTGGGCGCCTGGCTGCTCAGCGGGGTCGCGATGGTCTTCGTCGGCGGCCAGGAGTACGCCGACGTGCAGTCGCGGCTGTGGCTCTTCGCGGTCGTCGGCACGCTGCTCGCGATGCTCCAGCTGCTCGTCTACTCGGTGCTCGCGCGCCAGGGCACCCGCTCGGCGTACCTGGTCTGGCTCGCGGTGCTGGGCCTGGTGCTGGCCGCCGCCACGACGGCCTCGCTCAGCTCGCTGGTGCTCGTGGTGATCGCGGTCGACGCGACGCTGTTCACCGTCCTGCTCGCGCTGAGCCTGCACCGCCTGCGCGACCCCGTCTGACGCGCTAGTGGGCCGCCTCGTGCCAGCTGCGGCCGGTGCCGACCGAGACGTCCAGCGGAACGGTCAGGTCGGCGGCGGCGCCCATCTGCTCGCGCACCAGCGCCTCGAGCGCCTCGCCCTCGCCGGGCGCGACCTCGAGCACGAGCTCGTCGTGCACCTGCAGCAGCATCCGTGAGGCCAGCCCGGCCTCGTCGATGGCGGCCTGCACGCGCAGCATCGCGATCTTGATCAGGTCGGCGGCCGAGCCCTGGATCGGGGCGTTGAGCGCCATCCGCTCGGCCATCTCGCGCCGCTGCCGGTTGTCGCTGGTCAGGTCCGGCAGGTAGCGGCGGCGGCCCCCGATGGTCTCGGTGAAGCCGGTGCGGCGGGCCTCGTCGACGATCCCGCCGAGGTAGTCGCGGATGCCGCCGAAGGTCTCGAAGTACTCGTCCATCAGGCCCCGGGCCTCGGCGGGGTCGATGCCCAGCTGCTGGCCCAGGCCGAACGCGGACAGGCCGTAGGCCAGGCCGTAGTTCATCGCCTTGATCTTCGCCCGCTCCTCGGTGCCGACCTCCTCGGCCGGGATGTCGAAGACCCGGGCCGCGGTGATGGAGTGGAAGTCGCGGCCCGAGCGGAAGGCCTCGATGAGCAGCTCGTCCTCCGAGAGGTGCGCCATGATCCGCATCTCGATCTGGCTGTAGTCGGCCGTCATCAACGCCTCGTGGCCGGCGCCGACGACGAACGCCTCGCGGATGCGGCGACCCTCCTCGGTGCGCACCGGGATGTTCTGCAGGTTCGGGTCGGTGCTGGAGAGCCGGCCCGTGGCGGCGATGGTCTGGTTGAAGGTGGTGTGGATGCGCCCGTCGGAGGCCACCGTCTTGAGCAGCCCCTCGATGGTCTGCCGCAGCCGGATGACGTCGCGGTGGCGCAGCAGGTGCAGCAGGAACGGGTGCTCGGTCTTGACGTAGAGCGACTGCAGCGCGTCGGCGTCGGTGGTGTAGCCGGTCTTGGTGCGCTTGGTCTTGGGCATGCCCAGCTCGTCGAAGAGCACCACCTGCAGCTGCTTGGGCGAGCCGAGGTTGATCTCCTTGCCGATCACCGCGTACGCCGCCTCCGCGGCCGCGCGCACCTCGCCGGCGAAGTGCGCCTCGAGCGACTCCAGGTGCTCGGTGTCGACCGCGATGCCGGTCATCTCCATGCGCGCCAGCAGGTGCACCAGCGGCAGCTCGACGTCGGCGAGCAGCTGGGTGCCGCCGTGCTCGGCCACCGCGCCGTCGAGGGCCTCGGCCAGGTCGAGCACGGCCCGGGCGTGCAGCATCGCGGTGTGCGCCGCGGAGTCGCCGGCGCCCTCGAGGCCCGGGTCGAGGCCGGCGTCGAGGGTGTCGAGGCTCAGCTGGCCGTCGTCGAGGCCGCCCTGCTTCAGCTCGCGCTTGAGGTAGCGCAGGGTCAGGTCGGCGAGGTCGTAGGAGCGCTGGTCGGGGCGCACCAGGTAGGCGGCCAGCGCGGTGTCGGACTGCAGCCCGTCGAGGGGCCAGCCCCGGGCGGCCAGCGCCAGCATCGGGCCCTTGGCGTCGTGCATCACCTTGGGCCGCTGCGGGTCGGCGAGCCACCGGGCCACCGCGGCGTCGTCGTCGGGCGTGGTCTCCGCGGCGTCGAACCAGGCGGCGGCGCCGTCGTCGGCGGCCAGGGCCAGCGAGTGGACCTCCCCGCTGCCGGCGCGCCAGCTGCCCTGGACGGTGAGCCCGACCCGGTCGGTGGCGTGCTCGGCCAGCCAGGCGGCGACCTCGCCGGGGGCCAGGCGGGCGCCCTCGAGGTCGAAGCCGTCGCCCTCGACGACCTCCTCGGAGGTGAGCGTCTCGAAGAGCCGGTCGCGCAGCACCCGGAACTCCAGGCCGTCGAAGAGGGTGTGCACCTCCTGGCGGTCCCAGGGCCGCAGCACCAGGTCGGCGGGGCGCAGCTCGAGGTCGAGGTCGCGCACCAGCGCGTTGAGCCGGCGGTTGCGCAGCACGTCGCCGAGGTGCTCGCGCAGCGCCTCGCCCTTCTTGCCGGTGATCTTGTCGGCGTGGGTGATGACGTTGTCGAGGCCGTCGTAGGTGTTGATCCACCTCGCCGCGAACCCCTGGCCGACCCCGGGCACGCCGGGCAGGTTGTCGGAGGTCTCCCCCACGATCGCGGCCAGCTCGGGGTAGCGCTCGGGCGGCACGCCGTACTTGGTCTCGACGGCCTCGGGCGTCATCCGCGCCAGGTCGGAGACCCCGCGCATCGGGTAGAGCACCGTCGAGCGGTCGGTGACCAGCTGGAGGGAGTCCCGGTCGCCGGTGAGGATCAGGACCTCCATCTCGGGGTCCTCGGCCAGGGCCTGGGTCACCAGCGTGGCGATGATGTCGTCGGCCTCGTAGCCCTCCTTCTTCAGGAAGGGGATGCGCAGCGCGTCGAGGACCTCCTCGATCAGCGGCAGCTGGCTGGAGAACTCCCCGGGCGTCTTGTTGCGCTTGGCCTTGTACTCGGAGTACTCCGCCATCCGGAAGGTCTGGCGCGACACGTCGAAGGCGACGCCGACGTGGGTGGGCTGCTCGTCGCGCAGCACGTTGATGAGCATCGAGGTGAAGCCGTAGACGGCGTTGGTGTGCTGTCCCGTCGTGGTCGAGAAGTTCTCCACCGGCAGCGCGAAGAAGGCCCGGTAGGCCAGGGAGTGGCCGTCCAGCAGGAGCAGCCGCGGTCGGGCGGGGGAGGTCGTCTCGGGCACGGGGCGACCCTAGCCGCTGGCACCGACGGCGCCTCGATAGGTTGAGGCCATGGACGAGACGGGCACGCAGATGGACGTGGAGCAGTACGTCGCGATGATGCCCCAGGGCATGGGCGGGCTGAACGAGAAGATGGGCGTCGAGCTCGTCGAGATCTCCGCCGAGCGGGTCGTGGCGACCATGCCGGTGGAGGGCAACACCCAGCCCTACGGCCTGCTGCACGGGGGCGCCTCGGTCGTGCTGGCCGAGACCCTGGGCTCCATCGGCTCGGCGCTGCACGCCCACCCCGACCGGGTCGCCGTCGGTGTCGACATCAACGCCACCCACCACCGCTCCGCCACCAGCGGCACCGTCACCGGCGTCGCCACCCCCGCGCACCTGGGGCGCGCCAGCGCCACCTGGGAGGTCGTCATCACCGACGAGCGCGGCAAGCGCGTGTGCACCTCGCGGATCACCTGCTCGTTGGTGCCCCGCGAGCGCGTCGGGCTCTAGTCGGCCGCCTGCTGGCGGCGCAGCGAGCGTCGCGCGGCCAGCATCTGGCCCCGGGCGGAGCGGCTGCGCTCGGCGGCCGGTCGCTGCGCCTCGACCTTGGCGCGCATCACCGGCGTCGCGGCGATCCGGAGCACCGCCTGGGGGCGCAGCGCCAACCGGGCCATGAATCGGTTGGCGTCGCGCGAGGACGCCGACGCGGCGGTCACCACGTGCGCGACGCCGAGGTCCTCGGCCCAGGCGACGGCCGCCTCGACCAGGGTGCGCCCCACGCCGTGCCGGCGCAGGTCGGGCACCACCGTGGGCGTGTGGCACTGCACGACGGGCTCGAGGTTGATCGGGCTCAGGGTGGCCACGCGCAGGAGGACGGCTCCGGCCTGCCGGCCGTCGTGCTCGGCGACCAGCAGGCGCTGCTCGGGCGAGGCCGCGGCCTCCTTGATGACCCTCTCGAGGTCGGCGACCTGCTCCTCGCGGTCGGCGCGACGCAGGTGCTCGGACCACAACCCGGCCAGGAAGAGCGCGTCCTGCTCCACCGCGCACCGCAGCGTCACCGAGCTCCGACTCATGCCACCACGCCTCTCCGGGTCCGCCGTCGGGTGCGACGCCCCCTCGGGCGCGCTTGACCGGGCGAGACTACGCTCCTGCGGGCCGTGGTGTCGCATGGACGAGACCACTTTTGTCCTTCGCCCCGCCGGGCCCGACCACCACCACCGAGGACCGCGTTGACGCCCCTGATGATGCTCCCGCTCCCGTTGCTGGTCCCGGGCGTGGGCACGGCCGTCAACGTGGTCACGGTCCTCCTGGGCTGCGTGCTGGGCGTGCTGCTGGGCCACCGGCTGCCCGAGCGGACCCGCGAGCTCGTCACCGACGGTCTCGGCCTGGTCACCCTGCTGATCGCGGCCACGGCAGCGGTCGAGGTGCTCTCCCCCGCACTCGCCGACGAGGTCGGCGACAGCGCCCCGATGCTGATCGTGCTCGGCTCGGTGCTGCTGGGCGGCATCGCCGGGTCCCTGCTGCGCCTCGAGCAGCGGGTGGAGGGGCTGGGCCGCTGGCTGCAGCGGCGGATGGCGGGCGGCGCCGGCTCGGCGGAGCGCCAGCGGTTCGTCGAGGGGTTCGTGGTCGCCTCGCTGGTCTTCTGCACCGGCCCGCTGACCATCCTGGGCTCGCTCAACGACGGCCTCGGCAACGGCGCCGACCAGCTCTTCCTCAAGTCCACCCTCGACGGCTTCGCCGCGATCGCCTTCGCGGCGTCGTTCGGCTGGGGGGTCGCCGCCTCGGTGCTGACCATCGTGACCGTTCAGGGCGGGCTGACCCTGGTCGGCCTCGGGCTGGGCGACCTGCTGCCCGACGCGCACCTGGCGGCGGTCACGGCGGTGGGGGGCCTGGTGCTGGTCGGGGTGGCGCTGCGCCTGCTGCGGATCCGCGAGGTGGCGGTCTCCGACCTGCTCCCGGCCCTGCTGGTCGCCCCGCTGCTGGTCCAGATCGTCGCCGTCGTTCGGTGACGGACCTCAGTCGGTCACGTCACGATTCGGCAACGCTCGCCCGGTGTGCCGCGCCTCACACCCTCTGAGGTCTACCGTGACCGTGCTACGGCCGACCTTCGGGGGTCGGGCACCGGTGAAGGCACTCACACCTGAGGAAAGGGTTCACCACGTGAATCGATCGACCACATCCCACTGGGTCAAGCTCATGGCGGGCACCGCTGCGCTCGGCCTGGCGCTGACCGCCTGCGGCTCGGAGGACTCCGAGACCGACGCGACTGACAACGAGCCCACCAGCGAGTCGAGCGAGTCGGCGGCACCTGCCGACGACGAGTTCACCAACGACGAGTGCGCCGACGGCTCCTCGAACGCCGACACGTTCAAGGTCGGCGGCATCCTGCCCCTGACCGGCAACCTGGCGTTCCTGGGTCCCCCGGAGGTCGCCGGTGTCGGCATGGCCGTCTCCGACATCAACGCGGCGGGCGGCGTCAACGGCGCCGAGGCCTGCCACCAGATCGAGGACTCCGGTGACACCACCGACCTGTCCATCAGCACCGCGTCCGCGCGCAAGCTGATCCAGGACGAGGCCTCGGTCGTCGTCGGCGCCGCGTCGTCCAGCGTCTCGCTGAACTTCGTGGACCGTCTCACCGCCGCCAAGGTCACCCAGGTCTCCCCCGCCAACACCGCGGTCGACCTGAGCGGCTACAGCGACTTCTACTTCCGCACCGCCCCGCCGGACGGCATCCAGGGCAACGCCCTCGGCTCGCTGATCTCCTCCGACGGTTTCCAGAAGGTCGCGTTCATCGTCTTCTCCGACACCTACGGCACCGGTCTGCGTGACGTGGTCCAGGAGACCATCGAGGCCGGCGGTGGCGAGTGCACCTACGGCTGCAAGGGCGACGGCGACGAGTTCCCCGCCGGCCAGACGACCTTCTCCTCGGAGGTCTCGGCCGCGGTCAACTCCAACCCCGACGCGATCGTGATCCTCGCCTTCGACGAGACCAAGGCCATCGTGCCCGAGCTCGCCTCGACCGGTTGGGACATGTCGGCGACCTACTTCTCCGACGGCAACACCGCCGACTACTCGAAGGACTTCGAGGAGGGCACCCTCACCGGCGCCCAGGGCACCATCCCCGGTGCCGACGCGGCCCAGGACTTCAAGGACCGCCTGGTCGCCTGGAACGAGTTCGCCTTCGGTGACGGCCTGACCGACTTCGCCTACGCGGCCGAGTCCTACGACGCCACCATCCTCGCGGCCCTCGCGGCCTACAAGGGTGGTGCGACCGACTCCGAGACCGTGCAGCAGAACTTCGCTGCCGTGTCGGGCACCAACGGCGGCGAGGAGTGCACCTCCTACGCCGAGTGCACCGAGATGCTCGACGAGGGCAACGAGATCCGCTACATCGGTCCCTCGGGCATCGGTCCGATCGACGACGAGAACGACCCGTCCTCGGCGTTCGTCGGCATCTACACCTTCAACGAGCAGAACAAGAACGAGCTGACCGCCACGGTCGAGGGCCAGAAGCAGTCCTGACCCCCTGACGCTCGTACGACGAGGGCCCCGCACCGATCCTGGTGCGGGGCCCTTCGTCGTGTCAGGCGGGCTCCGCGGTCGTCCGCCCTGGGTAGACGAGCGCCGTGCTGGTCAGCACCACGGTGACCACGGCGGCCGCCAGCCAGGCCAGGTGGGTGGTGAGGGGGTGGGGGACGAACATCGTGTACCCCACTCCCACCAGGGTCACGACCAGGAGGACGAGCCCGGGCGGCCACACCCGGCGCAGGGCGACCACCAGTGCCGCGGCAGGCACCCAGTAGGACACCTCGCTGGCGAGGCTGTCGAGGTCGCGCACGGCGGCCGCCGGGGTCTCCGCGAACGGCACCGCGTCCACCCAGGCGGCGAAGAACATCGCCGCGCAGTGGAACACCAGGACCGCGGCTGCTGCCACGGCCACAGCGAGGTCGCCCGTCGAGATCGCGCGGGCCCGGCTCCGCCAGAGTGGACGCCGGGCGACCAGTCGCGCTCCGGCCAGGACGATGGCCGTCCCCGCCAGCACTCCCCAGTAGATCGGTTGGTCCACGACAGTCGGCCTCCTGGCTGTCGATGCTAGCGCCGGATCGAAGCCGCGCCGGGGGCCGTGGACGGTCGTGGCCGGGCGCGGACGTGCGGACGGCCCCGGACCGTGCGGTCCGGGGCCGTCCGACGTACGTCGCGCAGGTGGCGACGCGCTACTCCTTGCCGACCTCCTTGGCCAGCGTGCCCAGGTAGAGCTCGATGACCTTGGGGTCGTTGGCCAGCTCGCGGCCACCACCGGTGTAGGCGTCGCGGCCCTGGTCGAGCACGTAGCCGCGGTCGCAGACCTGCAGGCAGCGGCGGGCGTTCTGCTCGACCATGACCACGCACACGCCGGTCTTGTTGATCTGGCGGGTGCGGATGAAGGTCTCGTCCTGGCGCACCGGCGACAGGCCCGCGGAGGGCTCGTCGAGCAGCAGCACCGACGGCTCCATCATCAGCGCGCGGGCCATCGCCAGCGACTGGCGCTCACCGCCGGACAGCGCGCCGGCGCTGCGGTCCTTGCGCTCGTAGAGGTTGGGGAACAGGTCCCACATCGCGTCGAGGCGCTCGCGCAGCTTCTTGGGGCGCAGGAAGATCCCCATCCGCAGGTTCTCCTGGATGGTCAGCGACGGGAAGACGTTCTCCGTCTGCGGCACGAAGCCGACGCCCATCTGCACCAGCTGGTTGGCGCGCATGTTGGTGATGTCGCGCTCGCCGAGGTGCACGGTGCCGGAGTGGATCTTCACCAGCCCGAACATCGCCTTGAGCAGCGTGGACTTGCCGGCGCCGTTGGGGCCGATGATGCCGATCATCTCACCGGGGTAGGCGGTCAGGCTGCACCCGTTGAGGATGTTGACGCCGGGCAGGTAGCCGGCGACCAGGTCCTTGGCCTCGACCACGGGCCGCGAGCCGGCCGGGATGCCCGGCGGCAGCTCGGCGTTCGTCTGGGTGGTCATCGCTTCCCCTTCTCCGCGTCCCGTCGGGCCGCCTCTTCCTCGTCGGCCTCGTGGTGCAGCTCCTTGACGACCTCGTCGCTGAGCAGGGCGTCGTCGCCCAGGTCGGTGTCGTGGTGCGCACCGAGGTAGGCGTCGATCACCGCGGGGTTGGCCATCACCGTGTCGGCCGGGCCCTCGGCGACGATCCGGCCCTCGGCCATCACCACGACCCAGTCGGAGATGTGCTGGACGACGTGCATGTCGTGCTCGACGAACAGCACGGTCATCCCCTCGTCGCGCAGGCTCTGGATGTGGCCGAGCAGCGACTGGGTCAGGGCCGGGTTCACGCCGGCCATCGGCTCGTCGAGCATGATCATGGTCGGGTCGGTCATCAGCGCCCGGGCCATCTCGAGCAGCTTGCGCTGGCCGCCGGAGAGGCTGCCCGCGTAGTCGTCCTTCTTCTCCAGCAGCTTGAAGCGGGCCAGCAGCTCCTCGGCCTTGGCCCGCACCTCGCCCTCCTGGGAGTGCCACAGCGGCTTGAACATGGCCTTGACCAGGCTCTCGCCGGTCTGGTCCTTGGCCCCCAGCATCATGTTGTCCATCACGGTCATCCGGCTCAGCGCCTTGGTGAGCTGGAAGGTGCGCACCATGCCGGCCTTGGCCACCTTGGGCGCCGAGGTCTTGTCGAGCTTGGCCCCGTTGAAGGACCAGTGCGCGCCCTTGCCGGCCGACGAGGGCTTGTCGAAGCCGGTGATGAGGTTGAAGAACGTCGTCTTGCCGGCACCGTTGGGGCCGATCAGCGCGGTGATCAGACCGCGCTGCACCTCGAGGTGCTCGACGTCGACGGCGGTGATGCCACCGAAGTGCCGGGTGATGCTGTCGACGGTCAGGATCGGGTCGGGCTTGGAGGCACCCGGCTCCTGGACGACGCCGCTCATCAGTGCCCGACGCTCGGCCGGGTCCGCGAGGCCTCCAGGGCCGGTGGCCGTGGCGGTCGCGTGCGGGTTGCTCGTGGGCTCAGACATGGAAGCGCAGCTCTCTCTTGTTACCAAGGATGCCTTGTGGTCGGAAGATCACCAGCAGCACCAACGCCACACCGACGACGATGTAGGAGAACTGCTCGGTCTGCTGGGTGCTCATGATGCTGTTGGGCACGTAGGCGCCCGACAGCTCGCGCACCAGGATGCGGGCGGAGAAGAAGATGATCGAGCCGAGGACCGGGCCGAAGATCGTCGCGGCACCACCGAGCAGCAGCGCGGTGTAGGCGAAGAAGGTCAGCTGGCGACCCATCGAGTCGGCCTGCACGGAGCCGGTCAGCACGTAGACCATGCCGCCGAGCGCACCGAACATGCCGCCGATGATCAGCGCCTGCATCTTGATGGCGAACACGTTCTTGCCGAGGCTGCGCATCGCCTCCTCGTCCTCGCGGATGCCGCGCAGGAGGCGGCCCCAGGGGCTGCGCACCAGCAGGAACACCAGCAGGCAGGACAGGCCCACCAGGGACCACGCCACGACCCGGACCCACCAGCCGTCGACGCTGGTGCGGGGCTCGCTCTGCGGGAACGAGAAGAACAGCGCCAGGAAGAGGACCACACCGAGGGCGGCCATGACCAGCTTCGGGGTGGCGGTGGTGCCCACCTTGGGCGCCTCGCCGTCGGCCGCCTTCATCCGCTTGGCGATCACGACGATGCCGACGATCGCGGCCACGGCCACCAGCAGGCCCACGACGCGCAGCGCCGCGCCCCCGCCGGCGTCCTGGTAGTTCAGGGGCAGCAGGTCGAAGCTGCCGCTGCCGAAGAACGACAGGTCCATGAAGGGGCCCTGGTAGTCCTTGCCGAAGATGCCCTGCGAACCGCCGGTGAAGTCCTCGAAGGCGGCCAGTCGGCCGGTGTAGCGGATGATCTCCGCCGCCGAGATCGTCACGATGGCCAGGTAGTCGCCTCGTAGCTTCAGCGTCGGCAGACCGAGGATCAAGGAGAACAGCACCGAGACGACCAGACCGATGAGCACGGCCACCGCGAGCGGGATGTCGTAGGTGATCGAGATGGCCATGCCGTACGCGCCGAGCAGCATGTAGCCGGCCTGGCCGATGTTGAGCAGGCCGGTGAAGCCGAAGTGGATGTTCAGGCCGATGACGGCGATGGCGACGGCCGCGGTGTCGGGCGAGATGGCCTCGCCGACCACGGCGTCGAGGATTCCGAGGAACTCGTTCATCTAAGAGGCTCCTTCTCAGCCGACTCGGACGGCGCGTCCGAGCAGGCCCTGGGGCCTGACCATCAGCAGCAGGATGAGGATGACCAGGGCCACCGCGTACTTCAGGTCGCCGGGCGCACCCAGCGGACCGGCGAGCTCCACGACGAGGCCGATGATGATGGCGCCGACGAAGGCACCGAACGCGGTGCCGAGACCGCCGAGCGTCACCGCCGCGAAGAGCAGCAGCAGGATCTGCATGCCGGTGTCCCAACGGATGCCGTTGCTGACCACCAGGGCGTAGAAGACGCCGCCGAGGCCGGCCAGCGCGGTCGCCGCGATCCACACGAGGCGGATGATGCGGTCGACGTCGATGCCGGAGGCCGCGGCCAGCGCCGGGTTGTCGGAGACGGCGCGGGTGGCCTGGCCGATGCGGGTGCGCAGCAGCACGAAGCCGACGATCGCGATCGCGACGAGGGACACGCCCATGGCCACGAAGGACATGTCGGTCATCCGCACCGGGCCGATCTCGACCACGTCGAAGGTGCGCACGACCACCTTCTGCTGCGAGGCGCCGACGAAGAACTGGAAGGCGTACTGGGCCGCCAGCGCCAGACCGATCGTCACGATCATCATCTGGGTCAGGCCGAGCCCTCGCCGTCGCAGCGGCTGCCACATCAGGCGGTCCTGCACGTAGCCGGTGGCGCCGCAGATGATCGTCGTCAGCAGGACGCCCACCCACAGGTTCATGCCGGCGACGTTGACCAGGCCGTAGGCGACCATGCCGCCCAGCGTCACCTGCTCGGCGTGCGAGAAGCTGGACAGGCCGGTGGTGCCGTAGATCAGCGACAGGCCCACCGAGGCGAGCGCCAGCAGCAGACCCAGGCGCAGGCCCTGGGCGATGCTCTGGACGATCTGCTCGCCGAACCCGGCGCCCGCGGCGTCGTAGTCGACCGAGCGGACCTCGAGGTCGGGCGTGGAGGTGCGGCCGAGCTTGACCGGGACCCGGATGCTGCCGTCGTCCTCCTGGAAGCGCGGCGCCGGCGGGATGATCTCCACGTCGTCGGGCAGCGACTCGGGGTCGACGAAGAGGAAGTAGTCACCGGGCTCGGTGACCTGGAAGCTGTACTTGCCGTCGGCGCTCGTGGTGATCGAGTCGACCTCGGTGCCGGCCTCGTCGCGCAGCACCACCTCGGCGCCCTCGACGGGGTTGGTCCGGTTGCCGACCGTGCCGCTCACACAGGCGCTCTGGCCGGGGCTGGCCAGGCACAGGGTCGCCACGCCGGCGTGGGCCGACGAGGCACCGAGCCCCAGGACCAGCAGCGGAGCCAGCAACATGCCCAACAGGGCACCGACCACGGACGTACGTCGTCGTAGGCCAGGTGGCCTCAGGCTTGCCTTCACGTGCAGTCTCCTCTCGCGCGCCCGGCTGGGCGCCGCCCGGCAGTCTAGGGGCACTCTGAGACCTACCTCACCACAACCCCGTCAACTTCTCCGCGGCGCGTCGTCGGCTTTACCGCGTCGTGACCGAGACGAGACCAAGAGCGGTGCTCAGGCGGTGCTGTCCTCGGCCGGGTCGTCCCCGGACGCGCCCCCACGAGGCGCGACGCCGTGCTCGACGACCCCGTCGGCGACCTGCCGCATCGACAGGCGCAGGTCCATCGCGGTCTTCTGGATCCACCGGAAGGCCTCGGGCTCGGACACCCCGAGCTCGCGCTGCAGCACGCTCTTGGCACGGTCGACGCTCTTGCGGGTCTCGAGCCGGTCGGTCAGGCCGGCGACCTCGGCCTCGAGGGCCTGCACCTCGGCGAAGCGGCTCATGGCCATCTCGATCGCCGGCACCAGGTCGGTGTGGCTGAAGGGCTTCACCAGGTACGCCATCGCCCCCGCGTCGCGCGCCCGCTCCACCAGCTCGCGCTGCGAGAAGGCGGTGAGCACGATCACCGGCGCGATCCGCTGCCGGGCGATGGCCTCCGCGGCGGCGATGCCGTCGAGGACGGGCATCTTCACGTCGAGGATGACCAGGTCGGGACGGTGCTCCTCCGCGAGCCGGATGGCGCTCTCGCCGTCGCCGGCCTGGCCCACGACGTCGTAGCCCTCCTCGACGAGCATCTCGGCGAGGTCCATGCGGATGAGCACCTCGTCCTCGGCGATGACGACGGTGCGGGGGGTCGCGGTGGGGTCGGGTGCGGCGGCGCTGCTCACCCGAGCAGGTTATCCGCGCCGCGCGAGCACCGGGAGAGCACGGGGTGGGTGGAGACCGCTGTGCGCGCGGAGGCGCCGCTCTAGTAGCGTTTCGTGCACCTGGCGCCCCGGTAGTCCAACGGCAGAGACACGGTGCTCAAACCACCGCCAGTGTGGGTTCGAGTCCCACCCGGGGCACTCCTCACGCACGATGTCGGTGGCGGTCGCGATGCTCGCGGACATGCACCCCGCCACCGTGCGAAGCGCCGCGCAGCACCTCCTGTCGGAGGGCCTGGGCGCCTCGGAGGTGGCCAGGCGCCTGGGGCTCCCCCGCAGCACCGTGCGGGACTGGTCGCACGAGCCCGCCGGCCCGCGGCCGGGCGAGTGTCCTCGGTGCTCGGGGGTCCCCCTGCCCGCCGCCTACCCGGCGCTGCTCGGCTACTACCTGGGCGACGGGCACGTCTCGGCCGCGGCGCGCTACCACTCGCTCCGGGTGTCCTGCGACGCGACGTACCCCGGCATCGTCGACGACGTCTCCCGGCTCATCAAGGGTGCACGCCCCGGTTGTCGCGTCTTCCGGGTCCGGGCGCCGGGTGTGGTCGTGGTGCAGGCCCACTGGCAGCACTGGCCGTGCCTCTTCCCCCAGCACGGGCCGGGGAGGAAGCACGAGCGCGCCATCGTGCTGGAGGACTGGCAGCGGCACGCCGTGCACGCGGCGCCCGGCGACTTCCTGCGCGGGTTGATGCACTCCGACGGCTGCCGGGTGCGCAACTGGGCCACCCGACGGGTCGGGGGCGAGGTCCGGCGCTACGAGTA
>JBFGFQ010000008.1:0-26811 GCA_041579495.1 Nocardioides sp.
CCGGCGATCGCCAGCTCCGGCGAGATCGGCAGGTCCTTGGCCCCACCGATGCCGTGTGCCTCGACCGTTCGTGCCGCGTCGTCCAGCCTCAGCCCCACGTCAGGAGACTTCGAGCTGGACGATCAGCTGGTCGGGGTCGTGCGCCTCGACCTCGACGACACCGGGGCGGTCGAAGACCAGCGTCTCCTCGGTGGTGCCCTCCTCGTAGGTGAAGGAGGTCTCGGGGGTGGAGTGCACGTGCACCTCGCCGGGTGCGTCGGCGGTCACGGTGAAGGTGACCTCGTCGCCGACGCCGACCTCGATCCGGTCGCCCTTGGGGCTGACCGTGCCGTCCTCGACGGTGATCTCGACGGCCACGGGCCCCTGCGCGTCGTCGGCGCCCGAGCCGGTCTCCTCGGAGCCGCAGGCCGTCAGCACCAGGGGCAGCGCGAGCGCGGCGAGGGCGGCCAGGCCGCGGTGAGCAGGTCGGGTCGGGACGCGGTGCATGTGGCTCTCTCCGTCGTGGTCAGGTGGTGGCCGGTCGGGCGGGGGTGGTCGGCTCTGACAGAATCCCATGCACGACAAGGCCGACGGTGAGAGGGGCCCCACCAGATGACCACCCGGGTGCAGGCGCGCGACCTGGCCTTCCTGGCCGAGGAGACGCCGTCGACGCCGCGTCACAACGCGACCGTGGAGGTCTTCGAGCCCGGGGAGTCCGGCTTCGACCACGAGCGGCTGCTCGAGCTCATCGAGGACCGCATCTCGTTCGTGCCGCGCTACCGCCAGCGGCTCCAGGCCGTGCCCGGCCGGCTGGCCAACCCGGTGTGGATCGACGACCCCGACTTCGACCTGGGCTACCACGTGCGGCGCTCGGCGCTGCCGCGTCCCGGCACCCCCGAGCAGCTGCGCGAGCTGGTGGCCCGCATCGTCTCGCGCCCCCTCGACCGGTCCAAGCCGCTGTGGGAGGTCTACGTCGTCGAGGGACTGGCCGACGGCCGGGTGGCGCTGCTCTACAAGGCCCACCAGGCACTGGTCGACGGCGTCGACACGGTCGACCTCGCCCAGGTGCTCCTCGACACCTCCCCGGAGCCCAAGATCCTGGGCGGCGACGACTGGGACGCCTGGAAGCGCCCCTCCGCGACCAACCTGCTGGTCGGCGCGGTGCGCGACAACCTGACCCGGCCCGACGTGCTGGGCCAGACGCTGCGCAGCACCTCGGACTCGCTGGCCCGCACCGCCGAGGCCGCGGGCGAGCGCGCCGGCCGGGTGCTGGGCGCCGTCACCGGTCGCGCGCACGAGCGCGAGACGCCGATCAGCGGCCGGCACTCCCAGCAGCGCCGCGTGGTCTCGGTGCACACCTCGCTCGCCGACCACCAGCGCATCCGCGACGGGCACGGCGGCACCGTCAACGACGTCGTGCTGGCGACGGTCTCGGGCGCCCTGCGCGCCTGGCTGATGAACCGCTCGGAGTCGATGTCGGGGCTGCGCCGGGTGCGGGCGGTCGTGCCGGTCTCGGTCATCGACAGCGAGCTCGAGGCGACCTCGCTCGGCAGCCAGATGGCGGCCCACGTCGTCGACCTGCCCGTCGGCGAGCCGAGCCCGGTGGTGCGCCTGCACCAGGTCTCCTACTCCTTCCAGAGCCACCAGGAGACCGGTCGCGGGGTGGCGGCCAACCGGCTGGCCGGCATCGCCGGCTTCGCGCCCAGCACCTTCCACGCCATCGGCTCCCGGGTCGCTGCGTGGGAGGCCGGCCGCGGTGCCCAGCTCGTGGTCACCAACGTCCCGGGCCCGCAGTCGCCGCTGTACGCCGCCGGTGCGCGGATGGTCGCGACGTACCCCGTGCCGCCGCTGCTGCCCGGCCACCTGCTGGCGATCGGCGTGACGTCGTACGACGGCCAGGTCTCCTACGGCATCACCGCCGACCGCGACGCGGTGCCCGACGCCGACGTGCTGGGCCACTGCCTCGCCGAGTCGCTCGACGAGCTGCTCGACACCGTCTCGGGGGTGCGCCCGCGCGCCCCGCGCGGACGCCGCAAGAAGGGCGCGGACCGCTCGTGACCCGTCTCTACCTGCCGGGCAGCCTCGAGCTGCTGGCCCGCCTGCACGCCGGCGAGCCGCTCGCGACGGGCGCGGCCGTCGAGGCCGACGACGACAGCGAGGACAGCGAGTACGCCGCCCTGCTCACCGCCGCGGAGGCCTCCGCCGGGCTCGTCGGCGCCGGGCGGCGGCGCGTGGTGGTCGTGGCCGAGGTGCCGCGACGCGACGACCCGGTCACGGTGCGCGAGGTGGTCGCGGTGCACGTCGACGTCGAGGAGGGCGCCGAGCCCGACGACGACCTCGCCTGGTTCGCCACCCAGGAGATCGGCCAACTGGTCCAGGAGGCGGGCGGCGCCTAGGGTCGGAGCATGGACGCCATCTCCTTCCCGCCGGCTCCCGTCAACGAGCCCAACCTCCACTACGCCCCCGGCTCCGCGGAGCGGGAGGCCCTGCTCGACCAGATCGCGGTCCTCGAGAAGGAGCCCCGCGAGCTGCCCGCCTACATCGGTGGCCAGTGGCGCCACGGTGGCGGCGAGGCCATCGACGTCGTGCAGCCCCACGACCACCAGCACGTGCTGGGCACCACCCACAACTCGACGCGCGCCGACGCCCAGGCCGCGATCGACGCGGCCCTCGAGGCGGCCCCCGCCTGGCGCGAGATGCCCTTCGACGACCGCTGCTCGATCATCCTCAAGGCCGCCGACCTGCTGGCCGGCCCCTGGCGCCAGCGGCTCAACGCCGCCACCGTGCTGGGCCAGTCGAAGACCGCGTTCCAGGCCGAGATCGACTCGGCCTGCGAGCTCATCGACTTCTGGCGCTTCAACGTGCACTACGCCAAGCAGATCCTCACCGACCAGCCGATCGCCAACAGCCCCGGCATCTGGAACCGCACCGACCACCGCCCGCTCGAGGGCTTCGTCTACGCGATCACGCCGTTCAACTTCACCGCGATCGCCGGCAACCTGCCCACCGCCCCGGCGCTGATGGGCAACGTGGTGCTCTGGAAGCCCAGCCCCACCCAGCAGCTGGCCGCCTCGCTGATCATGGAGCTGCTCGAGGAGGCCGGGATGCCCCCGGGCGTCATCAACATGCTGCCTGGCGACGGCCTCGAGGTCTCCGAGGTGGCGCTGACCCACCGCGACCTGGCCGGCATCCACTTCACCGGCTCCACGCCGACCTTCCAGCACCTGTGGCGCACGGTCGGCGAGAACATCACCGGCTACCGCTCCTACCCGCGCATCGTCGGCGAGACCGGCGGCAAGGACTTCATCGTCGCGCACCCCTCCGCCGACCCCGCCGTGCTGCGCACGGCCATGGTCCGCGGCGCCTTCGAGTTCCAGGGCCAGAAGTGCTCGGCCGCCTCGCGCGCCTACGTGCCGGCCTCGGTGTGGGCGCAGATCAAGGACGACCTGGTCGAGGAGGTCGAGGCGATCAAGGTCGGCGACCCCACCGACCTGTCGAACTTCATGGGCGCCGTCATCGACGAGCGCGCCTTCGCCAAGCACGTGGCCGCGATCGAGCGGGCGCAGTCGACCCCGGGCCTCGAGGTCGTCGCCGGCGGCCAGACCGACGACTCGGTCGGCTGGTTCGTGCGCCCGACCGTCGTGGTGGCCGACGACCCGGCCGACGAGATGTTCGCGACCGAGTACTTCGGCCCGATCCTGGCCGTGCACGTCTACGACGACGCCGAGTTCGAGTCGGTCGTGGCGCAGATGGAGTCGTTCGCGCCGTACGCGCTGACCGGCGCGATCATCGCCCAGGACCGCGGGGCCGTCGCCTGGGCCCGCGAGGCGCTGCGCTTCGCGGCCGGCAACTTCTACATCAACGACAAGCCCACCGGGGCCGTGGTCGGCCAGCAGCCCTTCGGCGGCGGTCGCGCCTCGGGCACCAACGACAAGGCGGGCGCCGCGGTCAACCTGCTGCGCTGGACCAGCCCGCGCTCCATCAAGGAGACGTTCGTGCCGCCGACGGACTACCGCTACCCCTACATGGGCTGAGACCGACGACGACGAACGCCCCGCCCGGGAGTCCCGGGCGGGGCGTTCGCGTGCCGGCGCCAGGTCAGCGCCTGGTCAGCGGCGGGTCGGCGCCGCCGTGCGGTGCGTCCCGCTCAGCCGTCGAGCGACGGGTAGTCGGTGTAGCCCTCGGCGCCGCCGCCGTAGAAGGTGGCGGAGTCGGGCTCGTTGAGCTCGGCGCCCTCGGCCCACCGGCGCGGCAGGTCGGGGTTGGCGATGAAGAGCCGCCCGACCGCGACGGCGTCGGCGAGGTCCTTGTCGAGGATCTCCTGGGCCGACTCGCGGGTGGTGACCTCGCCGAAGCCGTCGTTGGCGACCACGACGCCGCCGAAGGCCGCGCGCAGGTCCTGCACGAGGTCCAGGCGCGGGTCGGCGAGGACGCTCAGGTAGGCCAGCCCGAGCGGCGCGAGCTGCTCGACGAGGTGCTCGTACGTCGCCCGGACGTCGGCGGCGTCCTCCTCGGTGGCGCCCTGGATGTTGTGCGCGGGGCTGATCCGGATGCCGACGCGCTCGGGACCGACCGCCTCGGCGACGGCCCGGGTCACCTCGACGGCGAAGCGGGCCCGGTTCTCCGGCGAGCCGCCGTACCGGTCGTCGCGGGTGTTGGAGCCCGGCGCGAGGAACTGGTGGATGAGGTAGCCGTTGGCGGCGTGCACCTCGACGCCGTCGAGGCCGGCCTCGACGGCGTTGCGCGCGGCCTGCGCGATGCCCTCGACGACGCCGGGGACCTCGTCGGTCTCGAGGGCCCGCGGGGTCGGGTGCGGCTGGGGACCGGTGGGGGTGAACATCTCGCCGGGGGCGGCGAGCGCCGAGGGGGCCACGATCTCCTGGCCGCCGGTGTTGTCGGGGTGGGCGATGCGCCCGGCGTGCATCAGCTGCGCCACGATCCGCCCGCCGCGCTCGTGCACGGCGTCGGCGACGCGGCGCCAGCCGGCCAGCTGCTCGGGGGAGTGGAAGCCGGGGGTGCTGGGGTAGCCCTGGCCCTCGGCGGTGGGCTGGCTGCCCTCGGTGATGATCAGCCCGGCGGAGGCGCGCTGGGCGTAGTACTCGACGTGCAGGTCGCCCGGCACCGTGCCGGTGGCGCGGTTGCGGGTCAGCGGGGCCATCACGAGACGGTTGGGCATCGTCAGGGCGCCGGCGGTCAGGGGCTCGAAGAGGGAAGGCATACCGGGCTCAACGGGCCACCGCCCCTGCCGCATTCCGCCGTCCGGGGGTGAGCGACAATCATCACGATGACGATCGTCGACCTCCCGCTCGTGCTGGGGTCCCTGGTGAGCGGGCTCAGCGGGCTCCACCTGGGCGCGCTGCACCCGGTGGAGCGCGCGATCACGCTGGTGCTGGCCTTCGGGCCGTTCCTGGTGCTCGGCGTGGTGCTCTGGTGGCGCTCACGCCACGAGCAGGACGACCGGACCCCCGGTGCCGGGGCCGAGCCGGAGGCGCCGGCTCAGCGCGACAGGTAGTCGCGCCCGACCTGGTGCTCGACCCGCAGCGCCTTGCGGAGCATGTCGGCGACGAGGCCCTCGACCTTGCCGCCCACGAGCGGGATGCTCACCTTGACGGTCAGGTCCACGGTCTCGGTGGTGACCCCGCCCGCCTCGGCCAGGGTGGCGGTGCCGCGCATGTCGCCCGGCTTGCCGGGGATCGTCACCGTCACGTCGCCGTGCTCGGGCGCGGTCCAGCGCTCTTCCTGCACGATGACGATCTCGTCGCCGATCAGCTTCCTGGCGAACGAGGGGATGCCGTCCGCGTCCTGCACCTGCTCGATGCGCACCTCGACCGGGCCAGCGGGGCCCGCGGGGGAGTCGATGCGCACGTCGTGGCGCAGCACCTTCTGGCGCTCGCAGACCTCCTCGCGGAACGCCGGGTCGGCCAGCATCGCCGCGACCGCGGCGAGGGGGGCGTCGTACGCCAGCTCCTGGACCATGCGCTTCGACATCAGCGGCCACCCGCCAGCCAGGCGGCGCCGACGGTCTGCTCGACCTCGAGGCCCTTCTTGATGTTGTCGGCCATCAGCGCCTCGAGCTTGCCGCCCACCAGCGGGACCTTGACCTTCACGTCGAGCTCGACCACCTCGCGGGTGCCCGTCGCCGTCGGCTCGAGGACCACGGTGCCGGTGGCCGACGTCGGCTTGCCGGGGGCGGTCACCGAGACGCTGCCGCCCGACGGGCTGCTCCAGTCCTCCTCGACGACGGCCTGCGTGGTGTCCCCGGTGATCTTGCGGGCGATCGAGGGCAGCCCGGCGGTGTCCTGCACCTGGTCGACGACCAGGTGGAAGCCGTCGGCCCCGCGCGGGGTCAGCGTGACCGCCGCGGAGACCACCTGCTGGGCGGCGCACACCTCCTCGCGGAAGGTGGGGTCGCTGAGCATGGCATAGACCTCGGCGGGGGAGGCGTCGTAGGTGAGCTCGTGGGTGAACTTCATGGGCGACATCATGCCGGGGCGCGGTCGTGGTTGGCTTCGGGACATGAGCGAACAGTTCGTGTCCTTCGGCGAGCAGGGGGCGCAGCTGACCTACGGGTCCTACCTGCGGCTGCCCCAGCTGCTCGACAGCCAGCACCTCGAGTCCGACCCGCCCGCCCACGACGAGCTGCTGTTCATCACCATCCACCAGGTCTACGAGCTGTGGTTCAAGCAGCTGCTGCACGAGGTCACCGCCGCCCGCGACGCGCTGCTGGCGCCGGCCGGCGCGGGCCGTGAGCGGCTGTGGTGGGCCCAGCACCTGCTGACCCGGGTGCACGTCATCGAGCGCACCCTGGTCCAGCAGGTCGACGTGCTCGAGACGATGACCCCGCAGGACTTCCTGGAGTTCCGCCAGCGCCTCGCGCCGGCCAGCGGCTTCCAGTCGGTGCAGTTCCGCGAGCTGGAGTTCCTCTCCGGCGCCAAGGACCCCGGCTACCTGGAGCGGTTCCGCGGGCTGAGCGCCGACGAGCAGGAGCGGCTGCGCCGCCGCCTCGACGAGCCGACCCTGTGGGACGCCTTCGTCGCGGCCCTGGGCGGCGCCGGCCTCGCGGTCGACGACGACGAGCACGTCGCCCGGGCGCTGCACACCGTCGCCCACGACCGCGACTCCCACGCCGCGCTGTGGGCGCTGGCCGAGGCGCTGCTGCAGCACGACGAGCTGGCCGCCTCGTGGCGTGCCCGGCACGTGGTGATGGTCGAGCGGATGATCGGCGCGAAGTCGGGCACCGGCGGCTCCAGCGGGTCGACGTACCTGCGCTCGCGGCTGCCGCTGCAGTACTACCCGCTGCTCTGGGAGCTGCGCTCGCAGCTGTAGCCGAGACCCTCGGCGGGTCCGTGTTGTCCACGTCACGCCGGGGTCCTAGGGTCGGGAACGTGTCAACGACGACGCACGATCTCGACAAGTCCGAGCTGATCTCCAGGGCCGCGGAGCTGGCCCGCGCCGGCCGCGGCAGCGGCGGCCCGCCGCACGACGAGGTGGGCGACCTCCTGAGCGCCTACTACCGGCACGTGGCGCCCGAGGACCTGGCCGAGCGCAGCGACAGCGACGTGTGGGGCGCCCTGGCCAGCCACTACCGGCTGGCCGAGCAGCGCCCGCAGGGACGCGCCAGCGTGCGGGTCTTCACCCCCACCCTCGCCGAGCACGGCTGGACCGCCGGCGGGCACAGCGTGGTCGAGGTCGTCACCGACGACATGCCCTTCCTCGTCGACTCCCTGACGATGGAGCTCTCGCGCCAGCTGCGCGCGGTGCACCTGGTGGTGCACCCGCACTTCGACGTCGAGCGCGACATCACCGGCGAGCTGCAGCGGGTCCGCGTCGTCGACGACGGCGCCGTGGAGCCGCAGGACGCCTCGGTGCGCGAGTCGTGGATGCACGTCGAGATCGACCGGCTCGCCGACGACGACGACCCCGACCAGGTCGTCGACGACGTGCAGCGGGTGCTGCGCGACGTGCGCGAGGCGGTCGAGGACTGGCCGCGCAACCGGCAGCGGATGCTCGACATCGTCGACGGCCTGCGCTCCGACCCCCCGGTCGGGCTGGACGGCGAGGAGGTCCGCCAGGGCGCCGAGCTGCTCGAGTGGCTCGTCGACGACCACTTCACCTTCCTCGGCTACCGCGAGTACCGCCTCGCCACCGCGGTCATCGACGGGGTCGAGGAGGACGTGCTGCAGGCGGTCCCGGGCACCGGGCTGGGCATCCTGCGCGCCGACCAGGCCCACAGCACGGCGTTCGCGCGGCTGCCCGAGCCGGTCAAGGCCAAGGCCCGCGAGAAGACGCTGCTGGTGCTGGCCAAGGCCAACTCGCGCGCCACCGTGCACCGCCCGGCCTACCTCGACTACGTCGGGGTCAAGACGTTCGACGAGCGCGGCGAGGTGGTCGGGGAGCAGCGCTTCCTGGGGCTGTTCTCCTCGACGGCGTACGCCGAGTCGCTGACCCGGATCCCGCTGCTGCGCGAGAAGGCCCGCGAGGTGCTGCGCCGCAGCGGCTTCGACCCGCGCTCCTACGCCGGCCGCGCGCTGATGGACACCCTCGAGACCTACCCGCGCGACGAGCTCTTCCACACCGACGTCGGCCAGCTCGCGACCATGGCCGAGGCCGCCATGCACGCCCGCGAGCGGCGCGCGGTGCGCGCGATCATCCGCCCCGACACCTACGGCCGCTACGTCTCGGTGCTGGTCTACCTGCCGCGCGACCGCTACAACACCGCGGTGCGCGAGCGGTTCAGCGAGATCCTGCTCGAGCGCCTGGGCGGGGAGTCGATCGAGTTCACGGTGCGCATCAACGAGTCGACGACCGCGCGCGTGCACTTCGTGGTGCACCTGCCGCGCGGCGAGAGCGACCCCACCGTCACCGGGCAGCTGCGCGCCCTCGACACCACCGACCTCGAGCGCCGCCTGGCCGACGCGTCGCGGTCGTGGCGCGACGACTTCCTGGCCGCGGTGCTCTCGGAGTACGGCGAGCAGAACGGCGCCGTGCTGGGGCGGCGCTACGCCGACTCGTTCCCCGAGGCCTACAAGGAGGACTACTCGGCCCGCACCGCGGCGGTCGACCTCGGCCGCCTGGAGGCGATCGAGGGCGAGGAGGGCCTCGACCTGTCCCTGCACGAGCACCTCGACGCGGGCCGCGGCGAGGTGCGGCTGAAGGTCTACCGCGTGGGCAGCCCGCTGTCGCTGTCGGCGGTGCTGCCGATGCTCTCGAGCCTGGGCGTCGAGGTCGTCGACGAGCGCCCCTACGAGATCGACCACCTCGAGCGCTACTGCTACATCTACGAGTTCGGGCTGCGCTACGGCCGCTCGCTGCCCGAGCGCTCGCGCGACCTCTTCGTGCAGTCGCTGCACGCGATCTGGGACGGACGCACCGACACCGACGGGTTCAACACCCTGGTGCTGGCCGCCGAGCTGAGCTGGCGGCAGGTCGCGGTGCTGCGCGCCTACGCCAAGTACATGCGCCAGGGCGGCTCGCCCTTCCAGCTCGACACCATCGAGGAGGCGCTGCGCAGCAACGTCGACATCACCCGGCTGCTGGTGCAGCTCTTCGAGGTGCGCTTCGACCCGGCCGGCGAGGACCGCGAGGAGCGCGGGACGCAGCTGCGGGAGCGGCTGCTGGGCGCCCTCGACGACGTCGCCAGCCTCGACCACGACCGCATCCTGCGCTCCTACCTGGTCCACGTCGACGCGACCCTGCGCACCAACCACTTCCAGCGCGACGCCGACGGCGAGCCCAAGGCGTACCTGAGCCTGAAGCTCGAGCCGTCGGCGATCCCAGACCTGCCCCGCCCGCGCCCGGAGTACGAGGTGTTCGTGCACTCCCCGCGCGTGGAGGGCGTGCACCTGCGCTTCGGCTCGGTGGCGCGCGGTGGGCTGCGCTGGTCGGACCGCCGCGACGACTTCCGCACCGAGGTGCTCGGCCTGGTCAAGGCGCAGATGGTCAAGAACACCGTGATCGTGCCGGTCGGCGCCAAGGGCGGGTTCTTCGCCAAGCAGCTGCCCGACCCGTCGGACCGCGAGGCGTGGATGGCCGAGGGCATCGCGTCCTACCGCACCTTCATCAGCGGCCTGCTCGACATCACCGACAACCTCGTCGACGGCCAGACGGTGCCGCCGACCGACGTGGTGCGCCACGACGGCGACGACTCCTACCTGGTGGTGGCCGCCGACAAGGGCACCGCGACCTTCTCCGACATCGCCAACGAGCTGTCGAAGGACTACGGGTTCTGGCTCGGTGACGCCTTCGCCAGCGGCGGGTCGGTCGGCTACGACCACAAGGCGATGGGCATCACCGCCCGCGGCGCCTGGGTCTCGGTGCAGCGGCACTTCCGCGAGCGCGGCATCGACACCCAGAGCGAGGACTTCACCTGCGTCGGCATCGGCGACATGTCGGGCGACGTGTTCGGCAACGGGATGCTCTGCTCCGAGCACATCCGGCTGGTGGCCGCCTTCGACCACCGCGACATCTTCCTCGACCCCACGCCCGACGCCGCGACGTCGTACGCCGAGCGCGAGCGGCTGTTCGAGCAGCCGCGCACGAGCTGGCAGGACTACGACACCTCGCTGATCTCGGAGGGCGGCGGGGTGCACTCGCGGTCGAAGAAGTCGATCCCGATCACCCCGCAGGTGCGCGAGGCGCTCGGCATCAAGGACGGCGTCTCCTCGATGACGCCGGCCGAGCTGATGCGCGCGATCCTCACCGCGCCGGTCGACCTGCTGTGGAACGGCGGCATCGGCACCTACGTGAAGAGCCGCGACGAGACGCACGCCGACGCCGGCGACAAGGCCAACGACCCGATCCGGGTCGACGGACGCGACGTGCGCGCGCGCTGCATCGGCGAGGGCGGCAACCTGGGCCTGACCCAGGCCGGACGCATCGAGTACGCGCGCCTGGGCGGGGACCCCAACGACGGTGGCGGTCGCATCAACACCGACTTCATCGACAACTCCGCCGGCGTCGACACCTCCGACCACGAGGTCAACATCAAGATCCTGCTCGACCGGGTGGTCGCCGACGGCGACCTGACCGGCAAGCAGCGCAACGAGCTGCTGGCGGCGATGACCGACGAGGTCGCGGCGCTGGTGCTGCGCGACAACTACGAGCAGAACCTGGCGCTGGCCAACGCGCTCTCGCACGCGCCGTCGCTGCTGCACGTGCACGAGGACTTCATGAAGCGCCTCGAGCGCGAGGGCGTGCTCAACCGCGCGGTGGAGGGGCTGCCGACCAGCCGCGAGGTGCGCCGCCGCGCCGACCGGGGGGAGGGGCTGACCGCTCCCGAGCTGTCGGTGCTGATGGCCTGGACCAAGATCGTGCTGGCCCAGGAGCTGATCGCCTCCGACGTCCCCGACGACCCGTACCTCGACGAGGACCTGCTGGTCTACTTCCCCACGGCGATGCGCGAGCGGTTCGCCGAGCAGATCCGCAACCACCCGCTGCGCCGCGAGATCATCGTGACCCAGGTGGTCAACGACCTGGTCAACGGTGCCGGCATGACGTTCTGGCCGCGGCTGGGCGGCGAGACGGGGGTCGGGGCGGCCGAGCTCACGCACGCCAACTTCGTGGCCCGCGAGATCTTCGGGTCGCTGCCGATGCGCGAGGAGCTGCGCTCCTACGACAACGTGCTCGACGCGGCGGTGCAGACCCGGATGCGCCTCGAGATGCGCACGCTGGTGGAGCGGGCGACCCGCTGGCTGGTGGCCAACCGCCGGGCCCCGCTCGACAGCAAGGCCACCGTCGAGCAGCTCGCCGGCCCGGTGCAGGAGACCGTGGCCCGGCTGCCCGAGCTGATGACCGGGCGCGAGCTGACCGCCTTCGAGCAGCGCCGCGACCGGCTGGTCGATCGCGGGGTGCCCGACGACCTGGCCGCGCGCGTGGCGGTGCTGCCGCCGGCGTACATGGTGCTCGGCATCGTCGACGCCGCCAACCGCGAGGGCCTCGACCCCGCCGAGGTGGCCCGGGTGCACTTCGCGCTCGGCGAGCGGCTGGGGCTGCCGGCGCTGGTGCTGCGCATCCTGGCGCTGCCGCGCGAGGACCGGTGGCAGACGATGGCGCGCGCCGCGCTGCGCGACGACCTGCACTCGGTGCACCTGCAGCTGACGCTCAAGGTCATCGCCGCGACCGGCGAGGACGAGTCGGCCACGGCCCGGATCGCGACCTGGGAGGACGGCGACGCCGCCGCGGTGGGCCGCGCCGCCGGCACGCTGGGCGAGATCTGCTCCGACGAGGACGCCGACCTGGCGCGCCTCTCGGTGGGGCTGCGGATCGTGCGGGGCCTGCTGACGAGCTGACCTGGTGACCTGGTGACCTGGCGAGCGGGTGTGCGCCGCTAGTCTCGCGCGCATGGTGCGAGGCGCTGCGCGAGTGATGACCACCCCTGTCGCGCGGCTCGACCGCTGGACACGCCCGCTCACCGGGCGCCCCAGCCCGCTGCGCGACGCGCACGTGGTGATCACCGGTGCCTCCTCCGGCATCGGCGAGGCCACGGCGTACGCCGCCGCTGCCGCCGGCGCGCACGTGATGCTGGTGGCCCGCCGCGCCGACGAGCTCGAGCGCGTGGCCGGCCGGGTGCGCGAGCGGGGCGGGCAGGCGACCACCTACGTGTGCGACCTGACCGACGGTGCGGCCGTCGACGCGCTCGCCGCGCGGCTGCTCGCCGAGCACGGCCACGTCGACCACCTGGTCAACAATGCGGGCCGCTCGATCCGGCGCTCGCTGGCGCTCAGCGGCGGGCGCTTCCACGACGTGGAGCGCACCATGGCGATCAACTTCCTGGCGCCGGTGCGCCTCACGATGGGGCTGCTGCCCGCGATGCGCGAGCGCGGCTCGGGGCACGTGGTCAACATCGTCACCTGGGGCGTGCAGCTCAAGGCGCCCAAGTTCTCCGCCTACATCGCCTCCAAGACCGCCCTCGACGCGTGGAGCCGGGTCGCCGGCCGCGAGACCTGGGCCGACGGCGTCACCTTCACCTCGATGCGCTTCGGGCTGGTGCAGACGCCGATGACCGCGCCCACCGAGGCGTACGCCGGGCGCGGCGCGAGCGCCGAGCAGGCCGCCGCGCGCGTCGTACGCGCGATGGAGGAGCGGCCGGTGCTGGTCAGCACCGTGGCCGGCAACGTCGGCGAGGTGCTCAACCTGGTCGCGCCGCGGCTCACCGACGTGCTCTTCGGGTGGGCCGACCGCCGCTTCGCCGACTCCGCCGCCGCCCGCGCCGCCGCCCCCGAGCCCGCGAAGACCCATCGGGTCCCCGACGACACCTGCGTCAACTGACCGAGGCTCCAGCCGGGCGCCGAGAGTTTCATCGGCCGGCCGATGTAGCTCCCGCCGGGACGATGAAACGTCATCGTCCACCCGTCAGTTTAATCGGCCGGCCGATGAACCTCCCGCGGGCTCAGCTGGCCTTCTTGGCCTCCGACTTCTTGGCCGTCGCCTTGCTGGCGGACTTCTTGGCGGTGCTCTTCTTCGCGGGCGTCTTCTTCGCAGCAGCCTTCTTGGTGGTGCTCTTCTTGGCGGCGGACTTCTTCGCCGGCGCCTTCTTCGACGTCGAGCTCGCGGTCTTCGCAGCGGGCTTCTCGGCAGACTCGCCGGCGCCGTCGGAGTCCTCGTCGCTCTCGCGACGTCCCGACTTGGCGGCGTCGACGGAGCGCTGCAGCGCGGCGAGCAGGTCGACGACCTCGCCGGAGGACTTGGTCGAGGTGGGGGTGCGCTTCATCTCGCCGCCCTCGATCTTGGCCTTGACCATCATCTCGACGGCCGCGGCGTAGTCGTCCTCGAACTCGGAGGCGTCGAAGTCGCCGGCGAGGGTCTCGACCAGCATCGTGGCCATCTTGACCTCGGCGTCCTTGACGTCGCCGGCCTCGACCGAGAAGTCGGGGGTGCGGATCTCGTCGGGCCACATCATCGTCTGCAGCACGATCACGTCGTCGCGCACCCGCAGCACCGCGATCGTGGTGCGCTGGCGCAGGGCCACGGTCACCACGGCCATCCGGTCGGCGTCGAGCAGTGCCTGGCGCAGCAGCGCGTAGGGCTTGGCGCCGGACTTCTCGGGCTCGAGGTAGTAGCTCTTCTCGAACAGCATCGGGTCGATCTGGTCGGAGGGCACGAACTTCTCGACCGCGATCTCGCGCGACGACGTCGACGGCAGCTCGGCCATGTCGTCGTCGGTGAGGACCACCATCTCGCCGTCCTCGGTCTCGTAGCCCTTGGCGATGTCGGCGTACGGCACCTCCTCGCCGTCGATCGAGCAGACCCGCTGGTAGCGGATCCGCCCACCGTCCTTGGCGTGCACCTGGCGGAAGGACACGTCGTGCGACTCGGTGGCGGAGTAGAGCTTGACCGGCACGCTGACCAGCCCGAAGGACACCGCACCCTTCCAGATCGCACGCATGGGGAGCCTCTCTCGTCGCGGAGACCACCAGTGTGACGGGTGGGACACCGGTTCGTCATCGCCCGGGTGGGGCTGCGCCGCTGCCCGCTCGGGCAGGATGGGGCCGTGCCGCCGCTGCGCCCGATGCTCGCCACGAGGACGAGCCGCCTGCCCGAGGGGCCCGAGTGGTCGCACGAGGTGAAGTGGGACGGCGTGCGCATCCTGGCCGACCTCACCCCGGCCGGCACCCGGCTGTGGAGCCGCAACGCCAACGAGGTCGGGGTGGCCTGGCCCGACGTGGTCGAGAGCGCGGTGGGCGCCCGCGACCTGCTCGTCGACGGCGAGGTGATCGTGCTCAACGACACCGGCGTGCCCGACTTCCGGGTGCTCCAGGAACGCCTGCACGTACGCCGCGCGCGCACCGCCGAGCGGCTGTCCGGGTCGCTGCCCGCGACCTACATGGTCTTCGACCTGCTGCGCCTCGACGGCACCGACCTCACCGACCTGCCGCTGACCGAGCGGCGCGCCCGCCTCGCCGACCTCGACCTCGGGCGCTGGCAGGTGCCGGCGGCGTACGACGACGGGGCGATGCTGCACGCCGCCACGCTCGAGCAGGGGCTGGAGGGCGTGGTCAGCAAGCGCCTCGACTCCCGCTACGCCTTCGAGCGGCGCAGCCCGCACTGGCTCAAGCTCGCCCACCGGCACCGCCGCTCCTACGTCGTCGGCGGCTGGCGGCCGCAGGAGGGCACCGGCGACCGGCTGGCCGCGCTGCTGGTGGGGGAGCCGACCTCCGAGGGGCTTACCTACCGCGGTCGGGTCGGCAGCGGCATCGGCGGCCGGGTCTCGCGGCAGCTGGGAGAGCTGGTCGCGGGGCTCGCCCGCGCCGACAGCCCGTTCGCCGACGACGTGCCCGCGGTCGACGCGCGCGGGACGCACTGGCTCGAGCCGGTGCTGGTCGTCGACGTCGACACCCACGGCACCGGTCACGCGCGGCTGCGCCAGCCGTCGTACCGGGGGCTGCGCGACGACCTGACCCCCGACGACCTCCCGGGCCAGTCGTGAGGGGCGGGTCCTGATGGCGGGCGAGGAGGTGCACGTCGACGTCGAGGGCCGCACCCTGCGCATCAGCAACCTCGACAAGGTGATGTACCCCGCCACCGGCACCACCAAGGGCGAGGTGCTGCAGTACTACGCGCACGTCGCCCCCACCCTGCTGCCGCACCTGCGCGACCGGGCGGTGACCCGGATCCGGTGGCCGCACGGCACCGGCGGCAGCAGCTTCTTCGAGAAGAACGCCCCCGCGGGCACGCCGTCGTGGGTGCGCACGGTCTCGGTGCCCACCACCGGCAGCCGCGGCGACTCCCGACACGGCGACCGCCTCGTCTTCCCGGTCGTCGACGACCTGGCCACCCTGACCTGGCTGGCCAACCTGGCCGCGCTCGAGCTGCACGTGCACCAGTGGCGGGTGGGCCGCAACGGCCGGCCGCGCAACGCCGACCGCATCGTCATCGACCTCGACCCCGGCGACCCGGCCGGTCTGCACGAGTGCTGCCAGGTGGCGCTGCTGGTGCGCGAGCGGCTGGCCGACCGCGGGCTGCAGGCGCGTCCGGTGACCAGCGGCAGCAAGGGCCTGCACCTCTACGCCACGCTGCCGCGACGGTTGCCGCCGGCGGAGTCCACCGAGCTGGCCAAGGAGGTCGCCGAGGAGCTCTCGGCCGCGCACCCGCGCCGGGTCACCGCGACCATGACCAAGGCGCGCCGCGGCGGCAAGGTCTTCCTCGACTGGTCGCAGAACGCGGGCTCGAAGACCACCATCACGCCGTACTCGCTGCGTGGGCGCGACCGGCCGTACGTCGCCGCGCCGGTGTCGTGGGCCGAGGTCGAGGCCGGCGCCGAGGACCCCCTGGGCCTGGAGCAGCTGCGCCTCGAGGAGGTCCTCGAGCGGGTCGAGCGGCTGGGCGACCTGTTCGCCGAGCCCTCGTAGCGTCACCCGACCGTGCACCGCCGTTGTACCCGGCGTGGCCGCCGTGTGCATCGCCAAGTGCGGTGTTGACCACTCGCCGGTGTGTCCGGGGCCCTATGCTTCGGTCCATGGCTCAGCGCGTGTTGGTCGTCGAGGACGAGGCGGACATCGCCTTCCCCCTCGTGCGCACGCTCGAGCGGGAGGGCTACGAGGTCTCGTGGGTCGACAGCGGCCAGCGCGCCCTCGACGACCTGGCCGGGATCCCGGCCGACGTGGTCATCCTCGACCTCGGCCTGCCCGACATGGACGGCCTCGAGGTCTGCCGGCGCGCCCGGGAGGCCGGCTACGAGGGTGCGATCATGATCGTGACCGCCCGGGCCGGCGAGCTCGACCGGGTGGTGGGGCTCGACTACGGCGCCGACGACTACCTGGCCAAGCCCTTCGGCCTCGCCGAGCTGCAGGCCCGGGTGCGGGCGCTGCTGCGCCGCACCGCCAACGGCTTCGCCACCGCCGCCGGACCCGGCCCCGACGGGCTGCGCATCGACGTCGCCGCGCGACGGGTCTACTCCGGTGACCAGGAGGTGCCGCTGACCGGCAAGGAGTTCGAGGTGCTCACCATCCTCGCCTCCCAGCGCGACAAGGTGGTCGCCCGCGACCGGCTGATGGCCGACGTGTGGGACGAGAACTGGTACGGCTCCACGAAGACCCTCGACGTCACGATCGGTCGGCTGCGCCAGAAGCTGGAGGGCGTCGGCGTCACCGACAAGATCGTCGCGGTGCGCGGCGTCGGGTTCCGCCTCGAGGCCGCCGCGGCGCCGACGACGTCCCCGGCAGATGCCTGAGCCGGTGGCCCGGCCCGAGAGCGAGCGCGACGCGGCCACCCCGCGCCGCGAGGTGCTGACCTGGCTCACCGACATGGACGGCGTGCTGGTGCACGAGGAGGTGCCGATCCCCGGCGCCCAGGAGTTCATCGAGGCCCTCCAGCGCTCCGGGCTGGGCTTCATGGTGCTGACCAACAACTCGATCTACACCCCGCGCGACCTGCGCGCGCGCCTGCTGGGCAGCGGCATCGACGTGCCCGAGTCGGCGATCTGGACCTCGGCCCTGGCCACCGCCCAGTTCCTGCACGACCAGCGCCCCGGCGGGTCGGCGTACGTCGTCGGCGAGACCGGCCTGACCACGGCCATGCACGACGCGGGCTACGTGATGACCGACCGGGACCCCGACTACGTGGTGCTGGGGGAGACCCGCACCTACTCCTTCGAGGCGATCACCCGCGCGATCCGGCTCATCGACGACGGGGCCCGCTTCATCGCCACCAACCCCGACCCCAGCGGGCCCAGCCAGGACGGCAAGCTGCCGGCCACCGGGGCGGTCGCCTCGCTCATCACCACCGCCACCGGCCGCGCGCCCTACTACGTCGGCAAGCCCAACTCGCTGATGATGCGCAGCGCGCTCAACCGCATCGACGCGCACTCCGAGACCACCGTGATGGTCGGCGACCGGATGGACACCGACATCATCGCCGGTCTCGAGGCGGGCCTGCGCACCGTGCTGGTGACGAGCGGCTCCACGCCGCCCGACCAGGTCGGCACGTTCCCCTACCGGCCCACCGTGATCCACGAGTCGGTGGCCGACCTCGTCGACCTGGTCGACGAGTGGGCCCGCGCCGGATCGTCGCCGTAGGCTCCGCCCATGCCTCTCGGGCCCCCCGCCGCCAGGCGGCAGCACCAGCTGCTGGCCGTCGCCGCCACCGTCTCGGTGGCGCTGCTGCTGCTCTTCTGGGCGCTGCTGTCCTCCTCGATGTCGCTGGAGGCGCGGGGCGGCGTCAGCCTCGTCGGCCTGGTCGTCGGCGGTGTCCTGGCCTCGGCCAGCACCGCCGTCCGGGCCCGGTGGTCGACGGGGGGCCGGCGCCGCGCCTGGCGACTGCTCTCGCTGGCCGGGCTGACCGCGCTGGTCGGCAACGTCCTGGCCGCGCTGGTGGGCGACGCCGCGGCCGAGGGCTCCTCGCCGATCGGTGACGCCGCCGTCGCCGGGGCGCTGCTGCTCTCGATCGCCAGCCTGGCCTGGTTCACCCAGGTCAACCGCAGCCGCGTCGACCTGGCCGTGATGGCGCTCGACGGGCTGATCCTCGGCACCGCGGTGCTGATGATCGCCGCGAGCCTGGTCTACGACCAGCTGCTCGCCTCGGGCGACGACGTCTCCCTGCTCGCCGGCACGGTCATCCCGATCCTCGACGTCGTGCTGGCGACCGTCGCGCTCATCCTGCTGCGCCGCACGCGCGGCCCCGACCGGCTCGCGCTGGGGCTGGTGGCGGCCGGCTTCATCGTCTACACGATGACCGACCTCGGCTACGCCGTGCGCATCGCAGACGGGACGTTCGAGTTCGGCACGGTGCACGACCTCGGCTGGGTCGCCGGCTACCTGCTGATCACGCTGGCGGCCTGGTGGCCGACCCGGACCACCGACGTGTCGCGCGAGGAGGGCGTCGCCGGCGCCGAGGACTGGGACACCGCCGTCGTCTTCGGGGTGCTGCTGGTCGCGACCATGGTCGAGGTGATGGGCGACGGCCCGGGCCGCCTGCTCAGCATGGAGGCGGTCCTGTGGGTCGTCCTGATCGGCGGCGCCGGGGTCCGCCAGGGCCTCATCGCCCGGGAGAACCGTCAGCTGCGCCAGAACCTCGAGGACCAGGTGCGCGAGCGCACCGCCGACCTGCGCCAGATGGGCCGCGAGACCGAGGTGCTGCTCTCCTCCGTCGCCGACGGCATCTACGGCGTCGACCTCGACGGCCGGGTCACCTTCGTCAACCCCTCGGGGGCCGACATGCTGGGCTACGAGGTGCAGGGCCTGGCCGGACGGGTCGCCCACGACGTCTTCCACGCCCCCGACGAGGACGGCCGTCCCTACCCGGCCGAGGCCTGCTACATCGCGGACGCCGTGCGCGCACGCGTGGTCAGCAACGGCGAGGCCGACCGCTACGTGCGCGCCGACGGCGAGGTCTTCCCGGTCGAGATCACGGCCAGCCCGCTGGTCGACGACGACACCGGCGAGGTCCGGGGCGGCGTCGTGGTCTTCCGCGACATCACCTCCCGGCTCGAGGTCGAGCGGGTCAAGAACGAGTTCCTCTCCGTGGTCAGCCACGAGCTGCGCACCCCGCTGACCTCGATCCGGGGCTCCCTGGGCCTGCTGGCCGGGGGCGTCCTGGGCACGCTGCCGGAGCAGGCCGCCTCGATGGTGGACCGGGCGCTGACCAGCTCGGAGCGGCTGACCCGGATGATCAACGACATCCTCGACCTCGAGCGGATCGAGTCGGGGAGCCTGGCCCTGGAGGTCCGGCCGCACGACGTCGACGAGCTGCTCGCGATCGCCGAGCGGGAGATGGTGGGTCTCGCCGCCAGCCGCGACGTGCGGCTGGTGCGCACCACCGGCTGCCCGGCCCTGGTGCTGGCCGACCACGACCGGATCGTGCAGTCGCTGACGAACCTCATCGGCAACGCGGTCAAGTTCTCCCCGGCCGGCTCGGCGGTCGAGCTCGACGCCCGGGTCGTCGGTGACGACGTCGAGATCCGGGTGCGCGACCGCGGTCGCGGCATCCCCGCCGACCAGCTCGAGTCGATCTTCGACCGGTTCGTGCAGGTGGACTCCTCCGACATGCGCCAGGAGGGCGGCTCCGGGCTGGGCCTGGCGATCTGCCGCGGCATCGTGGAGCGGCACGGCGGCCGGGTGTGGCTCGAGAGCGAGGTCGGCGTCGGCACCACCGCCTACCTGTGCCTGCGGGCCGCGCCGGTCCCCGAGGGCGCGTCCCTGCGCCCCTCCGCGTCGTCGGCCTAGGGGCGCAGGGAACAATCAGTCGGTCGCTCGCACCGGGGTGGGGACGTCCCACTCCGCCGGTCCACGTCTCGGAGGCCACGTTGGAACACGCCACGCACCTCGACAGCACCTCCGGCGCCGCCGTCCCGCCGCCCGGGCCGCGGATCACCGTCCGGACCGGCCGCGGCACCGGGCGCACCCGGCTCTCGGCCTTCGACGCCGCGCTGCGCGAGGCCGGGGTCGCCGACCTCAACCTGGTCACGCTGTCCTCGGTCGTGCCGCCGGGCAGCACCGTCGTGGAGTCGCACGAGCCCCTCGAGCACCGGCACGGCGACCGGCTGTGGTGCGTGCTGGCGTCGGCGGGCGCGGAGCAGCACGGCGAGGTCGTGTGGGCCGGCCTGGGCTGGGCCCGCGACGCCGTCAGCGGAGCCGGGGTGTTCGTGGAGCACCACAGCGGGAGCGAGGAGTCGCTGCGCACCCAGATCTCGCTGAGCCTCGAGGACCTCTGTGCCTCGCGGGGCTGGGTCGGCGTCGAGAGCCGGACCGTGGTGGCGAGCGCCAGGTGCGTCGACGACCCGGTCTGTGCCCTGGCCGTGGCCGCGTACGAGGTGCAGGGGTGGGACGTCGGTGCCTGAGCGGACCCTGGACGGGCTGAGCATCACCATCGACGTCGAGCGCGCGCTCGCCCCCGAGGTCGTCGACCGCTTCCACGACCTCTACACCGAGACCTTCGCGCCGCTGGCGACGCAGGCGGTCGCCCGCCAGGTGCTGCACCGCACCGAGTTCGTCGAGGAGATGGCCGACCGGCGGGTGATGAAGTACGTCGCCCGGGACGCCGCCGGCGAGGTGGTGGGCCTCACCACGCTGACGCGCGACCTCGAGACGGTCCCGTGGATCAGCCCGCAGTACTTCGCCGCGCGCTATCCCGAGCACACCGCCCGCGACGCGGTCTTCTACCTCGGCTTCACCCTGGTCGCGCCGCAGCACCGGCGCACGCACGTCTTCCGGGCGATGATCGAGGAGGTCGTGGCCCTGATCCGCGAAACCCGGGGCGTGTGCGGCTGGGACGTGTGCGCCTACAACGAGCGGGTGCTCGGCTTCTCGACGATGATCGCCGAGCTGCTGCACTCCCAGGCCGACTGCACCGTGACCGAGGTCGACGCCCAGACCTACTCGGTCGTCGAGATGCACGGCCCCGCCCGGGGGTGATGCCCGCGGCGGTATCGTGAGGCTCCCGCAGCCGTCTCGGGACTGCGACATCGAGAGGAACCAGATGCCGACCGTGCTGGTCGTGGACGACGACGACGACGTCCGCCTGGTCACGGCCATCTCGCTGAGCAAGGTGGGCGGCTGGGACGTGATCGAGGCCTCCCGCGGCCGCGAGGCGATCGAGCTGGCGCGCGAGGCCCAGCCCGACGCGATCCTGCTCGACCTGATGATGCCCGACATGGACGGCATCACGACGTACGGGCTGCTGCAGGACGACGCCGCGACGCGCCACATCAAGGTCATCCTGCTGACCGCGAAGAGCCGGGTCGGGCCCACGCAGCCCTGGGACGGCCTCGACGTGGCCGGGGTGCTCTCGAAGCCGTTCAGCCCGATGGAGCTGCCCCACGAGATCGCCGCGCTGCTGGGCTGGAGCGCCCCCGGGGCCTAGCGTGGCGCCCATGCGGGCGTTCAGGTGGCGGGGCACGACGTACGGCGGCGTCCCGCGCGACCACTGGGCACGCGTCAACGAGGCGCTCGACCCCGAGGTGGACTTCGTCGAGATCTACCGCAACGTGGTGGTCCACGAGTTCCCGTGGGACATGAACCAGGCGCTGTCCTTCGCGCTGTTCCGCACCTACGCCGTGCCCGGCATCGGGCGCCTGCTCGCCGCGACCGGCGCCTTCACCGAGCAGGTGCAGAAGCGCTACGACGACACCGCGCTGCTGCTCGAGCAGCCCTCCCTGCACGGCTTCGAGCACCCCGACGCGCGGGCCGCGATCCGGCGGGTCAACCAGATGCACCGCGCCTACGACATCCCCGACCACGAGATGCGCTACGTGCTGTCGACGTTCGTGGTGGTGCCGCAGCGCTGGCTCGCCGAGCACGGCAAGCGCCCCCTCACGCCCGTCGAGCTGCGGGCGTCGGTGAGCTACTACCGCACCCTGGGTCGGCACCTGGCGATCCCCGACGTGCCCGAGACCTACGCGGGCTTCGAGCAGCTGATGGACGACTACGAGGCCGAGCACTTCGGGCCCGACGAGGGCGGCCGCGCCGTCGCCGACGCCACCCTGGGGCTGATGCTCACCTTCCACCCCGCGTTCGCCGCCCCCGCGGTCGAGGTGTTCTCGCGCGCGCTGATGGACCCGCCCCTGCGCGCCGCCCTGGGGTACGCCGCGCCCCCGCGGCCGGTCGAGCGGGCCGCACGCGCCGCGCTGCGGGCCCGCGCCCGCGTGTTGCGGCTGTTCCCGGCGCGGATGAGCCCGCGCACCGTCGCCGACCTGCCGTGGGTGCGCTCCTACCCCGACGGCCACGTCATCGAGCGCCTCGGCACCTTCCCGACGCCGGGCGTCGCCGGCTGCCCGGTCCGGCACCAGCGCGACCCGGACCCCCACTAGCCTTCACGACGTGAAGCCACTCCTCGCCGTCGTCGTCGGCCTGCTGCTCACGGTGGGCGACCTGCGCATCGGCAACGGGGAGGTGCAGCCCGACCTCCTGCCCGACCCGGTCGGCTGGGTGGTGGTGGCGCTCGCACTCGGGCGGCTGGCACACCTGCACCGGGCCTTACGCCTCGGCACGGCCGCGGCCGTCGCGGGAGCGGTCGTCTCCGTGCCGCGGTGGCCCGGCGTGATCGCGCTCCGGGGCGTTGAGGACTGGCTCGGAGTGCTGTCGGGCCTGGCCGAGCTCGCCGTGGTCGTGGCGATCCTGAGCGGGGTGATGGCCGTGCTGCCGCCTCGGCGCGACACCGCCCGCGCCCTGCGCACGACGTACGTCGTCGTCGCGGTGGTCTTCGCGCTCCTCGCCCTGGGCGCCCAGGTCAGCGTGGCGCTGGGGGTGCTGGCGCTGATGGCGGGGCTGGTCAACCTGCTGGTGCTCGTCCTCGTCCTGGTCTTCCTCGGCAGCGTCTCCAGCACCGACCCGGCCCACATCTCCCGCTGACCAGTCCCACATCTCCCGCCGACCCGGCCGAGATCTCCCGCCGACCCGGCCGAGATTTCCCGCCGACCCGGCCGAGAACGGCACCGGTCCGGGCTGGTGCGCCACGATGGGCGGATGGACGACCTCGGCTTCTACCTCGGCCTGCCCCTGCCCGGTGCCCTGGCGATCGTGGTGTCCACGATCGTGCTCTACCTGGCCATCACGGCCCTGCTCTCGCACGCCGGCCAGCGGCTCCACGCCTCGCCCTCGAGCCTCGACCTCGCCGTGGTCACCGTGCTCGGCGCGATCGTGGGCCGCTCGATCCTCGGCCAGGTGCCGACGCTCAGCGGGGGACTGCTGGCGCTGGCCACGCTGCTGGCGGTCGAGGGCGCAGCCGGGCGGGTGCGGCGCAGCGAGCGGATGGTCGCGCGCCGGCGCCACCGCGCGGTGGCGGTGATGGTGGCCGGTCAGGTGCAACGCCACGAGCTGACGCGGCTGGGCCTCGACGAGACCGGGCTGTGGAGCGAGCTGCGCGGCGCCGGCGTCCGCTCGCCGCAGGAGGTCGCGGTGGCCGTGGTCGAGCCGGACGGCCGGTTCACGGTGCTGCGTCGCGGCGAGGAGATCCATCCCGCGGCCCTGACCGGGGTCAAGCAGTCCGGTGAGCTGCTGGAGCGGTTGAGTCGTCCGAGCTGAGCGCGCCCGCGTAACCCGGGTCACGTGTGAGCCGTTGGGCCAGTGCCCAGCCCGGACGCCGCCCACGACTCCACCCACGAGCGGTGCGGCGTCGGCCATCTCGGAAGGACACACATGCGCAACCGCCTGGCGGTACTCATCGCCGCCCTCCTCGTCGCGATCGGGGGGATGACGCTGACAACGCCGGCGTCCGCCAGCCCCGGCGACGACTACGTCGGCCCCTACTTCGGTGACAAGAACCTGCCACCGGGGTGCATCAAGGACATGAGCCGCGACAACCCCGACAACATCTGCTACCACGCCAAGGTCGGACTCAACGCCCTCGACTCTCCCAAGATCGACGTCGCCGTCCTGGTGCCCGCGTCGCCCACCGCGGAGCGCGACCTACGCATCCTGCGCCAGGCAGTCGAGGCGTGGGAGGGGGGCATCGACTACCTGTCCGACGAGATGGGTCTCGACTGGCTGCGTGACGGTGTGGACTTCCACATCTCGCCCGACGTCGTCAGCCTCACCGAGGGCGACGAGGTCAGCACCTTCCCGCTCTACGACCCCGAGATCGTCGTGCTGGCCACCAACCCGGTGGGCGGCATCGGCATCGGCATCGACCCCGTCTACCTCACCGACGCGCTGGGGATCCTGGACGAGGACGGGGTGCCCTGCCACAACATCGAGAACCCCTTCTCCATGGAGACGTGGGAGGGCATGCCGGGCTACGACGGCCACCACGGTGACGGCGGCGGCATCTACGTCGAGGACTGCGGCGGCGCCGGCGGCAACGTCTGCTTCTCGGTCAACGGCGCGATCGACCCGGTGCCGGGCACGACCGACACCTTCTCGCTCTTCGACCTGGTGCTGCACGAGACCGGGCACTGCCTGACGCTCGGCCACGTCGGCGACGGCGCCGAGGGCGACTGGGGGCCGGTGCCCACCAACGACATCATGGCCTACAGCGCCGACGCGCCCCGCCAGAGCAAGTGCGTCTCCACTCTCAACGTCGAGGCCTTCGCCACGCGGATGAGCCGCTACGTCGACGTCGACGGCGACGGGGCGGTGACCCCCGACGACCACCTGCACCCCAACGACGTGGCCGGGGACGGCTCGAACCCCTTCCAGGTCCAGCACCCGGACGACCACCACTACGCCTCGTCCACCGGCTCGGTCTGGGACTGCCCGCAGCCCGACGTCGGTGCCGTGCCTGGCGAGCGCACCGACTGGACCCCCGAGCCGGTCGCGACCAGCACGCCCGTGCTGACCCTCGACTCCCCGAGCCACGGGGCGAGCCACGACCAGGGTGCGTTCGAGGTGACCGGCAGCGTGGAGCGTCGTCCCCTGGAGGCCGCCCCCACGTCGACGACCGCCTCGCACGACGACCCGGTCGGCGACTCGCTGTCGCCGCTCACGGACCTGTCCGGCCTGCAGGTGGAGGTCACCGACCTCGAGGTCGTCGTCACCACCAAGGTCGACCAGCTGTGGCCCGAGGACGTCGTCGCGCTGCCGAAGTACGGCGTCAGCATCGGCGGGCGCGAGATCGAGTCCACGATCCCGGACCCGCGCAACCCCGCTGACGTGGTCACCTACGACCGCTCCATGGAGACCCCCCTGCCCAGCGAGTGGTCCGAGTGGGACGCGACCGCGAACACGGTCACCTTCCGCATCCCGCGCAGCTACCTGGCCGGCGCCAAGGTCGTCGCGCCGTACGACGTCTTCGCGCTCAGCAGCTACCGCGCGCCCACGAACATGTGGACCGTGGTGGCCGACGACCGGGCGCCCGACGCCGGAGCCGTGGACGTCGCCGCGCCGCAGGGCGGGCAGACCGACGGCGGCACCACGTCCACGACCGGCGGCGCCGGTCAGGGCGGGACGGCGACGGGCAGCCTGCTGTCCCCGGTGGACCTGGAGCAGCCGGGCGGGAACACGTTCGTCGTCACCGACAGCACCCTGGGCGAGACGGGCGGACCGGGGCACCGGTTCACGCTGCCGGTGCCCGAGAAGAGCGACGTCGAGCTCCGGCTCTCCTGGCCCGACGCCAGCGACCTCGACATGTACGTCACCGGTGCCGCGACGGGCTCGGCGGCCTCCGCCGCCCAGCCCGAGACCCTGGTCCTGGAGGACGTGCAGGGCACCCTGGACATCCACGTCGACCCGTACCTCGTCGTCGGCGTGCCCTCGACGACGTACACGCTGCAGGCCACGATCGTGCCCGAGCCGACGGGTGGGGACGCGGCGGTCGACACCGACGGCGACGGGGTCCCCGACGGCGACGACGCCTGCCCGGACGAGCCCGGCGTCGGCAGCAGCGGCTGCCCGGTGCCGTCGAACGAGACGGTGGCGGTCTACGTGGACGGCGACCTCGTGGCCAGCGAGGACGTCGAGTCGAGCCACGGCGCCGACACGTTCGCGCTCGACGTGACGGTCCCGGTCGGGTCCCACGAGCTGCGGACCGTGTGGGCCGAGGGCGACGAGGTGCTGGCGACCGACGTGCGCACCGTCGTGCACTCGGCGCCCGGCGCCGACCGGGACGGCGACGGGGTGGAGGACGCGACGGACAACTGCGTCCGCCAGCCCAACGCCGACCAGGCCGACCTCGACGGCGACGGCGAGGGCGACGCCTGCGACAACGACATCGACGGCGACGGTCACAACAACGCCAAGGAGCGGGCGCACGGCACCGACCCCTTCGACGCGTCGTCGTACCCCGGCCGTGGACGGGGTGCCGCCTCGCTGAGGTAGCCGCGCACGCGAGCAGACGCACCCACCGCCGAGCCAGGCGCTCGGCGGTCTCGGCCTCGAAGAGGTCGACGCTGTACTCGATCCCACCGCGCAGTCCCGCGGGCCGCTGGTCCCCGTCGTGGAGCTCGGTGAGATGGAGCGCCAGGTCCAC
>JBFGFQ010000009.1:0-25882 GCA_041579495.1 Nocardioides sp.
CGCGGACGGCGGCACGCCGGGGAACTTCCCGCTACTCCACCACTTTTCCTTCGAGGGACGGAACGTCAATGACGAACATCTCCGCGGCCGACGTCAAGAAGCTCCGCGAGCAGACCGGCGCCGGCATGATGGACTGCAAGAAGGCCCTGACCGAGGCCGACGGCGACCTGGACAAGGCCGTCGAGATCCTGCGCGTCAAGGGCGAGGCCAAGGCCGCCAAGCGCGGCGCCGAGCGCGAGGCGTCCTCGGGCCTGGTCGTCACCTCCGGTGGCGCGCTGGTCGAGATGCGCTCCGAGACCGACTTCGTGGCCAAGAACGACGACTTCGTCGCCGCGGCCGAGAAGATCGCCGCCGCCGCCGACGCCGCGAAGGCCGGCGACACCGAGACGCTCAAGGGCGTCGAGATCGACGGCAAGACCGTCGGTGAGGTCGTCGAGCAGCTCGCCATCACCATCGGCGAGAAGATCGAGCTCGGCCGCGTGGCCTACTTCGACGGCCCCGTCGTGACCTACATGCACAAGCGTGCCGCCGACCTGCCGCCCGCCGTGGGCGTCCTGGTCGAGTACGACGGCTCCGACGAGGCCGCGCGCGGCGCCGCGATGCAGATCGCCGCGATGCGTCCGCAGTACCTCTCGCGCGACGAGGTCCCCGCGGACGTCGTCGAGCACGAGCGCTCCATCGCCGAGCAGAAGTCGCGCGAGGAGGGCAAGCCCGAGCAGGCGATCGCCAAGATCACCGAGGGTCGGGTCAACGGCTTCTTCAAGGAGGTCGTCCTCCTCGAGCAGCCGTCGGTGACCGAGGCCAAGAAGAGCGTGGAGGCGGTCCTCAAGGAGGCCGGCACCACCCTCAAGCGCTTCGCCCGCTTCGAGGTCGGTGCCTGAGAGGCGCTCGATCCGCTAGGTTGCACCTGACGCCAAGGAGGCCGGTCCGCTTGATCCAACACCAGATGGATCAGCGGGCCGGCCTTCGTGCTGTGCCCACACCCCCACGAAGGAATTCCCGATGACCCAGCAGTACCAGCGTGTCCTCCTCAAGCTCTCCGGCGAGGTCTTCGGCGGCGGCAAGGTCGGCGTCGACCCCGACGTGGTGCAGAAGATCGCCTCCGACGTCGCCGAGGTCGCCCGCTCGGGCGTGCAGATCGCCGTCGTCACCGGCGGCGGCAACTTCTTCCGCGGCGCCGAGCTCCAGCAGCGCGGCATGGACCGGGTCCGTGCCGACTACATGGGGATGCTCGGCATCGTGATGAACTGCCTGGCCCTGCAGGACTTCCTGGAGAAGATGGGCGTCGAGACCCGGGTCCAGACCGCCATCACCATGGGCCAGGTCGCCGAGCCCTACGTGCCGCGCCGCGCGATCCGGCACATGGAGAAGGGGCGCGTGGTGATCTTCGGCGCCGGCATGGGCATGCCCTTCTTCTCCACCGACACCGTCGCGGTCCAGCGGGCGCTGGAGAGCCGCTGCGACGCGGTCTTCTTCGCCAAGAGCGGCGTCGACGGCGTGTACGACGCCGACCCGCGCAAGGACCCGAGCGCCACCAAGTTCGACACGATCACCTACGCCGACGCCATCCAGCGCAACCTCGAGGTGGTCGACCAGACCGCCTTCACGCTGTGCGCCGAGAACAAGCTGCCGATGGTCGTCTTCGGCATGGAGCCCGAGGGCAACATCCCGCGCGTGCTCAAGGGTGAGAAGATCGGCACGCTGGTCAGCGCCGACTGACCCGCGGCGTCCCGCAGCCGGGGACGCACCCAGAGCCCGGACCGACCGACGTACGCGACGAACCCAGGAGCAGCCGTGATCAACGACATCCTCAACGAGGCCGACACCAAGATGAGCAAGTCGGTGGAGGCGACCCGCGAGGAGTTCGCCGCGATCCGCGCCGGGCGGGCCCACCCGTCGATGTTCAGCAAGATCGTCGTGGACTACTACGGCTCCCCGACGCCGCTGCAGCAGCTGGCCTCCTTCACCGCCCCCGAGGCGCGCGTCATCCTGATCGCGCCCTTCGACCAGAGCGCGATGAAGGACATCGAGCGGGCCATCCGCGACTCCGACCTCGGCGTGAACCCCGCCGACGACGGCAAGGTCATCCGGTGCAACTTCCCCGAGCTGACCGAGGAGCGCCGCAAGGAGTACATCAAGGTCGCGCGCACCAAGGCCGAGGACGGCCGCGTCGCGGTGCGCAACCTGCGCCGCTCGGCCAAGCAGGCCCTGGAGAAGCTCGAGAAGGACGGCGAGGTCGGCAAGGACGACGTCACGGGGGCGGAGAAGAAGCTCGACGTGACCACCAAGAAGCACACCGACGCCATCGACGAGATGCTCAAGAACAAGGAAGCCGAGCTGCTGGAGGTCTGAGACCCCGAGCTCCCGATCCCGATGACGAACCCCACCCCGCCCCGGGGCGCGCCGACGGGCGCGCCCGCCGCGAAGGACCACGGCCGCGCCGGTCGCGACCTGCGCGCCGCCTTCATCTCGGCGTTCCTGCTGATCGGGGCGATCCTCGCCTCGCTGCTGCTGTGGAAGACCGCCTTCATGGCGATCGTGGTGGTGGCCGTCGTGGTCGCGATCTGGGAGCTCGGCCGGGGGCTGAGCGCCAAGGACATCGACCTGCCCGAGCAGCCGCTGATGGTCGGCGGGGCGGTGATGGTGGTGGTCGCCTACGTCTTCGGCGCCGACGCGCTGGTGACCGCGACCGCGGTCACGGCGTTGGCGACGATGCTGTGGCTGCTGCGCCGCGGCATCGAGGGCTACGTCCAGAACGCCACGGCCTCGCTCTTCACCCTCGTCTACGTGCCGTTCCTGGGTGCGTTCGTGGCACTGCTGCTGCGCGAGGGCGGCCTCTACGGCGGCGGCTTCGAGAACGACGGTGTGCGCGGCATCATCGTCTTCATCGCGGTCACCGTGCTCTCCGACACCGGCGGCTACACCTTCGGCGTGCTCTTCGGCAAGCACCCGATGGCGCCGGTCATCTCGCCGAAGAAGTCCTGGGAGGGCTTCGTCGGCTCGGTCGTCTTCAGCGTCGCCGCCGGCATCGTGTCGATGGTCTGGCTGCTCGACGGGCGCTGGTGGGTCGGGGTCTTCCTCGGCCTGATCGTGGCCGTGATGGCCACCCTCGGGGACCTGTGCGAGTCGGTGGTCAAGCGCGACCTGGGCATCAAGGACATGAGCCAGGTGATCCCGGGCCACGGCGGCCTGATGGACCGGCTCGACTCGCTGCTGGCCACGATCGCCCCCGTCTGGCTGCTGCTGCACCACCTGGTCTTCCGGGCGTGAGCCTGCACCTGGTCCGCCACGGTCGTCCGCTGGTCGTGCCCGGGGTCCCGGCCGCGCGGTGGGAGCTCGACCCGGCCGGCTTCGACGACGTCTGGGCGCTGCGCGAGTCCGGACGGCTGCCGGAGCACGCGACCTGGTTCTGCTCGCCCGAGCCCAAGGCCGTGGCCACCGCCCAGCTGCTGACCGAGACCGAGGTCGGCGTCCTCGACGACCTGCGCGAGCACGAGCGCGGCGCGGCGTGGGTGGAGGACTTCCCGGCCACGGTCGCGCGGGCCTTCGCCGAGCCCGACCGGGCGGCGCACGACGGGTGGGAGCCGCTGGCGCGCTGCCGCGAGCGGGTGGGCGCCGCGGTGGGTCGCATCGCCGACGTGCACCGCGGCGAGGAGGTCGTGCTGGTCGGCCACGGCACCGCCTGGACCCTGGCGGCGGCCGTCCTGACCGGTGCCGCGCCCGACCTCGGACGCTGGCGCACCATGCCCATGCCCGACGTGCTGGTCGTGCCCGCCGCGCCTGGAGGCCCCGGGGCCGACCGGGTGGGAGACTGAGCCCATGGCGAGCACCCACGACGACGTCGCGCCGCCGGCCGCCCCGGACGGCCAGGGCACCGACCGGCCGAGCTGGTGGCACCGCGACCACCCCGTCTTCACCCCGCTCGCCGGCTTCTTCACCGGTCTGCTCTTCGTGCTCCTCGTGCCGTCGGTGTACGCCGCCGTCCTCAGCGCGGTCGCCGACGACGAGACCACCTCCGAGCTGTTCCCCTTCGTGCTGGTCGCGCTGGCGGTGCCGGTCGGCCTCGCGGTGGCCCCGCACACCCGCCGGTTCGGGCGCTACATGCTGCTCGGCGTGGTCTCCACCGCCGTGGTGGTGCTCGGGGTGGCCGCGCTCGTGGTCTGGGTGCTGGTCAGCCGCGCCTGAGGCGCGCGCGGGTCCCGCACCCGGGCGGAAAGATCCTGGTGTGACCGGCCGTGCGGGTGGGTAGAGGGATGTGACGACCACCACATCGTCACCCACATCGCCACCCACACCGTCACCCACCCCGGGCCAGCGGCCCGCATCGATGCTCTCGGAGGCCACGATGTCGCGCACCACGACGAGGAAGAAGAGGCCGGCCATCGTCGGCGAGCTGTGCGCGGAGTTCGCGGGCACCATGATCCTGATCCTCTTCGGCGTGGGCGTCGTGGCCCAGGTCGCGACCAGCGAGGACGGCGCCCTCGGCGACCACGACTCGATCGCGTGGGCCTGGGGGCTCGGGGTGACGCTGGGCGTCTACGCCGCGGCCCGGCTCTCCGGCGCCCACCTCAACCCCGCGGTGACCCTCGCCCTGGCCGCCTTCAAGGGCTTCTCGTGGCGCAAGGTGCTGCCGTACACGCTGGCCCAGACGCTCGGGGCCTTCGTCGCGGCGCTGCTCGTGCGGGTGTCGTACGCCGACCTGATCGCGGCCGTCGACCCCGAGCACACCATCAAGACCCAGGGGATCTTCTCGACGCTGCCCGGCAACGGGGTGGCCGACGTGAGCATCTCCAGCGCCTTCGTCGACCAGGTGGTCGGCACCGCGATCCTGGTGTTCCTGATCTTCGCCCTCACCTCGGCCTGGAACAACCCGCCGATGGCCAACCTCGGGCCGTTCGTCATCGGCCTGGTCGTGGTGGCGATCGGGATGGCGTGGGGGGCCAACGCCGGGTACGCCATCAACCCCGCGCGTGACTTCGGGCCACGCATCGCCTCGCTGCTCACCGGCTACGGGGGCGCGATGCGCGACCAGAACGGCTACCTCTACTTCTGGTTGCCGATCGTCGCCCCGCTCGTCGGCGGGCTGGTCGGCGGTGCGCTCTTCAAGCTGCTCATCGACGACCACCTCACCGATCCCGAGGCCGAGGAGGCCGCGCCGGTGGCCCCCCAGCGGGAGGCGTCCGGCTCCGTCGACGGGCCCGACGCGGTCGGCGAGCCCGTGCCCGAGCCGCTGCCCGAGCCCGCAGGCCGTTGACACGCCCGCCTGCGACGACCACCGTCCTGCCAACAGCACCACCGAGGAGAGACCCGTGACCGAGACCAGTGCCCGCTACGTCGGTGCCGTCGACCAGGGCACCACCAGCACCCGCTTCATGATCTTCGACCACGCCGGCGAGGAGGTGGCGCGCCACCAGCTCGAGCACGAGCAGGTGATGCCGAAGGCCGGCTGGGTCGAGCACGACCCGGTGGAGATCTGGGAGCGCACCCGCTCGGTGATCCAGAAGGCGATGGGCAAGGCCGGCCTCGACGCCTCCGACCTCTGCGCGGTCGGGATCACCAACCAGCGCGAGACGACCGTGGTGTGGGACCGCAGGACGGGCCGGCCGTACTACAACGCGATCGTGTGGCAGGACACCCGCACCGACAAGATCGCCTCGAAGCTCGAGCGCGACGGCCACGGCGACCTGATCCGGCACCGTGCCGGGCTGCCGCCGGCCACCTACTTCGCCGGCGGCAAGATCCAGTGGATCCTCGAGAACGTCGACGGCGTGCGCGAGGCCGCCGAGCAGGGCGACGCGATCTTCGGCACGACCGACTCGTGGCTGATCTGGAACCTCACCGGCGGCACCGACGGGGGAGTGCACGTCACCGACGTGACCAACGCCAGCCGGACCATGCTGATGGACCTCGAGACCTGCGAGTGGGACGACGAGCTGATCGGGCTCTTCGACATCCCGCGCGCGATGCTGCCCGAGATCCGCTCCTCCAGCGAGCCCGACGGCTACGGCACCACCCGCAAGGACGGCCCGTTCGGCGGCGAGGTGCCGCTGACCGGCATCCTCGGCGACCAGCAGGCCGCCACCGTGGGGCAGGTCTGCTTCGAGCCGGGGGAGGCCAAGAACACCTACGGCACCGGCAACTTCATGCTCCTCAACACCGGCACCGAGCTGATCCGCTCCGAGCACGGGCTGCTGACCACGGTCTGCTACCGCTTCGGCAAGGAGGACCCGGTCTACGCGCTCGAGGGCTCGATCGCGGTGACCGGCTCGGCGGTGCAGTGGCTGCGCGACCAGCTCGGCATCATCTCCGGCGCCTCGCAGAGCGAGTCGCTGGCCCGCCAGGTCGACGACAACGGCGGCGTCTACTTCGTGCCGGCCTTCTCCGGCCTCTTCGCGCCGCACTGGCGCTCGGACGCCCGCGGCGCGATCGTCGGCCTGTCGCGCTACAACACCAACGCCCACGTCGCCCGGGCCACGCTCGAGGCGATCTGCTACCAGAGCTGCGACGTGGCCGCGGCGATGGAGCAGGACTCGGGGGTCAAGCTCGAGGTGCTCAAGGTCGACGGCGGGGTGACCGCCAACGAGCTGTGCATGCAGATCCAGGCCGACACCCTCGGCGTCGACGTCAGCCGGCCGGTGCTGGCCGAGACCACCTGCCTCGGCGCGGCGTACGCCGCCGGGCTCGCGGTCGGCTTCTGGTCGGGCACCGACGAGCTGCGCAAGAAGTGGAACGAGGGCAGGCGCTGGTCGCCGCAGTGGAGCGACGAGCAGCGCGCCGAGGGCCACGCGCAGTGGACCAAGGCCGTGCAGCGCACCCTCGACTGGGTCGATGTCGACTGAGGGTCGAGCCAGGCGCGCGACGACCCCCTTGCCCCGACCGGGAGAGTAGGACCATGAGACCCGTCGCCCTGTCCCCACAGCTGCGTGAGTCGTCCCTGCAGGAGATGGCCGACGAGCAGCTCGACGTGCTCGTCGTCGGCGGAGGCGTGGTGGGCACCGGAGCCGCGCTCGACGCGGCCACCCGGGGCCTGCGGGTCGGGCTGGTCGAGGCCCGCGACTTCGCCTCCGGCACCTCGAGCCGCTCCAGCAAGCTGATCCACGGCGGCCTGCGCTACCTGGAGATGCTCGACTTCGCGCTGGTGGCCGAGGCGCTCAAGGAGCGCGGCCTGCTGATGCAGACCCTCGCCCCCCACCTGGTGCGTCCGGTCGGCTTCCTCTACCCGCTGCAGCACCGCGGCTGGGAGCGGCTCTACGCCGGCTCCGGCGTCGCGCTGTACGACGGCCTCTCCCGGCTGTCGGGCCGCTCCGGCCTGCCGCTGCACAAGCACCTCACCCGGCGCGGGGCGCGCCGGCTGGTGCCGGCGCTGCGCAAGGACGCGCTGGTCGGGGCGCTGCACTACTACGACGCGCAGGTCGACGACGCCCGGCACACGATGTTCCTGGCCCGCACCGCGGCCGCCTACGGCGCCAGGGTGGCCTCCCGGGCACGGGTGGTCGAGCTGCTGCGCGAGGGCGAGCGGGTCACCGGTGCGGTGGTGCACGACCTCGAGAGCGGCCGGCACGTCACCGTGCGGGCCCGGCAGGTCGTCAACGCCACGGGCGTGTGGACCGACGAGACCCAGTCGCTGGGCGGGCAGCGCGGCGCGTTCCGGGTGCGGGCCAGCAAGGGCGTGCACCTGGTGGTGCCCAAGGACCGGATCCGCTCGGAGACCGGGCTGATCCTGCGCACCGAGAAGTCGGTGCTCTTCGTCATCCCGTGGGGCCGGCACTGGATCATCGGCACCACCGACACCGACTGGGAGCTCGACAAGGCGCACCCCGCGGCCAGCGAGGCCGACATCGACTACCTGCTCGACCACGTCAACGCCGTGCTCGAGACGCCGCTGACCCGCGACGACGTGGAGGGCGTCTACGCGGGTCTGCGCCCGCTGCTGGAGGGGGAGTCGGAAGCCACCTCGAAGCTCTCGCGCGAGCACGCCGTCGGCCACCCCGCGCCCGGCCTGGTCGTGGTCGCGGGCGGCAAGTACACGACGTACCGGGTGATGGCCAAGGACGTCATCGACGAGGCCGTCTACGGCCTGCAGCGCCACGACGACCGGCAGGTGCCCGCCTCGGTGACCGAGCAGGTGCCGCTGCTGGGCGCCGAGGGCTACCAGGCGCTCTGGAACGCCCGGCACCGGCTCGCGGCCCAGTCGGGGCTGCACGACGTGCGCATCGAGCACCTGCTGCAGCGCTACGGCTCGCTGGTGCACGAGCTGCTCGCGATGGTCGCCGAGGACCCCTCGCTGGGCGAGCCGCTGGCCGGGGCGTCGGACTACCTGCGCGTCGAGGTGGTCTACGCCGCCACCCACGAGGGCGCCCGCCACCTCGACGACGTCCTGACCCGGCGCACCCGGATCTCGATCGAGACCTTCGACCGCGGCCTCGGCGTCGTGGAGGAGGTGGCCGCGCTGGTCAGCGAGCCGCTGGGCTGGAGCAAGGAGCAGGTCGACCTCGAGATCGAGCACTACCGCGCCCGGGTGGCCGCCGAGCGCGAGAGCCAGCAGCAGCCCGACGACGAGACCGCCGACGCGGCGCGGCTCGGGGCGCCCGACGTGGTGCCGTTGACCTGACCGACCCCGGGGTTCAACCGGGGCTCGCCCGGGAGTTCGCCCGGGCGGGCGGACGGGTGGGAGACTGGGCGTGCTATGCCCGACGACACCGCCGCCCCCGTGCCCGCCTCCGCCGCCGTCCCGCCCCGCGCCCCCGAGCCGGCCGAGGGCGTGAGCGCGCTCCCGCTGGTCTTCGAGGAGCCCCGCGGACGCAAGAAGCCGCCGCGCCACCTCGCCGACCTGTCCGCGGCCGAGCGCAAGCAGCTGCTCGAGGACAACGGGCTGCCGGGCTTCCGGGCCAAGCAGCTCTCGACGCACTACTTCAGCCGCCTCGTCGACGACCCCGAGCAGATGACCGACCTGCCGGCCGGCCAGCGCGCCGAGCTGGTCGGCACCCTGCTGCCGCACCTGATGACGCCGCTGCGCACGCTCGAGGCCGACAAGGGCACCACGCGCAAGACGCTGTGGAAGCTCTTCGACGGCGCCCTCGTCGAGTCGGTGCTGATGCGCTACCCCGGCCGCACCACCATGTGCGTCTCGAGCCAGGCCGGCTGCGGCATGGCCTGCCCGTTCTGCGCCACCGGCCAGGGCGGCCTGCAGCGCAACATGAGCACCGCCGAGATCGTCGAGCAGGTCGTGGCGGGCGCCCGCTCCCTCGACCGCGACGAGGTCCCCGGCGGGCGCGGCCGCGTCAACAACGTCGTCTTCATGGGCATGGGCGAGCCGCTGGCCAACTCCAAGGCCGTCATCGGCGCGGTGCGCCGTCTCACCGACCCCGCGCCCGACGGGCTCGGCATGTCGGCGCGGGGCATCACGGTCTCGACCGTCGGCCTGGTCCCGCGCATCCGCCAGCTCACCGAGGAGGGCATCCCGGTCACGCTGGCGTTGAGCCTGCACGCCCCCGACGACGAGCTGCGCAACGAGCTGGTGCCGATCAACACCCGCTCCTCGGTGGCCGAGACCGTCGAGGCCGCCTGGGACTACGCCCGCGTCACCAAGCGCCGGGTCTCCATCGAGTACGCCATGATGCGCGGCATCAACGACCAGGCCTGGCGCGCCGACCTGCTCGCCGACGTGCTGCGCGGCTACGGCGACTGGGGCTGGGTGCACGTCAACCTGATCCCGCTCAACCCGACCCCGGGCAGCAAGTGGACCGCCTCCGACCCCGCCGACGAGCGCGAGTTCGTGCGCCGTCTCGAGGCCAAGGGCATCCCCACCACGGTGCGTGACACCCGCGGCTCGGAGATCGACGGGGCCTGCGGCCAGCTGGCCGCCACCGACGTCTGACCAGCCCAGACCCCCGCCGACCCGGCCCAGATCTCGCGCCGACCCGGCCCGGATCTCTCACCGACCCGGCCCGGATCTCCCGTGTCAGCGGCGCAGGCGGGGGCGGGGCAGCACCAGCTCGCAGTTGCGGTCGCGCGGGGTGCCGCTGCGCTCGGCGGTCGCCTCCTGCCAGTCGTTGGCCGCGAGCTCGCGCGACAGCGCGGCCAGGGCCAGCGGTGAGTCGAGCCCCGGGGCGCCCAGCGGCGCCGCGTGGTCGAGCACGGTCGTGAGGACCGACAGCGTGCCGTCGCGGTTGTCGGCGACCTCGATGATGCGCGACTGCTGGGGCCAGTCGATGTGCGAGGCGGTGTTGACCTCCCAGAAGCCGCCCCCGCCCTCGCGGGCGTGCGGCGTGACCCGGTTGCGGTGCGAGTGCCCGTTGACCCAGGCGATCACGGTCGGGGCGGCGAGCAGCGCGGCCACCACCTCGGGGCCCAGCACCCTCGGCTCGACGTCGCCCCCGGTGCCGACCAGCGCGTTGTCCATGGACGTCGAGGAGTGGTGGCTGGCCACGACGACGTACCGGTCGGTGGAGCGCGCGAGCAGCCGCTCCAGCCACGCGAACTGGGAGGCGTCGAGCGAGCCGCCGGACTCGCCGTTGGGGTTGACGGTGTCGAGCACGACGAAGCGGAACAGCCCGCGGTCGAAGGAGTAGTACGCCGTGCCGTCGGCGCGGTTGCGGGCGGTGAACCCGTGGCCGACCGGCAGGCCGCTGGTGCGGAAGTGCTCCTCGACGAGCGCGGCCCGCGAGAGCAGTCGCCGGTCGTCGTCGGGGGTGACCTGCTTGGTGCCGGGGGAGCTGGCGAGCTCGCCCAGCAGCGCCTCCACCTGCCCGGTGGACAGCGCCTCGGTCACGTCGCCCGCTGACAGGCCCGGCGGCGGCGAGATCACCTTCAGGCCGCCGCGGGCGATCCCGTCGAAGAGCTCGACCAGGGGGAAGTTGCCCTGCACGAGACCGTCGTGGTTGCCGAAGGCGGTGTACCAGGGCAGGCGCAGGCCCTGGGCGCGGAACGGCGCCCGCGCGGCGTCCAGCAGCCCCGGGACGACCGGGAACCCGTAGCGGCTGCGCGGCAGGTCGTCCCGCGCGCCCGCGGGCGTTCCCTCGGGGTGCCAGTAGCTGCGGTCGTACGACGCCGGGTCGTCGTCGGCGACCCCCTCGAAGCGGGTCGGGTCGCCGGAGTCGGGCGTGACCCGACCGCCGTCGAGCACGTCGATGTTCCAGCGGACCTCGTTGAGCTGGCTGTTGTCGGAGTTGTCGCCGGTCTGCACGACCAGGTCGAGGCGGCGCCCGGTGGCCGGCCCCCGGCGGACCGCGTTGACCTGGCGCACCATCGACTCCGCGACCTGGGCGGTGAGCATCTCCTGTGGCCGGTAGGCGGAGCCGAACAGGCCGGGGGCGACCGGGGCGTCGGGGTCGTCGTACCGGTCGGTCCACTCCACGCGCAGCGGTGACTGGGCGTCGACGACGTGCACGTCGGAGATCTGCACGAAGGCCAGCAGCGGTCGGCGCCGGCGCCGGCGTCCCCGGCTCGGACGCTCCGCGAGGTCGAGGCGCAGCCGGTGCCGCTCGCCGGGCCCGGTGACGACGGCGCGCCAGCCGGTGGGGCCGGGCTCGCCGCGGCGCAGCACGAGGTCGAGCGTGGTGCGCCCGCGCAGGCGCGCCCGCGTGAGGCCGGTGACGGCCCGTCCGGCCAGCGCGCCGGCGCTGGCGTGCGCCGACCCGGCGAGACCGGTCGACGCGCCGGCGAGCCCGAGGCCGGTGCCGCCCCGCAGCAGCTGGCGTCGCCCGAGGGTGGGCGGCTCGTGGTGCGTGGTGCGGGGCGTGACGGGCTCGCGTGGCTCCGACGACAAGGTCCCTCCTCGGGCGTGGCGGTCGGGCACACAGTAGGGCTGTGCTCCCTGGTCCCGTGGTGGATCGGGCGAGATGACGGCGGGACGACGGCTACCGCGGGGCGGTCACGACGTCCACGGCCTCGTCGACGGTGTCGACCAGGTGCACGTGCGGCTCCATGGCCCGTCCCGAGGCGAGCGCCTCCAGCAGCGGCCAGGCGGGCAGGTCGACGGTCCAGTGCTCGCGCCCGACGAGCACCATCGGCGCCACCGAGGCCTCGTCGGCGTAGTAGTTCTCGCAGGCGTCCTGGAAGACCTCCTGCACGGTGCCGCCGGCCCCGGGCAGGAACACGATGCCGGCGTCGCAGACCTCGAGCAGGATCGCCTCGCGGGTGGCGTTGCGGAAGTACTTGGCGATCGCGGTGGCGAAGACGTTCGGCGGCTCGTGACCGTAGTGCCAGGTGGGGATGCCGAGGTTGTCGACCGGACCACCGTCGGCCTCGGCGGGGTCGAGCGCCGTCACCGCGTCGAAGGCCGAGAGCACCCAGGCGTCGACCGAGGGCCGGTACGACGGCACCGCGGCGAGCATCTCCAGCGCCGCCTCGAGCGCCGCGTCGTCGCGGGAGGAGAGTCGGGCCCCGAGGTTCGCGGCCTCCATCGCCCCGGGCCCGCCCCCGGTGGCCACCGTCAGCCCGGCCGCGCCGAGCCGGTGCCCGAGCCGCGCGGCGTCGGCGAAGAGCGGCGTGCCCCTCGAGGCGGCGTGGCCGCCCATCACCCCGACGACCCGGCGGTCCTGGCGCCAGCGGTCGAGGGCGACGTCGACGGCGTGGTCGTGCAGGGTGCGGGCCAGGGCGTCGCCGGCGCCGGCGTCCTCCGCCCAGGCGTAGGCGCGCCCGTCGACCGACTCGGTCCAGCGCAGGGCGTCGAAGAGCTCGTGGGCGGTGTAGAGGTCCGTGCGGTAGACGTCGACCGGCACGTCGGGGATGCGGGGCAGCACCAGGGCCCCGGCGGCCTCCGCGCGCTGGGCGTCGCCCTCGGCGAAGCGGCAGGCCAGGAAGGTGGCCCCGGCGAGCCGGCAGCGACCCAGCTCGGCCCCCCGCTCGCTGAGGTCGACCGAGTGCACCCGCCAGCCCGAGAGGGTGTGCGCCCCCTCCCGCAACCGGTGGTCGAGCTCGTCGAGGGAGGTGATGTCGACGGTCCGGCCCCGTGTGTGTCTCACCCGGGCAACCTATCCAGCACCCGGGTCGCCGCGGTCCACCGCGGCGGCCACCCGTCGCAGCTCGGCCAGCGCCAGCGCGATCTCGGGCTGTCCCGGGGTGCCACGGCGCACGCTGGTGCGCACGTGGCGCACCGGGCTCGCCCCGCCGCGCAGCGGGACGCGCACCAGCTCGGTGTCGGCGGGCAGCCGAGCCAGCCGCGGCACCAGGGCCACCCCGAACCCGGCCGTGACCAGCGCGGCCCCGGTGTCCCACTCGGTGACCTCGTGCACCTGGTGCGGGGTGAAGCCCGCCGCGGCGCAGGCCGTGCTGACCATGTGGTGGTACGGGCGACCGGGCCGGTCCATGATCCACGGCTCGCCCGCCACCTCGGTGAGCGCGATCCAGGACCGGCCGGCCAACCGGTGCCCGACCGGCACGAGGAGGTCGAGGCTGTCCTCCATGAGCAGCTGCTGCTCGAAGCGCGGGTCGTCGATCGAGGGGAGGACGTCGGTGGCCACGACCACCGCCAGGTCGACGCGCTCGGCGAGCAGCATCTCGAAGCAGACCTCGGGGTCCGCCTCGATGATCCGTACCGTCGAACGGGGGAAGACCCGCATCACCTCCGCGGCGACGGACGGCAGCAGCACCGAGGCCGCGGTCGAGAAGCCGGCCAGGCGCAGCTGGCCGATGCCCGAGGCGGAGGTGTCGAGCACGTCGGTGCGGATCTCCTCCCAGAGCCCGAGCAGGTCGCTGCTGCGCGCCAGCAGGGTCAGCGCAGCCGGGGTCAGCCGGACCCGGCGCCCGTCCGGCTCGAGCAGGCGCACGCCGACGTCGCGGGCCAGGGTCCGCATCTGGTGCGAGACCGCGGAGGGGGTGTAGCCCAGGTGCTCGGCAGCCTTCGAGATGGTGCCGTGCTCCGCGACGACCTGCAGCACCCGTAGTCGACGATCGATCATGCAACCAGATTGCACGATCGGCGGTCAGAACGTGCGCTTTTGCTTTCTCTTGTGTGGGCACACGATGGCGGTGTGCACCGGATGGACCCGCTCCTGGAGGAGTACCAGCTCCGCGGGGTCGCGCTGCGCAACCGCGTGGTCAGCACGTCGCACGAGCCCGCCTACACCGAGGACGGGATGCCGAAGGACCGCTACCGGCTCTACCACCTCGAGAAGGCCCGGGGCGGCGTCGGGCTGACCATGATCGGCGGCTCCGCGGTCGTCTCGCCGGACAGCCCGCCGGCGTTCGGCAACATGCTGCTCTACCGCGACGACGTGGTGCCGTGGCTGCGCCGGCTCTGCGACGACGTCCACGAGGCCGGCGCCGCCGTGATGTGCCAGGTCACCCACCTCGGCAGGCGCACCAGCAGCACCAGCGGCGACTGGCTGCCGCTGGTCTACCCCTCGCGTCTGCGCGAGCGCCAGCACCGCTCGTTCCCGAAGGTCGCCGAGGCCTGGGACGTCGACCGGATCGTGCGCGACTACGCCGACGCGGCCGCCCGCTGCCAGGCCGCCGGCCTGGACGGCATCGAGATCGAGTCCTACAGCCACCTCTTCGACGCGTGGGCCTCCCCGGCGACGAACCTGCGCACCGACGCCTTCGGCGGCGACCCCGAGGCCCGGCTGGTCTTCCCCCTGCGGGTGCTCGACGCCGTGCGCGCGGCCGTCGGTCCCGACTTCGTCGTCGGCCTCCGGATGGCGATGGACGAGGACCTGCCCGCCGGGCTCGGTCTCGAGGACACCCTGCCGATCGCGCGGCGCTACCTCGAGCACGGCATCGACTTCCTCTCGGTCATCAAGGGCGGCCTCGACAGCGACGCCCGGCTCGCGGCGACGATCCCGTCGATGGGCACGGCCTCGGCGCCGTTCCTCGAGCTCGCCGGCAGCGTCCGGCGGGCCCTGGGGGTGCCGGTGATGCACGCGGCGCGGATCGGCGACGTCGCGACCGCACGGCACGCCATCCGCGACGGCCTGCTCGACCTGGTGGGGATGACCCGGCCCCAGCTCGCCGACCCGCACCTGGTCGCCAAGGTGGCCCGCGGCGAGGAGGACAGGGTGCGGCCCTGCGTGGGCGCGAGCTACTGCCTCGACGCGATCTACGAGTCGGGCGACGCCAAGTGCGTCCACAACCCCGCGACCGGTCGCGAGCAGTCGCTGCCGCACGTCATCACACCCACGCTCGGGCGGCGTCGGCGGGCCGTGGTCGTCGGCGCCGGCCCGGCCGGCCTCGAGGCCGCCCGGGTGCTGGGGGAGCGCGGCCACGACGTCGTGCTCCTCGAGGCGGCCGACCGCCCGGGCGGTCAGCTGCTGCTGGCCTCCTCGACGCTGCGCCGCCGCGACCTCATCGGGATCGTGGAGTGGCGCGTCGCCGAGCTCAAGCACACGGGGGTCGACGTCCGCTACGGCGTGTACGCCGAGCCGGCCACCGTGCTCGCCGAGGAGCCGGACCTCGTGGTGGTGGCGACGGGTGGCGTGCCCGACCGCTCGGTGGCCGGGCCGGGGGAGGACCTCGTGCTCGACACCTGGGACGTGCTCGGCGGCTCCGGTCCGCGTGCCGGCGAGCGGGTGCTGGTCTTCGACGACCACGGCGGCGAGCCCGCCCTCGACGCGACCGAGCACCTCGCCCGCCTCGGCGCGCGGGTCGAGCTGGTCACCCCGGAGCGGATGATCGGGATCTCGGTCGGCGCCATGAACAGCCCCGCCTACCTGCGTGCCTTCGCCGAGCACGGCGTACGCCTGGGCGTGGCGCGGAGGCTGCTCTCGGTGCGGCGCGCTGCTCCCGAGGAGGACGGTCGGCTGGTGGCCGTCCTGGGCAGCGACTACGCCGACACGGTCGAGGAGCGCGCGGTCGAGCACGTCGTCGTCGAGCACGGCACCCTGCCCAACGACGAGCTCTACCTCGACCTCGTGCCCGGCTCGCGCAACCTCGGCGAGGTCGACCACCCCGCCCTGCTCGGCGGCCGGCCCCAGGAGGTCGCGACCAACCCCGACGGCCGCTACCAGCTCTTCCGGATCGGTGACGCCGTCGCCAGCCGCAACATCCACGCCGCCATCTACGACGCGCTCCGGCTGTGCGTCACCGTCTGACCTATCCCGCGCAGGAGGAACCATGACGCTCACCGCCACGTCGCCCCGGCTCGATGCGGGTCGGTTGCTGGACCTCCTCGACACGCGCCCGGCGCGGCACTCGCTGCCCGGCGCCTGCTACACCGACCCCGCCCTGCACGAGCTCGACCTGCGGCTGGTCTGGCAGCGGCAGTGGATCTTCGTCGGCTCGGTCGCGGAGGTCCCCGAGGAGGGCGACTTCCTCACCGTCGACCTCGGCAGCGCCTCGGTGGTGGTGCTGCGCGACGACGACGGTCGGCTGCGGGCGTTCCGCAACGTCTGCCGCCACCGGGGATCGCGGCTGGTCACGGAGTCCCACGGCTGCGTCGGCAACATCGTGTGCGGCTACCACCACTGGACCTACGGCACCGACGGCCGCCTGCTGCACGCCCCCCAGCTGCCGCCCACCGCCGAGCGGCAGGGGCTCGGGCTGCGCCCGGTCCACCTGCGCGAGGTCGCCGGGCTGCTGTTCCTCTGCCTGGCCGGCGAGCCGCCCGCCGACATCGAGGACGTCGCGCGGGTGGTGGCGCCGTACGTCGCCCCGCACCAGCTGGCCCGCACCAAGGTGGCCGCGCAGACCGACCTCGTCGAGCGCGGCAACTGGAAGCTCACCATGGAGAACAACCGCGAGTGCTACCACTGCGACGGCCACCCCGAGCTCCTGTGCTCGCTCTTCCCGACCTGGGGGCTGGCCGAGCACCAGGTGCCCGAGCGGCTGCGCGCCGACCACGACCGCTACCTGCTGGCCCAGGTCGACCTCGAGAGGCGCAGCGAGGAGCTCGGCCTGCCGCACGCGCTGGTGGAGGACCTCGGCCGGCCGGTCGGCTTCCGGCTCCAGCGCGAGCCGCTCGACGGCGCGGGGGAGTCCTTCAGCCCCGACGGCACCCGTCTCGTACGACGTCTGCTCGGCGACCTGCCCGACGCGCGGCTGGGCCGGCTGGGCCTGCACACCCAGCCCAACATGTGGTTCCACGCCCAGGCCGACCACGTCGTGACGTTCGCGGCGCTGCCGGTCGCCGTCGACCGCACGCTGGTGCGCACCACCTGGCTGGTCCACGAGGACGCCGTCGAGGGTGTCGACTACGACGTCGAGAGCCTCACCGCGACCTGGCGGGCCACCAACGAGCAGGATGCCGCGTTCGTGGCGCTCACCCAGGCCGGAGTGGCCGACCCCGGCTACGAGCCGGGCCCCTACTCCGAGGCGGAGGAGCAGGTGGAGGCCTTCGTCGCCTGGTACGAGGCGCGGGTGCGCGAGGAGGCCGCACGATGAGCCGGCAGCCCTACCCGTGCCCCGACGCCGAGGCGGCGGCCGCGGTCGCCCCGGCCCTGCGGGTCGTGCCCGACGCGGCGCGCGAGCCGCACCCCCTGGGCGACGGGCTGCTCGGCGACGAGCTCGACCTCGACACCGAGCTGGTGCTGCGGGCCCGGGTGCGGGAGACCCACGACGTCGTGTCCCTGGTCCTCGCCCCCACCCGGCCGACGACCTTCGCCTTCCGTCCGGGCCAGTTCCTCACCCTGGGCGTCGACGTCGACGGGCAGCACGTCGAGCGCTGCTACACGATCTCGTCGCCGCCGACCCGGCCGCACCTGCTGAGCATCACCGTCAAGCGGGTCGAGGGCGGCGGGTTGTCGCCGTACCTGCACGACCGGCTCGCGCCGGGCGAGCGGGTGCGGGTCAGCGGGCCGCGCGGCGGGTTCACCGTCACCGCCCACCCGGCCGCGCGCTACCTGCTGCTCTCGGCCGGCAGCGGCATCACCCCGACCCTGGCCACGGTGCGCACCATGGCCGACCTCGCCGAGCTCGGTGCCGGGGCCCTGGACGTCGTCGTGGTGCACAGCGCGCGCACCCCCGACGACCTGGTCCGCCGCGACGAGCTCGAGCACCTGGCCGCCACCAACGACGGCCTGCGGGTCGTGTGGGTGTGCGAGGACGACGGCCCCGGCCGGCCCGGCACCTGGCTCGGGCCGCGGGGCCGCCTCGACGCGACGATGCTGCTCGCCGCGGTGCCGGACGCGACCGGGCGTGAGGTGCTGACCTGCGGGCCACCCGGCTACATGGCCGGCGTGCGCTCGGTGCTCGCCGAGCTGGGGGCCGACCCGGGGCGCTGCCACGAGGAGAGCTTCGTGCTCGGCGCGCCCGGATCGCCGGTGACCGTGGCACCTGCCGCCGCTCCGGTCGCCACCGACGTCCCGGCTGCGCGGGTGCGCTTCGGGCGCAGCGGCCGTGAGGTGCTGTGCCCTCCCGGCACGACGGTCCTGGCCGCCGCCCAGGAGGCCGGCGTCCGCCTGCCGTCGTCGTGCGCCGAGGGCCTCTGCGGCACCTGCAAGTCCACCCTGCTCTCGGGGCGGGTCGACATGGTCCACCGGGGCGGCATCCGCCCCCGCGAGATCGCCCAGGACAAGTTCCTGCCCTGCTGCTCCACCCCCGACGGCGACATCGTCGTCGACGCCTGACCCACCCGCCCGACCACCACCCGACCACCAGGGAGAGACCCGTGACCACCACCCTGACCGCTGACGCCGTCGTCGTCGGCTCCGGCGTCATCGGATCGGCCGTCGCGCTCGAGCTGGCGCGCGCCGGTCGCGACGTGCTCGTCCTCGACAAGGCGGGTGGGCCCGGGCACGGCTCCACGAGCGCCTCGAGCGCGGTGATCCGGTTCCTCTACTCGACCTACGACACGGTCGCGACGTCGTGGGAGGCCAAGTTCATGTGGGAGCGGTGGGCCGAGCACCTCGGGCTCCCGGGCTTCGAGCCGCTGGCCGACCCGCCGGTGCTCGCGCGCTTCCACCGCACCGGGATGCTGCACCTCGACGTGCCGGCTGTGCCCCACGAGGAGGGCATGCGGCTCCTGCGGGCCGCCGGGGTGCCGTGCGAGCACCTGGGGCCCGACGAGCTCTCGGACCGGTTCCCGCACCTCGACACGGGGGCCTACTGGCCCAACAAGCCGGTCGCCGACGACGCGTTCTGGGAGGACGCACCGGCGCGGCTGGGGGCGATCCTCACGCCCGACGCCGGCTACATGGACGACCCGCGGCTGGCCGCCGACAACCTCGCCGTCGCGGCGCGCCTGCACGGCGCGACGACGGCGTACCGGGCCCGGGTCGTGGCCGTCGAGCGTCGCGGCGCGACGTGGCACCTCACCCTGGCCGACGGGCGCCGGGCGGAGTCGCCGGTGGTGGTCAACGCGGCCGGCCCCTGGTCGGGGGCTTTCAACGAGATGGCGGGCATCGGGGCGGAGTTCACCGTCGGCGTCCGGCCGCTGCGCCAGGAGGTGCACCAGGTGACCCGGCCGGCGGGGTACGGCACCGACGACGCGCCGGGCCCGGGCGTCTTCGACATCGACCTCGGCACCTACATGCGACCCGGCCCGCAGCAGGCCTGGGTCGTCGGCGGCACCGAGCCCGCGTGCGACCCCTTCGACTGGGTCGAGGACCCGGACACCGTCGACGACCACGTGACCCTGGCGCGCTACGAGTCCCAGGTGACCCGGGCAGCGCGGCGGCTGCCAGAGCTGCGGGTGCCCAACCGGCCCTGCGGGGTCGTCGGGGTCTACGACGTCGCCGACGACTGGACGCCCATCTACGACCGCACCGACGCCGACGGGTTCTACGTGGCGATGGGCACCAGCGGCAACCAGTTCAAGAACGGCCCGATCGCCGGCTGCTTCCTGGCCGCGATCATCGCCGCGGTCGAGGACGGTGGTGTCGACCACGACCGCGACCCGGTCACCTACGTCGGCGAGCACACGGGGCTGAAGATCGACCTGGCGGCGTTCTCCCGGATCCGTCCGGTGAACGCCGCCAGCACCCGCACCGTGCTGGGCTGAGGCACGCCCTCGTCAGAAGGCGTGCGCCACCAGGTCGCCGAACAGGTCGTGCTCGTCCACGTCGAGCCCCCGCGCCCGGAACCAGGTGGCCATGTTGCGGCAGTCGCGCAGCAGGAAGTCCATCCCGTTGACGTTGCCGACCAGGTCGACGACCTGCGGCAGGTCGATGACGACCAGCCGGTCGCCGGCGGCCAGCACGTTGTACGGCGACAGGTCGCCGTGCACGATGCCGTCCTGCACCATCAGCGCCATCGCCTCGCGGGTCTGCTCCCAGTACGACGCGAGCAGTCGCGGGCCGGGTCTGGTCCGGGCCAGGCGGGGCGCGGTCTCGGGCCCGTGCTCGCCCTCGACGGTGATCCACTCCATCAGCAGCTCGGTGCCGTCGACCTGCACGGGGTAGGGCACCGGCAGCCCGAGCGTCCAGAGCCGGGTCAGTGCCTGCCACTCGGCCCAGGCCCACTGGCCCGCGGCGACCGCGCGACCGTGCGCGGTCTTCTTGGCCATCGCGCGGGCGTCGCGCGTGTTCCGGACCCGGCGGCCCTCGGTGTAGGCGTCGGAGCGGTGGAACGAGCGGTGCTCCTCGCCGCGGTAGCGCTTGGCGACCATCACCACCGACAGCCCGGGCTCGCGGGGTCCACGGGTCGGGTGGGTGCCGGGGACGGCGCGCTCGACCAGGAACGCGTCGGCCTCCTTGCCGGTCTTGAGGACCCCGAGCTCGGTGTCGACGGCGGCCTGGCTGGTCACGACCCAGTCGGGGCGGGGCTCGGGACCGCGCGAGAGCGGCTCGACCTCCAGCCAGGTGGACCAGCGCTGGTCCTCGTCGAGGTCGTCGAGGGGGCGGAAGTCGAAGCCGAAGGGCTCGGGGACGGCCGAGGTGTCAGGGGAGGTGCGGTCCAGCGGGTGCTGCGGGACGTCGTACGTCACGGTGGGTGCTCCATCGGGAGAGGAGGGGGTGGTCTGCGGACAGGCCGGGGACAGTCGTGGACATGTCACGCTCCTCTCGACGGGCACGGTCCGGGCGCCGTGCTGCTGGTGGCACCAGGGTGCGGCGCCGACCGGACGGGGTGCAACGCAATTACGGTCGACGCCCCCCGAGGACCCCGGGTCGCCGATTCGTCGACCGTTCGACCAACGGGCACCCAGGTTGATCAACCGATCGACGAACCGGGAAGGTGCCCGCGGCTCAGGGAGTCGGAGCCCCGCGCAGCCGCACCGACAGGCAGGTCACGCAGCCCTCGAGCTTCTCGTACTCGCTCATGTCGACCGCGACCACCCGCAGCCCGCGCTGCTCGAGGAGCGTGCGGGTGCGCGGGGCGCTGGTCGACATCAGCACGGTCTCGTGGTCGAGCAGCACGACGTGGGCGCCGGGCTCCTCGGGCACGGCCAGGTAGGACTCCCACACCGAGGGGTCGTCGACGACCGGGTCCCAGCCGACGACGGTGCCGTCGGGCAGCGCGGTGACGGCCGACTTCAGGTGCAGCACCTTCGCCAGCGGTACGCCGACCACCTGCGCGCCGAGCGGGGCGAGCAGGGCCCGCAGCTGGTCGACGGCCCCCGGTGTGGTGCGCCCGCCGAGCCCGACCCACACGGTGCCGTCGTGCTTGAGCACGTCGCCGCCGTCGAGGGTCTCGGGCGCCTCGATGCGGGCGATGCGGTAGCCGAGGCGGCGCAGGGCGTCCTCGGTCGCGGGCGTCTCGGGCTTGCGCTCGTCGGCGCCCGGGCGGGCGATCACGGCGAGGTCGTCGTAGACCACGACGGTGTCCTCGACGAAGACCGCGTCGGGGCAGTCGTCGGCCGGGTCGACCTCGACGGTCTCCCAGCCCTCGGCGTGCAGCGCGGCGACGTACCCCTGCCACTGGCGCAGCGCCAGGTCGAGGTCGACGGGGGAGCGGTCGATGTGGGTCACGATGCCGTCGGCCAGGCGCGGGCCGGGGCGGCGGACCAGGGCGAGCTTCCTCATGCGGCCCATCCTGGCCCCTCAGGACGGCTGGGTGCCGCTCATCCCAGCAACGGCGCGACGGCGCGCGCCACCACGGAGGGGCGACGGGTCAGCGACTCCTCGGCGTCGGCCACCGTCATCGCGCGCAGCCCGGCGTTGATGCCGAGCCAGCGCAGCGGCTCGGGCTCCCACCGGGGCGAGCGGTGCCCCACCCAGGGCAGGGCGGTCAGCGCGGTGTCGCGGCCGAGCACCAGGTCGCGCAGGGTGCGGCCCGCGAGGTTGGTCGTGGCCACGCCGTCGCCGACGTAGCCGCCGGCCCAGGCCAGCCCGGTGCCGCGGTCGATGCCCACCGAGGCGCACCAGTCGCGGGGGATGCCCAGCACCCCGCCCCACGCGTGGGTGACCCGCACCCCGCGCCCCAGCACCGGGAACAGGTCGACGAGGGTCGCCAGCAGGCGCGCGTGGACGCGACGGTCGAGGTCGTCGCCGGGCCGGATCGCCGAGCCGAAGTGGTACGGCGCGCCCCGGCCGCCGAAGACCAGCCGCCCGTCGGCGGTGCGCTGGCCGTAGACGACCAGGTGCCGGTGGTCGGTGAAGGTCTCGCGCCCGGCCAGGCCGATCTGCTCCCAGACCGCGTCGGGCAGCGGCTCGGTGGCGATCACCAGCGAGTGGACCGGCGCGAGGTCACGGCCGTGACCGGGCAGCCGCGGCGTGTAGCCCTCGGTGGCCCGCACCACCACGTCCGAGCGCACCACGCCGTACGGCGTCTCGCAGCGGCCGGGCGCGACGGCCGTGACGCGGGTCCGCTCGTGGAGCCGCACCCCGCGGCGCTCCACGGCCCGCGCCAGTCCGCGCACCAGCCGGGCCGGGTGCAGCGCCGCGCAGTCGGGCGTGTACGTCGCGCCGACGGTGCCGCTGGCCCGCACGACCGCCTCCGCCCCGGGGCGGTCGAGCAGCCGCAGCTCGTCCTCGCCACGACCCCAGGCGCGGGCGTGCGCGACCTCGGCCCGGGCCCGGGCCAGCTGCGCCGGCCCCCGGGCCAGGTCGATGGTGCCGCCCCTGGCCAGCTGGGCGTCGATGCGCTCGGCGGCCACCACGCGGGCGACCTCGTCGACGCACCCGCGCATCGCGGCGTGCTGGGCCAGGGCCGCGGCGCGCCCGTGGGGGCGGCCGGCGGCGCCGGGCAGTGCGGCGAGGGTCTCGAGGGAGGCGGGGAAGAGCGCCGAGCACCAGCCGCCGTTGCGCCCCGACGCGCCGTACCCCGCGACCTCGGCCTCGAGCACCGCGATCCGCAGGGACGGGTCGGCCTCGGCGAGGTAGTGCGCCGTCCACAGACCGGTCAGGCCCGCGCCCACGACGGCCACGTCGACGTCGAGGTCACCGGCCAGGGGGCTGCGCGGGACCCAGTCGTCGCCCGCCGTGTCGTGCCACAGCGACAGCGAGCGGTAGTCCTCGGCGGGGGAGTCGGCCGGGTTCAGCGCACACCCCACGAGTAGGTCTGCTTGCGCAGCTGCAGGTACATGAAGGTCTCGGTGGCCACCACGCCCTCGATCGTGCGGATGCGCTGCGAGATCAGCTCGAGGAGGCTCTCGTCGCTCTCGGCCACCACCTCGGCGAGCAGGTCGTAGGAGCCGGCGGTGATGACGACGTAGTCGACCTCCGCGATCTCGGCCAGGGCGTCGGCGACCGGCTCCAGCGGCCCGCTGCAGCGCACCCCGACCATCGCCTGGCGCGCGAAGCCCAGCTCGAGCGGGTCGGTGACCGCGACGACCTGCATCACCCCGCCCTCGACCAGGCGCTGCACCCGCTGGCGCACGGCGGCCTCCGAGAGGCCCACGACCTTGCCGATGGCGGCGTACGAACGTCGACCGTCCTGCTGCAGCTGCTCGATGATGGCCTTGGAGACGTCGTCGAGAGGAGTGGAGGCGCGCTCGCTGCGGGGGCTCATGCGAGCAACCTATCGCGGCGCCGGAGGAACGGAACGGTGCGGGGCGCCGTCATTGACGATGGATTTCGTTGCAGACTTGTTTCAGATCAACCGTTTCCCTTGTCCTGGGGGTGTCGACGGTGACACGATCCGAGTCCAGCCACACCCTGGAGGTACCAGATGACCGTCCATCCTGACCGCCTCGACGAGCTCGTCCGCGCCGCCCGTGCCGCCGGCGTGCGCGGTGTCGGACGCCGCTCCTTCCTGCGCGGCGCCTCGGTCTCGGCCCTGGCGGTGGGCGTGCCCGGACTGCTCGCCGCCTGCGGCACCGAGTCCCAGGTGCAGACCGCCGACTCCTGCACCTCCGAGGACCGCTCGGCCGCCGAGAAGGCCGTGGTCTTCTCGAACTGGCCCGAGTACATCGACCGCAAGGGCAAGAAGATGCCCACGCTCGAGGAGTTCCAGACCACCAGCGGCATCTCGGTCACCTACAACACCGACATCAACGACAACACCGAGTTCTTCGGCAAGGTCAAGGACCAGCTCGGCGGGTGCGAGCCCATCGGTCGCGACATCATCGTGCTCACCGACTGGATGGCCGCGCGGATGGTCTCGCTGGGCTGGGTGCAGGAGCTCGACATGGGCGCCATGCCGCGCGTGGAGGCCAACCTCAAGGCCGACCTGCGCTCGCCCACCTGGGACCCCGACCGCAGCTACAGCGTGCCGTGGCAGAGCGGGCTGACCGGCATCGCCTACAACGCCAAGTACACGGGCGAGGTCGGCAGCTTCGAGGAGCTGATGACCCGCAGCGACCTCAAGGGCAAGGTCAGCCTGCTCTCGGAGATGGGCGACACGATGCTCTTCATGCTGCTGCTCGAGGGCGCCGACCCCGAGGACTTCACCGAGGAGCAGTGGTCGGGGGCGCTCGGCCGGCTCGAGGGGTACGTCGGCTCCGGGCAGATCCGCCGGTTCACCGGCAACGACTACATCCGCGACCTCAACGCCGGCAACGTGGTGGCCTGCGAGGCGTGGTCGGGCGACGTCATCGCCATGCAGTACGACAACCCCGACATCAAGTGGGTGGTGCCGGAGGAGGGCCTCTCCCTGTGGTCCGACAACATGCTGGTGCCCAACAAGGCCGAGCACAAGGCCAACGCCGAGGCGCTGATGGACTTCTACTACCAGCCCGAGATCGCCGCCCAGCTGGCCGCCTGGGTCAACTACATCTGTCCCGTCGAGGGTGCCCAGGAGGCGATGGAGCAGGTCGACCCGTCGCTCGTCGACAACCCCCTGATCTTCCCCGACGAGGACTTCCTGGCGAACGCCTACGGGTTCATGGAGCTCGACGAGTCCACGCGGCAGCAGTACGACAAGGACTTCGCCCGGGTGATCGGAGCCTGATGGCGACCCGGACGAGCGTCCCGAGCGGGGGCACGATGAGCCAGGGGAGCGGACCGCAGGGAGCCGGCGCCGACCTGGTGCTGAGCGGCCTGACCAAGCGCTTCGCGACGTTCACGGCGGTCGACGACCTCGACCTGACGGTGCCCCAGGGGTCCTTCTTCGCCCTGCTGGGGCCCTCGGGGTGCGGGAAGACCACCACGCTGCGGATGGTGGCCGGCCTCGAGGAGCCGACCGCCGGCACGATCACGCTCGGCACCGACGACATCACCCACCTCAAGCCCTACAAGCGCCCGGTCAACACCGTCTTCCAGAGCTACGCGCTCTTCCCGCACCTCACCATCGCCGCCAACGTCGCCTTCGGGCTGCGACGGCGCGGGCGCAAGCAGGTCGCCGAGGACGTCGAGCGGATGCTCGACCTGGTCGAGCTCACGGGCCTGGCCGACCGGCGCCCCGCCCAGCTGTCCGGCGGCCAGCAGCAGCGGGTGGCGCTGGCGCGGGCGCTGATCAACCAGCCCCGGGTGCTGCTGCTCGACGAGCCCCTCGGTGCGCTCGACCTCAAGCTGCGCCGGCAGATGCAGATCGAGCTCAAGCGGATCCAGACCGAGGTCGGGCTGACCTTCGTGCACGTCACCCACGACCAGGAGGAGGCCATGACGATGGCCGACACCGTCGCGGTGATGAACGCCGGGCGCATCGAGCAGCTGGGTCCGCCCGAGGTCCTCTACGAGCGCCCGGCGACCAC